>JACRCH010000005.1 GCA_016219115.1 Deltaproteobacteria bacterium
GCGAATACCCGCTTTATGGCCTCCGCGGGGATCTCGTTGTCTCCGGGGACCATGATGATGTAGTCCTTTGTCGCAAGCCTCACGCCTTCGGTATAGTTATATCCGAACCCCATGTTCTTCGGGTTATGGATGACCTTTACCCCATCCACGCTCTTTTTCAGCTCCTCGGCGACCCTGCCGGTGCCGTCTGTCGAGCAGTCGTTGAATATGAGTATCTCGTAGCCTTCGAGTGCTACTGAAGAGGCGAGGGCGTCCTTGACGCACTCTATAGTCGCTCCGAGGTTGCCCTCTTCATTGAGGCATGGGACTATTATGGATATCGAAGGTTTGCAGGCCATTATTTTAATATTTCCTTCGGGTTGAATGGGTGTGCCACTCCGCAATCCCGTCGCTTTAGCGGCGGGTCAAGGAGTGGCAAATACAAATGATCTTCCATACCATCAAAATTCTCCGTCATTTATGGCGGAGAATTTTAATTACAAAATGCCCAATAGCAAGCTAGAGGGTTTCCTTGCAAAATCCTCCCCCTCGCCGGGAGAGGGTAAGGGGTGTGAAAAAATGTTTTCACCCTCCACGCTTCCCGTTGCATCGGAAGAGCGCAACGGGAGCCCAGCCCTCACATCAAGGGAGGGGGTACTGGCGTACGGCGGATCGAGAACAACCTCTTTTTGTTAGTTTGATACCCCGAAGCTTGCCGCGGGGTGGTTCATTCTTCCGCAGCGTTTAATCGGCTTAATGCGAGCTTTCGGCGGTTTTTGAAGAATATACCCATGGATACCTCGCGGCAGCGCTGTAGAGGAGGTGTCATTGTCCTGAAAACCCCGGGAGCCTTTATAAGCCGTGGCGGTTCTATTTCCCAAGCGTCTTTTTTACGGCGGAGACGATATCGGCGGCTCCGGGGTAGTAGGCCTTCTCAAGCGCCGGGCTTGCCGGCGTCGGGACATCCGGAAGGTTTACCCTGCGGGCAGGGGCCTTGAGGAAGCCGAAGGCCTCTTCCACGACCCTGGTGATGATCTCGCTTCCGGGCCCGCAGTCCTTCCAGCCGGTGTCCGCCACCACAAGCCTTCCGGTCTTTTTGACCGATTCTATTATGAGGCCGGTGTCCATGGGCCTTATGGTCCTTAGATCTATGACCTCGCAGTCGATCCCTTCGCCCATCAGTTCTTCAGCGGCCTTCATCGACTCATAGACCATGTGCGATATGCCGACGACAGTGGCGTCTTTACCCGGCCTTCTTACGATGCCCTTGCCGATAGGCACGGTGTAGGACTCCTCGGGGACATGGCCCATGTGCTCATAGAGCCAGCGGTGCTCGATGAAGATGACGGGGTTGCCATCGTAAACACTCGCCTTAAGGAGCCCCTTCGCGTCAAACGGGGTGGATGGCATCACGACCTTCAGGCCGGGTATATGGGCGAAGAGCGCCTGCAGGTTCTGGGAGTGCTGGGCGGCGGAGCCCCAGCCGCGCCCGACGATGCTCCTGATCACGAGCGGGACATTCAATTTGCCTCCGAACATGTAACGCCACTTGGCGGCGTGGTTTATTATCTGGTCCATGGTGAGCGGCATGAAGTCCACGCGCATGTGGACGAGTATCGGACGCATCCCCGCTACCGCCGCCCCGACCGCGATCCCGGTTACGGCGTTTTCGGCCAGAGGGGAGTCCATGACCCTGTCCTTGCCGAACCTCTGGTGGAGCCCCTTCGTGGTGCCGAACACCCCGCCGGAGTCATCGACGCCTTCGCCTATGACGAAGACCGATGGATCCGAGGCAAGCATCTGTGAGGCGGCCTCAAGGAGGGCCTCCCTGTACGTGAGTCCCCTCAGGCCGGGTTCCCCCGCAAGATGCTTCTCAAATTCGGCCTTGTTCCCGTATACCTTTGTCCAGGGCATCTCTTGTCCTTGTATCTATTTCTATCGGCTTAGATGTAGAGGTCTTCAAGAAGTTCTTTTGCTTCAGGGTAGGGGCTTGCCCTGGCGAAGCTTACCGCGTCGTCTATCTCGGCCTTTATGGCTGAAGCGACCTCATCCATCTCTTTGGGAGTCGTAACGTTTTTTTCAAGGAGGAACGCCCTGAAGGCCTTTACGGGGCAGCGCTCCACCCAGTAATCGAGTTCTTCCTTTGGCCTTGAGCCTTTATCGAAGTCAGCCTCAGGACCTACATGGCCTTTCCACCTGTAGGTCTTCGCTTCAATGAGGGACGGGCCTCCGCCCCTTGCGGCCCTCGATACCGAGTCCCTGGCCGCCTTGTAGACCGCGATGACGTCGTTGCCGTCGACGCACACGCCGTGGGCGTCGAAAGCCGCCGCCGTATCCGAAATCCTGCAGCCGGGCTGTCTTGCCGACTGGTGCGAGTTCGTGGCGTAGAAGTTGTTCTCGCATACGAAGACCACGGGGAGCTTTTTGAGCGACGCGAAGTTGAAGGACTCGTAGAAGGCCCCCTCGTCGTAGGCGCCGTCGCCGAAGAATATCGCGGTTACGCGCTCCTCGTTCTTGAGCATTGAGGCCAAAGACGCCCCGACGCCCATGGGGATGCCGCCGCCGACTATCGCCGAGGTGCCGAGGATCCCGCGCTCCGCGTCGACAAGGTGCATCGAGCCGCCCTTGCCTTTGGAGCAGCCCGTTGCCTTGCCGTAGAACTCGGCAAAGAGCGGCCTCATGGGGCTTCCCTTGGCGAGGCAGTGTCCGTGTCCCCTGTGGTTTGAGAAGACGTAGTCGTCTTTTTTGAGGTTAAGGCATACGCCGGCGGCTATCGCCTCCTGGCCTATGCAAAGATGGACCGGGCACTTCATCTCCTGCTCGGGGTAAAGCTCGACTATCTTCTCCTCGAACATCCTGATCCTGAGCATCGACGCGTACATCCGGTCGAGGATATTTTTGGTAAGGGTCTGCATCCCGTATTTCAAAAGCTCTTTCCGCATCCAGGCCCCCGTGTGTTATATGAAGTTCGCGTGGAGCGACGGGTTACGAAGCTCCCAGAGGTACCTGTTGACCTCGTCCATCCGGCAGTTGTCCCTGCACTCCCTGATATCGAGCTCTCTGGCGACGAACTCCATCGCCTTTTTTCTCCTGTCGCTCTTCCAGATTTCCTCGAAGGTGTTATCGTTGATGTTGCCGAAGAGGAACCTCTCGTCGCCGAGGTACGCGCTGCAGCCCCACACGCCGCCCCCGGCGTCGATGTACGACCAGAAGGGGAGCGCGAGGCATTTGGCGTAGCCCTTTTTCCCGCTCTCCAGCTTCTTCATGGCGTTCATCCGGAAGACCACGCTGAAGTTGCCGCCGTCTATTTTTTTAAGCTCTTCGCCGAGGTGGTAGTAGTCGCTGTACCTGAGCTCCCTGTACTGCCGCGTCAGGGACTTCAAGTGCTGGGAGTAGGACTTGACGACGAGGTAGTCGGCCCCGATATCCCTGGCCGTGTTGGCGAGCAATACCGCCTCATGGGCATTCTCCGGAAGGAGTATCATCTGCATGCCTATCGTGGCCGTAAGCCTGTGCTCCTTCCTGAACCTTACGGCCTCCCTGATGTTCTCTATGACCGCGGGGAAGTCCTCTTCTTTGGTCCTGTGGACCTTCGCGTAGGTCTCTTTTGTGCCGCCGTTTATGCTTATCTTTATCCAGGTTATGGAGGCCAGCGATTCGGCGACGACCTTCCTGTTGAAGAGGACGCCGTTTGAGGTGACGGCGACGTCTATCCCGGATATTTTGGTGTGGTTTATTATATCGGTGATATTTTTGTGGAGAAGCGGCTCGCCTTCTCCGGCGTACATGACGCTTTTTACGCCGAGGCGTCCCATCTCGGAGAGCCTCTCCTTGATGAGGCCTGCCGGCAGGTAGCGCGCCTGGTACTCCATATAGTCGAGGGCGCAGTAAGTGCACCTGTGGTTGCAGTAGCCCACGGGCGATATCTCGGCGTAAATAGGGTATACGTCGTCTCCGCTCAACCAATCGTTGACACGCCCGACATGGTACATCAGCTTGTGGCTGTCTATCCTGAACTCGTCCATACTTGAACTCTCTCGTGGCTCCCGGTTGAGTCGACTGCCTGATGTAATAAAATAACACAGGTACTTACGCTAAACAACACAAAATTCCTGTTAATCGGTGATAATCGCTTGATTTTTAGTGTGGGGACAGATATTCCACATGCTGTCGAATACAGGCTTTATATTATGATATAATAGATGTCATCAAGTAACGGAAAGTAACGGAGAGCTTCTATGGCAAGAGACCCGGTATGCGGGATGGAAGTAGACCCTGAGAGGGCCAAAGGGTCGAGCGTCTACGGTGGAGAGACCATCTACTTCTGCGCCCAAAATTGCAAGAAGCGTTTTGACGCCGACCCGGAGTCTTTTGTCTCCGGAGGCGCGCAAACCCGCACTGTGCCTTCGAGGGCCCCCGAGACCGGGGAAGAAAACCTCGAAGAGACAGCCATTGACCCCATCTGCCGCATGACTGTCGTAAGATCAAAGGCCAGGGGGGTCTCCGAGTACCATGGGAAGTCCTATTATTTCTGCAACCCGAACTGCAAGACAAAGTTCGACCGCGACCCGGAGGAGTACCTCCGGGCACAGGAAAGACCTGCGGATGCCGCAAAAGGCGCTTCGGCGCGGCCAGCACCTGAGGCGAAGGAGAAGACCCGCTCGAAGCATCTGAAGAAGGTATCGTTCCCCGTGACCGGGATGAGCTGCGCGTCGTGCGCCGCGAAGATAGAAAAGGGGCTCTCGTCCTTAAGCGGCATCGAGGATGCCAGCGTCAACTTCGCCGCCGAAAAGGTCACCGTCTCCTACGACCCTGACCGTGTCCACATAAACGACTTCATAAAGACGGTAAAAGAACTCGGCTACGGCGCCGGGGCCGCAAGCGTGGTACTCCCGATAGAGGGGATGAGCTGCGCTTCGTGCGTCGAGAAGATATCGAAGGGGTTGAACGCGATGGAAGGGGTGGTGAGCGCAACCGTCAACTTCGCCACGGAGAAGGCGGTCATACGCTATCTGCCGTCGATGGCGACGGTAGAAGACTTTATAAAGACCGTCAACTCTTTGGGTTACAAGGCCACAGGCATGGCCGAAGAGGAGGACCTCTTAAAGAGGGACGCGAGGGCCAGGAGAGAGGAGTTCAACAGGTTAAAATTCGAGTTCTTCTTCGCCGCGGTATTTTCCATCCCTGTGATGCTCGGCGCCACGGGCGAGTACTTCGCGTGGGTGCCGGCGCTCCTTAAAAACAACCTCGCCATGTTCCTGTTCGCCA
The DNA here is from genome assembly GCA_016219115.1 of Deltaproteobacteria bacterium. GTDB lineage: Bacteria > Desulfobacterota > GWC2-55-46 > GWC2-55-46 > GWC2-55-46 > JACRCH01. The sequence goes on from JACRCH010000005.1 coordinate 5,248, forward strand.
CCCCGGTGCAGTTCTATAGCGGCATGAGGTTCTACAGGGGCGCTGTCGCCGCCGCCCGCCATTTCACGACCGACATGAACACCCTGATAGCCGTAGGCACATCGGCGGCCTATTTCTACAGTACGGCCGTAACCTTCCTGCCGGGTTTCTTCTCCTCCGGCGGGGCCATGGGCGGGGGCGGGGTCTACTTCGACACCGCCACGGTGATAATAGCCCTGATACTCCTCGGGCGCCTCCTTGAGCTGAGGGCGAAGGGGCAGGCGAGCGAGGCGATAAAGAAGCTCATCGGGTTGAAGCCAAAGACCGCCAGGGTAGTGCGCGGCGGCCTGGAGCTGGACATAATGGCCGAGGAAGTAGTCGTCGGCGACATTATTATAGTGAGGCCCGGCGAGAAGATACCCGTAGACGGGGTAGTGGTCGAAGGCCACTCCTCGATCGACGAGTCGATGATAAGCGGCGAGAGCCTGCCGGTAGAGAAAGGGAAAGGGGCCGAGGTAATAGGCGCAACGATAAACAGGACAGGGTCGTTCAGGTTCAGGGCGACTAGAGTAGGCAAAGAGACGACTCTCGCGCAGATAATAAAGATGGTCGAGGAGGCGCAGGGGAGTAAACCCCCGATAGCCCGCATGGCCGATGTGATAGCGAGCTGGTTTGTCCCGGCCGTCATCATCGTGGCCGCGCTGACCTTCATCGTCTGGTACTTCTTCGGCCCGGCCCCGGCCTTCACCTACGCCCTGTTGAACTCTATCGCCGTCCTCATCATCGCCTGCCCGTGCGCGATGGGGCTTGCCACCCCTACCTCGATCATGGTCGGCACGGGCAAGGGCGCCGAGAACGGCATACTCATAAGGGGAGGGGAGTCGCTGGAGACGGCCCACAAGCTCGATTCTATAGTGCTCGACAAGACCGGCACCCTTACAAGGGGTGAGCCGACGGTCACAGACCTGATAGCTTCGGCCAAATGGACCGAAGAGAGCGTCCTTTTCTACGCCGCCTCGGCGGAGAAGGGATCGGAGCACCCTTTAGGCGAGGCGATAGTAAACAAGGCCAAGGAGAAGGCACTGACCCTGAAAGACCCGGCGGCCTTCTCGGCGGTCCCCGGCCACGGCATCTCGGCCGCGGTCGAGGGCAAAGAGGTTCTCCTTGGAAACCTTAAGTTTATGAAAGATAGGTGGGTAGAGTGTTCCGGGCTTGAGAGGGAGGCCGGAAGGCTCTCTGACGAGGGCAAGACGCCGATGTTCGTGGCCCTCGACAGGCAAGCCGCGGGCCTCATAGCCGTCGCCGATACTCTAAAGGAGAACTCGAAGGAGGCGGTAGCCGCCTTCAAGGCGATGGGCCTCGAAGTGGCCATCATAACCGGAGACAACAGAAGGACGGCCGCGGCTATGGCAAAGACCCTCGGTGTGGACAGTGTCCTCGCAGAGGTACTTCCCGAAGACAAGGCCAGGGAGGTCAAAAAGCTTCAGGACGAGGGCAGGACCGTGGCGATGGTCGGCGACGGGATCAATGACGCCCCGGCTCTGGCGCAGGCGAATGTCGGCATAGCCATAGGCACGGGGACGGATGTGGCGATGGAGGCCTCGGACATAACTCTTATCGGCGGGGACCTGCGCTCTATCGTCACGGCGATAGCGCTGTCGAGGGCCACGATAAGGAACATCAAGCAGAACCTCTTTTGGGCGTTCTTCTACAATATCCTTCTCATACCGGTAGCGGCCGGGGTATTGTACCCGTTCTACGGGGTGCTCTTAAACCCGATGTTGGCGGCCGCCGCCATGGGGCTTTCTTCGGTCACGGTCGTCACGAACGCCCTGAGGCTAAAGAGGTTCTCATCCCCGCTCGGCGCCTCCCGACAGGTGGCTTGAAAACTCACGCGGCCGTCACTGCGAACGAAGTGAGGCGGTACTGTTGGACCGTTTCGTCGCGCAAAAGCGCTCCCCGCAATGACATCAACGGCTTTTTCAGCGACTCGCTAAAACAATGGCATTCAGCCCGGAAAGGTACTATACTCATCTCCGCAAACTAGATCGTGAAAGGGGTTTTGATTTGAGGTACTTATTTGCCGCAGCCGCCGTCCTTCTCATCACGGCGTCGGGCCTCGGGGCCGAAACAGAATCTCAAACCGTTGATACAATCTCACAGGGCGAAGCCGTATTCGGGGCGCACTGCGTAAAGTGCCACGGTGAGAATGCGACGGGCACTGACAAGGGGTCGCCGCTTGTCCACAGGTTCTATCATCCGAACCACCATGCCGACATCACCTTCCGGTGGGCAGTCGATAAGGGGGTAAGGGCGCACCACTGGGCCTTCGGCGACATGCCCAAAATCGAAGGCGTCTCTAAAGACGAGGTGGAGCTGGTCATCACATACATCCGGGACCTTCAGAAGAAAGCGGGGATATTTTGATGCGGGGATTTTCAGGCAGACTTAAAAACCGCCTTATCGCCAGGGTGCTGACCCGTTTCCCCTGGCTTCTTGAGCGGGTCACGAACAAGACCATCTGGAGAGGGGAGGCCGGGGTCCCGTGGACGCCTTTTACTAAGGGGCTCTCCTCATCGAAGGTCGCCATAGTAACGACCGCTGGGGTGCACCTCAAAAATCAAAAACCCTTTGACATGCTCGATAAGATGGGGGACCCTACCTACAGGGAGCTTCCGGCCTCGGCCAGAAGGGAAGAGTACACGATAACCCACGACTACTACGACCACGCTGACGCCGACAGGGACTTGAACATCGTATTCCCGATCGACAGACTGAGAGAGATGGCGGAGGCCGGGGAGATAGGCGGGCTTTCGGAGACCAACTACGGCTTCATGGGCCACATAGACGGCCCCTACATAGACACGCTCATAAGGAAGACCGCGCCGGAGGTGGCGAGGAAGCTTAAGAAGGACGGCGTGGACGTAGCGCTCCTGACACCCGGATGAGGACTCTGCAATCGGTCCGTCGGACTGATCCAGAGAGAGATTGAGAGGGAGGGCATTCCCACCATCGCCGTCTCCATAGTCAGGAAGTTCACGGAAGAGGTCAAGGCGCCCAGAGCCGTATTCGTAAAATGGCCGATGGGCCATCCGTTCGGTGAGCCCGGCAGGGTAGAGCAGCAGATGACGGTATTGCGTAGCGCCTTCAAAGCGCTCGTAACGATCAGGGAGCCCGGCACGATCATAGACCTGCCTTACAGGTGGAGAAGGTACGAAGACCTTGAAAAAGAGGTCTGAACCATAAGCGTAAATAAAGGACGGCGGGGCTGGATCGGCCCCGCCGGTCTGCATTTCATTCAAAAAACTTATTCCCACTCAGGGTAATATTCCGCAGCGCCCCTTGCAATGATGTTGTAGAGTATAAGATATCCAGCTGCAAGTTTAGCGGGGATGGTTCATTTCCCCGCGGGCGGCGGCGTCCTTTTAAGCGCGCCTTCGACCGGAGCGCCCTGGGTGACGGTATGGCACCTGTTGCAGTCGGCGAGCTTGAAGGCGGTCTTGCCGTGGCAGGCCCCGCAAGAGGCCCCGGTTGACATATCCATCATCGTGGCGGGGTTGCCCCCGAGGGTGTCCTTGAAGAGATCCTGATGGCATGACGCGCACTCCGCCCTCGTTGAGTGCGTCTTGTGGCTGAAGAGAACTCCCTTTATGAAGGTCATCTTCGGCTCGTAGTAGATGGTGTTGTCGCGTAGTTCCTCCCTGTAGCCCTTTTCGATTGCTTTAAGTGGGGTATATACTCCGTTATCCTTCATGGCTGACCAGTCGATGAAGCCCAGACGGTCAAGAGGGAACTTGCCGTCCTTGAGCTTCTCCGGGTTCCATGCGGACCCGACCCTCGCGGCGGTCTCCTTGATCTTTTTAAGGTCGTATTTTTCGGGTATCAGGAGCGTGTCGTCGCCGGGTTTGCCGGCCCTGTGGCACCGCTCGCAGTTCTCTTTCGCGCTGAACGAGACCGTCCCGTTGTGGCAGGCCCCGCACTGTCTGCCTTCGGTGATATTAGCCTGGGTTATCGCGTTTACGCCGCGCTTCATCGTGAAAAGCCCCTGGTGGCAGGCCTTGCACTCGTAGTTAAGCCTGTGGACCCAGTGGGGGAAGAGTACCGGAGAGAGCCCCCTGGCCTCCATCTGCGCCATGCGCTCCCTGAAGACGAGATTCCCGGGGAGTGTTTCGTACCTGTTCCACTTCTCAAACTCGGCTATTCTGGCGTTCTCTTTTTTGATCTCTTCGTTCATGAACGCCTCGACCTCGGCCAGCAGGTTTGCGTCTCCGTGCCAGTGCCGGTACATGCCGGCCATGGAGGCGGCTATGTCCATGAGGTGCATCCTGTCGTCGAAGACTTCAGCCTCCCTGGCCTCTTTTAAAAGGGCCCTGACCTCGACGGGCAGCTCTTTCTTGCCCGTTCTGCCGTAGTACTCAAGGGCCGTAAAGTTATTCTGGTCGAGTGCCTTGATGTAGTCCTGCCGGAACTGGCTCGCGGCCGGTGAGTCTGCCGCTAAAAAGAGGGTCAGTAGCAACGGCAGTAAGATGACGGTATGGATTTTTTTCATTCGTATCATACCTCTTGGAGTAATTTAGTAATGCGATGGTATTATAACAATTTTATGGTTTGAAGAAAACAGTCTCAGGCGCTCCGGCAAGACCGTCCGACGCGGGCTTGGCGTCTCTTTATTATGCCGGATGGACATCGCGCCCTTTTTATTGTATAAAATATGTGGCCGGGTTCCCTTGACCTTGGTCACGGAATCCGGCGTCTCTCATATCACAACTGTAAAATCTTTTCATGGGAAATCTGTCTTTATAAAGCCATTATGCGCGGAACCAACAGGGTGTCGGCACTGACATATTATATGGTCCTTATCATCGCGGTCTTTACCGTAAGGCCGCTTTTCGCCCTGACGGCTGATGAGGATGAGAACACGAGGATATACGGGGAGGCTGGCCGCTCGGTCGTCAATATCGTCACCACCTCCGTCTCCTACGACTTTTTCTACAACCCCACGCCCTCTACAGGCTCCGGCTCCGGGGTCATGGTAGACAGGCTCGGACACATCATAACAAACTACCATGTCATCGAGGGAGCGAAGTCCCTCGATGTGACCCTCTTTGACGGTTCCAGATACAAGGCTGAGGTCGTAGGGGAGGACCCCGGCTCCGACATAGCGGTCTTAAAGATAACCCCCCCGGAAGCAAAGCTCACCCCGGTCGCGTTCGGCGATTCGTCAAACCTCAAGGTCGGGCAGAAGGCCCTTGCCATAGGCAATCCTTTCGGCCTTGAGAGGACGCTTACCGTCGGAGTCGTAAGCTCGCTGGGAAGGACGATGAGGGCTCCAAACGGCAGGCTCATAAGGGGTATTATCCAGACCGACGCCGCGATAAACCCCGGGAACTCAGGCGGGCCTCTTCTGAACAGTTCCGGCAGGATGATAGGCGTCAATACGGCCATATTCTCAACCGTCGAGGGCAGTATCGGGATAGGCTTCGCCATCCCGGTAAACAGCGTCAAGAAGGTCCTGCCCCAGCTCCTCTCCAAAGGGTATGTTGCGAGGGCATGGCTGGGGATAAGCGGACAGTCCATCGACGCCGAGGACGCCGGGATACTGGGATTGCCGTCCGCAGGGGTCCTTGTGGCCGATATATTCAGGGACAGCCCGGCGGCGAAGGCCGGCCTCAAGGGCGCTTTGAGGAATGTCAGGATCGGCAACCTCGTCATTGCCGAGGGCGGGGACCTTGTAACGGCCGTAGACGGCAGGCCTTTGAAATCGATGGATGAGTTCAACGACATCATGGAGGACTACGAGGTGGGCCGTACAGTGACCTTAAGGATAATCAGGAACAGGAAGGTGGTCTTTGTGAAGGTCCGCCTCGACGAGATGCCGAGAAACCGTTAGCAGTCCGTTGAAAGACTCAAACAGCCGTCTTTGAGAACGAAGATACCGCCTTGTCGCGAAGACCGCGCCTCGCGTTGAAAAACAGAGGCTTTTTTAACGACCCGCAATGCGTACAATCAGGAGGGGTAAAATATGCAGCCGTTTCTTAGACCCGTTGGCATAGGATTGATACTCGGGCTGCTGAGCCTGCTTTTCGGGGTGGTATGGGCGGTCAACCTGACCGTAAACCACGATAGTATTCACAAGAGGCTTAACGACAGCGCGATGTCGGTCATCGAGAACAAGTTCGTGATAAATTCAACAGGCGCCAACGACCACTCATCGCATGACGGCTCCGCGCAAGACCATGACGCCGCGCACGACCATTCGGCCCATGACCACGGTTCACCGGCTTCCATGGAGCACACCCATGACGGAGCGCCATCGGGCGGGCCCATTGATGCGAGCGCGCAGCGCGCGGTCAACCACCACGGTCACGACACCCCATGGATGGAGGCCGCCCACGAAAGGCTTACAAGGGGGCACCTGCACGCGATGGGCCTGGGCCTTCTTGCAATATGCGTATCGCTCACGCTCTCGCTCATCAAGGCCCCGGTAAAGATCAAGACCCTGGCCTCGGCATGTGTAGGGATAGGCGGCTTCTTCTATCCCTTCTCATGGATAATAATGGGTTTCAGGACCCCGGCACTGGGTATGGACGGGGCGGCCGAATCCGTATTCCCGATAGCCGCTTTCAGCGTATTCCTTGTGGTGACGGGCATTTTATTGACCCTATTCTATGTTATAAAAGGGTTTTTAAGCAAGGATTGACGGCGCCGCCGGGGGGCGATTGTTACGACAATCTCCTTGACAACGGCGCGGTTTTATAATATTTTTAAATTATCATGCGTACAGAGTAATCTTCCGTGACTGACGAAATCAAGGTGGTCACCACCTGGGAGCGGAAGATCGATAAGCATATGGCAAGACCGGTCGACCGTCTGGGCAAGGAGCTTAAAGCTGCGGCTCTTTACCATGGCGGTTTTTTTATGTTATTCGGCAGCAATCTCTTCAAGAAAAAGCTTGACCAACAGAGATAAAAAATAGTATCACTTCGGGACCGCTTAAAACTTATGGGACACAAAACATTCGACAGGGGCATACACCCCTCTTATTATAAGGAACTGACCTCCTCCATGAGGGTGGAGACGGCGGCGCTGCCGAAGACCGTCATCATCCCCCTGCAGCAGCACGCCGGAGCGCCCTGTCAGCCGCTCGTTAAAAAGGGTGACGCCGTGCAGGAAGGCCAGAAGATAGGCGATGTACAGGCCTTCGTATCCGCACCCGTCCATTCAAGCATAAACGGAAAAGTCAAGGATGTAGACCTCGCAGAGCACCCCAACGGCTCAAGGGTCCTCTCGGTCATCATCGACGGGGACGGCACCTCGAGGGAATGGAAGGCCGGGGGCGCGCCCATGGACACATCGGCCCTTACCCCGGAGTTCATCCGCGACACGATAAGGGACGCAGGCATTGTAGGCATGGGAGGGGCGGCATTCCCGACCTCCGTGAAGCTGGCGCCTCCGAAAGGCAAGGCCATAGATACCGTCCTTTTAAACGGCTGCGAGTGCGAACCGTTCCTTACCGCCGACCACAGGATAATGATCGAGGAGACGGATAAGGTCGTCTGGGGGCTACGCGCCCTCATGAAGGCCACAGGGGCCGCAAACGGCCTTATAGGCGTGGAAGAGAACAAGCCTGACGCCGTAGAGGCGCTTAAAAAGGCGGCAGGCGGCCACTCCGACATAAGGATAATAGTCACTGAGACGAAGTACCCGCAGGGCGCGGAGAAGATGCTCATAAAGGCCGCCCTCAACAGAAAGGTCCCGACCGGAAGGCTCCCGCTGGATGTCGGCGTCGTCGTAAATAACGTCGGCACCGCGGCCGCCATATTCGAGGCGATAAACCATAAAAAGCCCCTCATCGAGAGGATAGTCACCGTAAGCGGCAACGGCATTAAGGAACCGAAGAACTTAAAGGTCCGCATAGGCACGACCTTCGAGGAGGTCATCAACCAGTGCGGAGGCCTTGCCGGGGACGCCGAGATGGAGGTCTTGAACGGCGGGCCGATGATGGGAGTAGCCCAGACCACGCTCACCGTGCCGGTACTCAAGGGCACCTCCGGCATAACCGTACTAACGGCCGCTTCTATAAAACCGTTGAAGTACGACCCCTGCATCAGGTGCGCAAGCTGCGTGGAGGTCTGCCCGATGGCGCTCATGCCGTACAGGCTCGGGGATTACGGCAGGACCGCGAGGGTCGCCGAGTTCAAGGACTGGGCAGGGCTAAGCTGCATAGAGTGCGGCTGCTGCGCGTATGTCTGCCCATCGAAGAGACCACTGCTCCAGTGGATAAGGGTCGGTAAACTGCGGGTGCGCATCGAGGCGGCAAGGGCAAAGAAATAACAGGGCGCCGGGAGGACCTGGCGGTCAGCGGATTTAAAAACGATTCCTTCTGAGGTTACTTCCTCAGGAGCAAAAAGTTGCGCAACTTTTATCCGCCGTCCGCAGGGCACTGTTTGCAAAGGTTTTCTCAAGAGGCTTCCTCAACACCCTGTCAGTACGCTATTAAGAGAGATTATGACAGATAAGACAACCGAAAATACGGAAACGAAGGCCGCTTCAGCAGCCGGTCCCAAAGCCGAGAAGCTCATCGTATCTTCTTCGCCGCACTTTTTAAATACCGAGAGCGTGCCGAAGATCATGCATACGGTCGTCATGGCCCTTTTCCCTGCCGTTGCCGCCAGCGTCTACTTCTTCGGCTTCAGGGCCTTGCTGCTCGTCCTGGTATGCGTCGCCTCCTGCATGCTCTCCGAGTATTGGATGCAGAAGATAAGGAAAAAGCCCGTAACGGTATACGACGGCAGCGCCATAATAACGGGCATGCTCCTGGCCCTTACGCTTCCGCCGAGTTTTCCCGTCTTCGGCGCTTTCCTCGGTTCGTTTTTCGCGATCGTCGTCGGCAAGCAGCTGTTCGGGGGGCTGGGCTTCAATATCTTCAACCCGGCGCTCCTTGGAAGGGCGTTCATGCAGGCCACATACCCGGTCCTTATAACCACCTGGACCAGCCCCAGGACCGTCGGCCACGCCGTGGACGCGGTATCCGCCGCCACACCTCTGGCCCTTATGAAGTTTGAGGGTAAGCTGACGCCTTTGATGGACCTTTTTGTCGGTAATGTCGCCGGCTCCATGGGCGAGACCTCCGTCATAGCGATACTCTTAGGCGGACTGTATTTACGCTACAAGGGGTACATAAACTGGAAGCTTCCTTTGGGGTATTTGGGCTCCATGGCGGTCGTCGGAGGCGCTTTCTGGCTGGCGGACCCGGCCAGGTACCCAAGCCCGCTCTTCCATCTCTTCGCCGGGGGCGCGATGCTCGGCGCGTGGTTCATGGTCACAGACATGGTCACTTCCCCGGTGACGCCCCTGGGCCAGTGGATATTCGTGGTATTAGGCGGCGCGATGGCCGTCATTATCAGGCTTCTCGGGGGGCTTCCCGAAGGCGTGATGTATTCGATACTCTTTATGAACGCTTTTGTGCCGCTTCTTAACAAGCATACGAGGCCTAAGGTCTTCGGAGAGATAAAAACGGAACAATCTTAGTTTTTAAGGCATTTTTAAGATCCCGGAGGATGCAAGGGTTTGAACAGTTTCGCTAAAATGTTTCTCAACCTGACTGTGGTCGGGGTTGTCTCGGGCGTCATTCTTGCGGGTGCCTTTCATGTATTCGACCCTCTTATCCAGATAAACAAGGAGAAGGAGCTCAAGGAGTCGATCTTTGTGGTACTGCCCGAGGCAAAGGACTACAAGGTGCTTGAAAAGACCGTCGGCAAGGAAAAGCTCACAGTATACGAAGGCATTGACGCATCCGGGCAGCCGGTCGGTATAGCTTTCAAGGCCGACGGGGGAGGCTTTCAGGGTAACATTGGGGTAATGGTAGGCCTTAACCTCGACTACCTTAAACTCAAAGGGATAAAGATACTTGACCAGGTGGAAACACCTGGACTCGGAAACAGGATCAGCGAGCCGGCGTTTGAAGACCAGTTCAAAAATATCGAGATAACCCCGAAGGTAGAGTATATCAAGAACAGGAAACCCGAGAAGCCTAACCAGATACAGGCCATCACCGGGGCGACCATCTCTTCCAACGCGGTTGTCACCAATATCAATAACGCCGTTGCCAGGGTATTGAAGACATTCCCGAAAGACGAGATGATCAAAATGGGCGAGCAGGCAAAGCCCGCCTCTGCCGAATCAAAGGAACATCAGAAGTAGTCTTTAAATTCAGCGGGAACTCCCCGTCTGTAAAGGCGAGGATAACAGGTCAAGCCCCGCTCGCAGATGAAAGTACCACGGCTGTAAAACGGTATTTATAACAATGAGGTCATGACGATGGTTGACAATACACCGACACTCTGGTACGAGTTCAAAAAGGGTCTCTGGCAGGACATCCCGCCGTTCAGGCTGGTGCTCGGCACATGCCCGACCCTGGCCGTGACTAACTCGGTCATAAACGGGGTGGCTATGGGGCTTGCAACGCTCTTCGTCCTCATATGCAGCAACCTCATAGTGTCCGCCATAAGAAAGTATGTCGCTTCCCAGGTAAGGATCGCGCTCTATGTCGTCATCATCGCGCTCTTTGTCACGCTGGCCGATATGTTCCTGGCGGCCATGTTCCCGCCGATCTCAAAGGCGCTCGGACCCTATGTGCCGCTTATCGTGGTCAACTGCATATTGCTCGGCAGGGCCGAGGGGTTCGCCCAGAAAAACCCGGTCATGCCTTCGTTGATGGACGCGCTGGGGATAGGGATAGGTTTTACCCTTAGCCTTGCGGTGATGGGCGGGATACGGGAGATGCTCGGGTTCGGAAGCTTCGTGAACTTCAAGCTGCTCGGAGAATGGTTCGAGCCCTGGATAGTGATGATACTCCCGGCCGGGGCGTTTCTTGTCTTCGGCGGTCTCGTGGCGCTTGTCAACTACATCTCGCACAGAAAAACCGCCGCCGGGACCAACCCTTAAGGAGAAACCATGAAGCTAATACTCATATTCATATCGGCCTCCTTGATCAATAACTTCGTCCTCACCTACTTCCTGGGGATATGCCCGTTTCTGGGGGTGTCTAACAAGACCGAGAACGCCTTGAACATGGGGCTGGCCACCACCTTCGTCATGACATTGACGGCGGCGGCTACCTGGCCCATATACACCTATTTGCTCGTGAAGTTCAATGTGCCTTTCCTTGAGTATGTCGCCTTCATCATCGTCATAGCCGCGCTCGTACAGTTCGTCGAGATGTACATCAGGAAATCAAGCCCCACGCTCTACAGGGCCCTGGGGATCTACCTGCCGCTCATCACGACCAACTGCGCCGTTTTGGGCCTTGCGCTTTTCATGGTTTTGCGTGAATATAATTATATCGAGTCGATCATCTTCGGGTTCGCCACCGGGGTAGGCTTCACCATGGCAATACTGATGATGTCGGGCATAAGGGAAGAGCTTGAGTTCGCTGACGTTCCCAGGCACTTTCAGGGCATATCCATAACATTGATAATAGCCGGCATGATGGCCCTGGCTTTCATGGGTTTTGCCGGCCTTATAAGAGGGTAGGGGTGGACATGGGGTTATTGCTCATAATATCAGCTATAAGCATGGGTGTCCTGGGCGCGGGTCTGGCCGTTTTTTTGGCCTTCGCCGATAAGAAGTTCCAGGTCCAGGAGGACCCCAGGATAGAAGCGATGCTCGGGTTACTCCCCGGCTCCAACTGCGGCGGGTGCGGATACCCAGGGTGCAGGATGCTCGCTGAAAAGCTCGTTTCGGGCGAAGCGCCCCAGAACGCGTGCGTGGCCGGCGGCATGGAGACCGTCGCCAAAATAGCGGAGATGCTCGGTGTAGAGGCCGCTGAACACAAAAGGATGCTCGCCGTCGTGCTCTGCAAGGGCGGGTACGCCGAGTCCGAGAGAAGGGCCACCTACAGGGGAGAGGCAACATGCACCGCCGCAAACCTTACCGGAGGGGACAAGAGCTGCACCTACGGGTGTCTGGGCTACGGCGAGTGCGTGGACGCGTGCAAGTTCGACGCGATGGCTATGAACTCTAACGGCCTGCCTGTCGTTTTTTACGACAGGTGCGTAGGGTGCGGCGCGTGCGCGAGGGCCTGTCCCAGAGACATAATCGAGATGCACCCAGAGGACCACAGGCTCTTTGTATACTGCAGGAGCAGGGACAGGGGAGCGCACGCCAAGAAGGTCTGCGGCGTGGCGTGCATCGCCTGTTCGCTCTGCGTCAAGGACTGCAGCGTCCAGGGCGGCATAACCATAAAGGACAACCTCGCGGTCGTGAACTACTCTCTTGCCCCGCAGAACGACGAGTCCACCAGGAGGTGCCCGACCGGGTGTATCCTCTCCGGCATGGAAGAGCAGGTGACAAAAAAGAACTTCTACGCCTCGCTGCCCAGGCAGGCAGGCTGATTCTTCGCTCCGCCCGCCGTTTCAGCCCCGAAATAATCAGTCAAAAAACCGGGTTTGACAGGCTAAACTCGAAGTGAGGTTTGGTCTGTACTCCGGTATTTACAGGCATTTGAGCCTGTTTCTAAAAAATAACTAATAATATCTTAATTTGTTTTTAATCCAAGTCTGGTATCATTACACAAGTCTGCAAGTGCCTTGAAAAAGAAGAGAATACAGGCGGTATCTATGCGCATGGCAACGGCAAAGGAATTAAAGAAAATCGTTTTTGCTCCGATATTATTCTTGGCCCTGGGGCTTCTCCTCTCAGTTGCCTCTTGCAGCTCCAGGACCGATGTAAAGAGCCTCAGGGGTGGCGAGACACGGGCGACGCTGTCGCCGTCGGATTTTACCGGCGAGACGGCAAGGGCCTACCAGATAGCCAGGGAAATACCCGAGGTCCTGGACAGCCTGTATTGTTACTGTGACTGCAAAAAACACTTCAGCCACAAGAGCCTGCTTACCTGCTATGTCGACGAGCACGCCGCTCACTGCGACATCTGCATGAACGAGGCCTTCATGGCCTCTGAGCTATACAAGCAGGGTAAAGACATAAAGACCATAAGAGGCGCCGTGGACGCCAGATTCGCGCGCTAACACCAATACGGATGAAGGAGCCGCTTTTGATCAGGAAAATCGCATTCGCTGCAGCGCTCTTGGGGTCTGTGACCGTATTGACCCTGACCGGCTGCTCGAAAACACAGAAACAGGAAGTATCGAACGCCGGCAAGGAACCCGGCGCCATGGTCACAACCGCGCCGGCGATGGATTCCCCGCTGATAACCGACCTCAAGGCGCGCCTCTCGGCCAAGCCTAACGACCCGGATGTCCTGCAGAAGTTCGGGGACGCGTACTTTGACGCCAAGCGCTTCGAAGAGGCGGTGACCTATTACAAGAAAGCCCTTGAGTTCAAGCCCGCCGAGGCGGACATATTCAACGACCTCGGTCTCTCCCTGCACTATCTCGGCAATCCCGCCGGAGGCCTCAATTACATCGAGGAGGGGATTAAGAAGAACCCTTACCATCAGAGGATATGGCTCACCAAGGGGTTCATACTGGCTTACGGGATGGGGGACCTTAACGGCGCCAGGGCGGCCTGGGAGAAGGCAAAAGCCTTAAACCCCGAAAGCCAGGTTGGAAAAGCGGCCTCCGAGTTTCTGGCTCAGATCAACAAGAAGTAAGACAAATCCAATGCGGAATAATCGAAAGAGGTAGGCGGGTATATGGAGGGCAATAAACCCTGGTACAAGGGCAGTATCTGGTATTTTTTAAACTCGTTAAAGCTTACGCTCACTGTTCTTATCACGCTGGCGGTGGTCTCGATATTCGGCACCGTGGTCGAACAGAACCAGCCGGTCGAGAACTACGTCGCGGCTTACGGCGAGAAGTGGACCAAGTTCATAGTATACGTACACGCCAACGACCTGTTCCATTCGTGGTGGTTCCTGGCGCTTCTGACCCTTCTGGCCGTAAACATCATCGTATGCACGTTCGAGAGGTTTCCTCCCAAGTGGAAATCCCTCCTCAACCACAAGCCGGAGGGCAAGTTCGACTCAAAACTCATAGAGAGGTTCTCGAATAACCAGACAGTAACCGTCTCCGCCGGTTCCGATGCCGTGAAGGCACGGATGGAGGCGGCGTTAAGGAAGAAGAAGTTCAAGTTCGTCACCCTGGGCTCCAGGGGGGACTGGTGTTTTTACGCGTGGAAGGGCGCCGTGGGAAGGCTCGGCTCGGATTTCACCCACATAAGCCTTCTTCTGATACTTCTGGGCGCGATAGTCGGAAGCTTCGCCGGTTACAAGGACTACAAAGCCGTCTACGTAGGCGGGACCCTCTCTATGCCCAAGGCGGATTTTGAGGTAAAGCTCAACAAGTTCTGGATCGACTACTACGAATCAGGCCAGATAAGGCAGTACAACAGCCTCCTGTCGGTCATCGAGAACGGCAAAGAGGTGATGCAGAAGCAGATCTGGGTCAACGAGCCCCTCTATTACAAGGGTGTGCGCTTTTACCAGTCCAGCTACGGCATGGCCTGGAGCAAGGTCGAGGACGCCAGGCTCTCACTGAAGAAAAAGAACAAGGACACGCCCGAAAAGCCGGTCGTCATACCGTGGGAGACTCTCACGAAGATACCGGATAGCAAATACTCGGTAAAGGTCGTAGGCTACACCGCGGACTTCGCATATGACGAGAAGACCAACCAGGTATACTCCAAGAGCCCGGAAGCCAGCAACCCTGCCGTAAGACTCGAGGTCTACGAAGGCGATAGGCTCGTGTCCACGCCCTGGCTCTTCATGAAGTACCCGGGCATCTTCCCGGCCATCCCGAACGCCGACGATGACCTGGTCTTCGTCACTTTCAAGCCGACGATGTACTCGGGGCTCTCCATAAACAAGGACCCGGGCACCAACATCGTCTGGGCCGGCTCCATCGTCATGGGCATCGGGTTCTACCTCGCTTTTTTCGTCTTTCACAGGAGGATATGGGTCCAGGTTAAAGACAGCGGCAAGTCCACCGAAGTAAAGATCGGCGGCATGATAAATAAAAATAACTTCGTACTGGAAAAAGACCTGAAAGAAATAGTCGATTCGGTAACATCCGACTAGACGGTTATCCCCGGAGGAGATAATGATTCTATCCTTGATGTTTTTCACCTTTTCATTCGCGTTTTACCTGATAACGGCCCTGTTGTACCTCGGGCACTGGGTCTTCAAGAAAAAATGGCTCGGCCAGACGGCTACGGCCATGTGCTTTGTCGCCCTGGGCTCCACCACCATGATACTGATATCGAGGGCCTCCGAGTCCGGGCACGCGCCTTTCTCGAACCTCTATGAGTCGATGATGCTTTTCGTATGGGCAACGAACCTCGGGTATCTCATCATGGAGTACAGGCACAAGTTCAAGGTCATAGGCTCGGTCGTCATGACGATAGAGTTTCTGGCCATGCTCTCGGCCTCGCTCCTGCCGTACAGGTTCAAGAGCGTTGAGCCATTAAACCCGGCCCTGCAGAACAAGTGGCACTGGCTCATGAGCGCGCTGGCCCCGTTCGGGCTCGAAAAGTACGCCATCGGCTGGCTTGACTTCCATGTATTCACCACATTCGTCGGATACGCCGGTTTCGCCATCTCCTTCGGCTTGTCCATCATCTTCGTAATAAAGGAGAAGTTCGAGGTCAGCAGCAAACCCAACTCGTTCGTCGACGCGTTCCCGGATTCGCGCATATTGGACGAACTGAGCTACAGGTCGATTGCCTGGGGCTTCCCGTTTTTGGCCGTTGGCATCGTGTCCGGGGCCGTATGGGCCAACTACGCGTGGGGCACGTACTGGAGCTGGGACCCCAAGGAGACCTGGTCGCTTATCACCTGGTTCATATACGCAGCGTACCTGCACGCCAGGGTCACAAGGGGCTGGAAGGGCAAGAGGGCGGCGTATCTGTCGATAGCGGGCTTCCTGGCGGTCATATTCCTCTACTGGGGAGTAAGCTTCATCCTGCCGGGTCTCCACGCGTACGCATAAAGCCCGGAGAAGCGTGGGGCGGCAGAGGGGGTGTTGATGCCGTCGAAAATGAACCTCCCCGTAGCTTGCTCCGGGGTATCTGAAAACAGTCAATGTCCTGTTTCAGAAGGTCTTTTGTATTTTTTAACAAAACACCAGGGGTATTGCGAAGCGAGCATAAAGGAAAGCAAGCGAGCAAGCCTCTGTATTCGTTGCGAGAGGGCTTGCAAGCGAGGAGCAATCGCCCCGAAGCGCGCGGTAGCGCGCAAAAAGGTCTTTTGTAAAGCGATAGCCAAGGCTTGCGGGGTATTAGACCCTAAGAGAGAATAAAAAAACAGGAAAGTGGACGACCGCACATGGGGCAAAATGATAACGAAAAAGAAGCGGGGTTGCCTAAGGCAGCGATCATCGGCTTTGTCGCAGTCGTCGTCGCCGTCGTAATCTTCGTCGTGATGGGGCAGAAGAGGAGCTTTGAGCCGGTAAAGGCGGGGACTGATTCGATAAACTTCACGCTCCCTGACTTGAACGGCAAGCCGGTAAGCCTCAAGGACTACCGCGGCAAGGTGGTCTTCCTGAACTTCTGGGCGACATGGTGTCAGCCCTGCAAGGACGAGATGCCCTCCATGCAGGCCCTCTATGAGAGCCTCAAGGGCACTCCGTTCGAGATCCTCGCCGTCAGCGTCGATAAGGACGGCCCCGAGGTCGTCAGCGAGTTCGTAAAGAAATACAAGATAACATTCCCCGTCCTCCACGACAGAAAGGGCTCCATGAAGGAGACCTACAAGACCACGGGCGTGCCCGAGACCTTCATCATCGACCAGAACGGGGTCATAGCCGAAAAGGTTTGGGGGCCGAGGGAATGGGCAGACCAGTCATCGACCGTCATGATAATGGACCTCATAAAGAACGGGCCTAAAAAGCCGGAGGCCTACAGGACCTCTAAAGAGTAGTCCTTTCTCTCCCTGGTCTCTTCGCCGGCATAACGGCAGAACGCGCCCTCCCGGTAAGAAGAAGGGCATTGACTTTGTTGCTGATAACGGCTATATAACCCTTGAGGGTAAACATGCCGCGGCGGCTTCTGGAAATCCCTGTCCGGGCGTTTACCGGACAGCGTACGAGCATCCCGGACCGTTTTTTTAGGAGGCGTTTAACCGAATGACCAATGAAGTCTCGATCCCGATAGCCTTTTTGGGCGGTATTCTCTCTTTTATATCACCCTGCGTTCTTCCTCTCGTCCCTTCGTACATCTCGTTCGTGACAGGCATCTCTTTCGAGGAACTTACCGAAGATAAGAGCGACAACAAGAAGCTCAAGAAGATAATACTCCTTAACTCCCTGATGTTCATACTGGGGTTCTCCACCGTCTTTGTAGTGATACTCGGAAGCTCGGCCCAGCTCTTCGGCTCCCTTTTCATGCAGTACCAGGACGTGATCAGGAAGATCGGAGGCCTGGCCATCATCATACTCGGCGTCCATATAATCGGGATCATCAACTTCAGGTTCCTCCAGATGGACAAGAGGCTGCATTTTTTCAGGGAGAAGCCCTCCGGCATACTGGGGTCTTTCCTCGTCGGGGTGGGTTTCGCCGCCGGCTGGACGCCGTGCATAGGCCCGATCCTCTCCGCCATCTTCGCCGTTGCCGCCACAAGCCCATCGCCGTGGTCCGGAACCGTCCTTTTCATCGCCTACTCGGTAGGGCTCGCCATCCCGTTCATGCTCACCTCGCTCGGGATAAACACCTTCCTAAAGCACTTCAATAAACTCAAGAAACACATGAGGATAGTCTCGATAGTCACCGGGTTTTTTCTTATTTTAACCGGGGTATTGATTTTTACTAATTCTCTTGGTATTATATCTGCGTACATAAACAGTATAATACCGAGTTTTAGCTGAACCTAATCCTTATCCTTACCACGGGGATGCGTATGAGCAAGCTTCTCGTAGAGGTCTATACGAAAAAAGACTGCAACTCCGTGTGCAAGCTCTACACGGGTAAATGCGCGCTCTGCAGGGAAGCGACCGAGATAATCTTCAAGGTCAACTCCGATATCCCTTTCGATTTCAAAGAGGTCGATATAGACTCCAGCGAAGAGCTCAACAGGGCCTACAGGGACGATATACCCACCGTCTTTATCAACGGGAAAAAGGCATTCAAGTTCAAGGTCGATGAGACCGAGTTCAGGAAGAAGGTCCGCAAGGAAATTATAAAGGCGGGCCTGATGAAACTCAGAAAGCAGCACTACTCCTAACGCACCCTCCCTGCCGTACACACCCCATGCAGCACCCGTAGCAGACAAGGCCGTGACGCATAGGCCTGCGGGCTTGCTTTTTGCCATGGAATTGGTTATTCTTAATCAAAAATGCGTAGTTACACACCCGGCTGGCCGCCAGCCCAACGGGTCCGTCCTTTTTCGCGGGCTTTGGCCGTTACTCGAAGATGCTCAAGCCGAAGGTATTGCGTACTCCGGGTCTTCATGGGTAAAATCTTCAAAAACTCAACGAAAAATCCGGCGGACAGAACGCTTCGGAAAGAATGAACCACCCCGCAAGCCTTGCCAGCGGGGTACCCAAAGGGAAGTCTGTTTTTGTATACGCGGCAAGCCGCGCTTAATTAAAATTCTCCGCCATAAATGACGGAGAATTTTGATGGTATGGAAGGTCATTTTTATTTGCCAGCCTTGACCCGCCGCTAAAGCGACGGGATTGCGGAGTGGCACACCCATTCAACC
>JACRCH010000053.1 GCA_016219115.1 Deltaproteobacteria bacterium
CGAGGCAGCGGCGAGGTGGTTGGATGAATCTGATATCCTGCCTATGACCTCCGAGACCTGTACGGCCATCTCATCGACGCTGTCGCTTAAATCCTTTATCTCGTCCTTGAATTCCTTGCCTAATATCTTTATATCTACTTTCGCCCTCTGTGAAAGGTCCCCTCTGGCGAAACCTTCGACGGTCTCTTTTATCCTTATGACCGGTTTGATTATGTGCTGGTTGGTAAGCCACATGAAGAACGCGGCCAGGGCCGTAGACAATATTACCGCCAGAGCCATTATGACTATGCCTTTTACGGCGGCGCCCCTCGCGTTGTTCGCGATCTGTTTCGTAAGCTCATCCGCCGCTGCTACGATCTGCGGGGTGTGTATGTTGGAGAGGTCCTTGACTTTTGAGTAGAACACATCCTTGTCTTTCATCCCCGTAAAGACCAGACTTTTTCTTTTGGCCCAGAGTTCCTCGGCGTCCTTGAACTTTGGGATCATGTCTTTGCCGCCCGCGGGCCTGAGTCCTAGCTCGGCCGAGCCGACCCTCAACCCGTTGAGGGTCGCGTCAAAATCCGATACCGTCTTTTTTAAATTATCAGCCACCGACTCGAGTTCAAAATTGCTCCTGGTGTAGCGCTCCATCAAGTATGAGAGGTTTACGGTCCTCATCCTCTGAAGTCCAGCGAGATCGATGCTTTTGCTGTAAGAGGGGTCCCTCATCGCCACAAACCCCTTTACGAGTTCGTTCATCCTGGCGACCATCGGGTAGGTGGTCTTCTCTATCTCGATCATCACCGTGCTTAAGCTGTCGCCGCTTGTCATGGCTTCGTCCATGGCGGCGCGCATCGCGGACCATCTGTCTTTTAATATTTCAAGTTTTTGAAGTGAGTTGGAGTCTTTTATCGCGGAAATTTCATTAGTGCCGTTCTTCAGGTCGTCTATTACCCTGCCGAACTCTTCTTTTTTAGCCTGGAATACCGATTCCAGTTCCTCTTCCCCGTTCATAATATGGCGGTTGAGTATGTAGTTGATCTCGACGGCCCTCTTCCTCAACTCTGCCGCCGTTTCGACCTGGGCGTACTTCTTGCTCATCCCTCCGACGAGCACGTACAGTATAGGGAGCTGTATCAAAAACAGAACTATCAGGAAGACATAGCTCCCCATGAACCTGGTTTTTACGGACTCTACATCCATACGGCCTCCTCATCCTATTCAGATTGGCCGCAGCGCTCAAAGACTACGCCACAGCGTTCATTACATTACCGAGGGCGTCTCTCTCCGTGCAGGAGAGTATCTTCGCCACGTCAAGAAGTATCAAAAGCCTCCCGTCAAGCTTGCCGACGCCCTTTATGTATTCAGACTCGACGCCGGTTATTATGGCCGGCGGGGGCTCAACCGTGTCGGCCGGAAGCCTCAAGACCTCGGAGACGGCGTCCACCTTGAGCCCGACGGTCCTGTTATCCACATCCACGACAATGATCCTTGTCTCGTTCGTGTTCTCGTCCCTGGGAAGCCCGAACCTCTTTCTTAAGTCCAGTACCGGGATCACCCTGCCCCTCAGGTTTATGACGCCGTCAACGAAATCCGGGGTCTTCGGGACCCTCGTGAGGTCCATATGCCTTATTATCTCCTGTACCTTGAGGATATCAAGTGAGAACTCCTCGTTTCCGAGCCTGAAAGTGACGAGCTGAAGAACCTCTTTTGAGTCAAAATCTTTTTTCAAATCCATAGTGTTGCCTCCTTTATGGCTTTTGTGCGATTAAATACCTCAGCGGTTATCTTTATCTGACACGGGCTTACGGATGTTTACGTACATAATCAGGTTATCGGCAAAAGACAAAAAAACTTTAAGCAAAAATATCAGGGACTTGAGGCTATGGCTCTAAAGCGACGGCGTCCCCGTTTATGAGCATGATATCGACTCTTCTGTTCTTCCCCCTCCCTTCGGGGGTGTCGTTCGACGAAATAGGCCTGTATTCGCCGTAACCGAGGGCTGACATCTTTCTCGGCTCGTATTTGTGTGAATCTATGAAGAATTTAAGGATTCTGATAGACCTCAAGCTCGATAAGTCCCAGTTTGACGGAAAGCGCGGGGTATTTATCGGAATGTTATCGGTGTGCCCCTCTATCCTGACGTTGTTGGGCATCTCCTTGAGCACTTTAGCGACCTCATCGAGCACCGGGACCGCCTCAGGCAACAGCTCGTCAGTGCCTGAAGCGAACAGCGTGGACTCGGAGATCCTTATCGTTATCTTCTGGTCATCCATCAGAAGCGTGAGTTTCTTCTCCTTCTCAAGCTCCTTGAGCGCAGTCTGGAGCTTCTGGTAATTGCTCGTGAACATGTCCTTGAACTCCTGGGCCATGTGGGACTTCTGCTCTTTCACGAACCTCGGGCCTTCCTGCATCTTGGTGGAGGTGTATAAGGTCGGGTTAAAGGCTACGGCGAGGGCGTCGCTCATTATCCTGAACTTGCCTTCGTTGACCGATGAAATGGCATACATGGAGACGAAAAACGCGAAAAGGAGCGTTATGAAGTCGGCATAGGATACCAGCCATCTCTCGTGGTTCTCGTGCTCTTCGGGTTTTTTCTTCCTTGCCATTAACGCCCCGCCTTAATGCTTTTTCTGGGATTCCCGGAGAAAGCCCGTAAGCTTCTCCTCGACTCTCCTTGGGTTCTCCCCTTCCGAGAGCGATATGAGACCCTCTATTATAAGCTCCTTCATGATGGCCTCTTCCCTCATCTTCAACTTGAGTTTTCCGGCCAGCGGAAGGTACAAAAGGTTGGCTGAACCTACGCCGTAGACCGTGGCGACGAAGGCCACGGCGATACCGCCGCCGAGTTTCGAGGGGTCTGCGAGGTTTTCCATTACATGTATGAGGCCCAGGACCGCGCCGAGGATGCCTATCGTCGGCGCGTATCCGCCGGCTGACTCAAAGACCTTGGCGGAGGCGTGATGATATTCCTCCGTGTACGCCAACTCTATCTCGAGTATCTCCCTGGTGAGTTTGGGCTCCGTGCCGTCGACTACGAGTTGAAGGCCCTTTTTCAAAAACGGGTCTTCGGTCTTCTTGACCTTCGACTCGAGCGCAAGAAGCCCGTCCTTCCTGGCTATGGCCGCCAGCTCCGAGATGTTCTTGATCACCGCCCTGGGGTCCGCCCTATGGTTCAGGAGCGCGAGCTTTGCGTTCTTGAGCGCCAGGACGAAGGTGGAAAGCGGGTAGTTGACCATGACGGCCCCGATAGTCCCGCCGAAGACGATTACAGCCGCCGTAAACTGGGTTATCGAATGCATAGAGCCGCCTTCGAGCACCTGCCCGCCTATTACGGCTCCGAACCCGAGGACCAAGCCTATTATAGTCAATATATCCATGACTTTTAGAACCCGTAGACTCTCATGCCTTTATATATCGTCAAAATTATTATTTTATTTAGCGGTAAGATTTTTCAGATCATATTGACTATTTCGGCGGCTATCTTATCGAGGGGGATTACCTTATCGGCGAGCCCGGCGTCCACAACAGCCTTGGGCATGCCGTATACTATGCAAGTCTCTTCGCTCTGGGCGAGGGTCTTGCCGCCCTTCGCCTTTATAAGCCTCATCCCCTCCATGCCGTCATGGCCCATCCCGGTCAGCATAACGCCCATGGACCTTCCGGGGTAACACTCGCCAACCGAAGCCATGCAGACATCGACCGAAGGTTTGTAGAGCGAGGTACGCGGCTCGTCGCTTATATCGATATAGAAGTCGGTAAGACCCTTCCTTTTTATCCTCGTCTGATAGCCGCCCGGAGTCAACAGTATGACCCCGTTTTTGATCTTCTCCCCGTTCTCAGCCTCTTTGACGGAAAGCTTGCATAGGTTGTTGAGCCTCTCGGCGAACGCCCCGGTAAAGGCGCCCGGCATGTGTATCGCCACAAGGAACGGGGTGTCGAGGTCTCCCGGGAGGTGAGACAACACCTCCTGAATGGCTCCGGGCCCGCCGGTGGAGGCGCCGATGGCTACAAAACCTATTTTCTGCGTGGCGAAGCTCTTTTTCGCCGCAATTATCGGCTCCGGCTTTTTAAAGGTCCTGAGTCCGAAGAGCCTGTCCTTTTTCCTGGCAACGGCCTTGATCTTGCCGATAAGCTCGTCCTGGATCTTCATCATGTCGAAGGAGGATGCCACGAGGTTCTTTGAGATATAATCGGCTGCCCCCTTATCCAGCGCGTCGAAGGTAGACTTTGCGCCCTCTTTGGTAAGAGAGCTCACCATGATGATGGGCGTCGGGGACTTCTCCATTATCGTTTCCGTAGCCTGAAGGCCGTCCATCCTCGGCATCTCGATGTCCATGGTGATGACATCGGGACGCAGAGTCAAGGCCATCTCCACCCCTTCCATCCCGTCTCTAGCCGTACCCAGTACCTCGATCTCCGGGTCGGTCTCTATCATCTGCCTGATGACCCTGCGCATAAAGGCCGAGTCATCGACTATGAGCACTTTTATATGTGCCACAATTCAACCTCAGTGGGCGTAAAGTTTTTTGCTTGTCTCGATCAGCCCAGCCACATCGAGTATCAGTATGACATTGCCGTCTCCGGTTATGCACGCGCCGGCGATGCCCTCCGTTCCTTTCAGGTACTCTCCCATCGACTTCATCACTATCTCCTCCTGTCCGTGGAGCCTGTCCACCAGGAGGCCGAACTTCCTGTCCCCGATCCCGATTATGACGATGTACTTCCAGTCGGAGGCGCGCATGGAGAAATCCCCGGAGACCAGGCTGCCGAGCCTGACGACCGGAAAAACCCTGTCCCTTATGTGTATTACCTCCCGCCCTTCGACGGTCTTTATGTCCTCGGCCATGACCCTGATGTTTTCTATGACCGTTGAGAGCGGTATTCCGTAGACCTCGCCGTTGGCCTCGACCGTGAGCGCCTGGATTATGGCCAGCGTAAGCGGGAGCCTGAATATTATGCTTGTGCCCTTGCCCACCTCGGACTCTATGGAAATAGCGCCGTTTATCTTTGATATGTTCGTCTTTACGACGTCCATCCCGACGCCTCTGCCGGAGATGTTGGATACTACCTTGGCGGTTGAAAAGCCGGGTATGAATATCAGCGCGAGAACGTCCTTTTTGGAAAGCCTGTCGGCCTCGTCCTGGGATAGAAGCCCCTTTTCAACAGCCGATCTCTTTATGACGACTGGGTCTATGCCCTTGCCGTCGTCGGTTACTGAAACTATTATGTTTCTACCCTCCTGGTAGGCCGAGAGTGATACGGTGCCGCATTTGGGCTTTCCGGTCGCTACCCTCTCCTCGGTGGTCTCCATGCCGTGGTCAACCGCATTTCTTATAAGGTGCACGAGCGGGTCGCCGATCTCCTCGATAACGGTCTTGTCGAGCTCGGTCTCCTCTCCGCTTATCTTGAGCTCTATCTCCTTGTCGTTCTGCCTGGCAAGGTCCCTTACCATCCTCGGGAACTTGTTGAAGACCTTGGCTATCGGCTGCATCCTCATCTTCATGACCGCAAGCTGCACGTCGGTAGTGACGAGGTCGAGCTGCGCTATCGCCTCGTTCATCTGCGAGGCAAGCTCGCTGTTGCTGTCACTTTCGCTGAGCCTTGAGCCGAGCCTCATGAGCCTGTTCCTTGAAAGCACAAGCTCGCCGGCGAGGTTCATTACGGAATCGAGCCTCTCTATGTCCACCCTTATGGACTGGTCTTTCGCGTGCGCCGCCTCATCGGTCTTTGTCTGGGTCTTCGCGGCCTCAGGTTCAGCCGTTGAAGGCTTTGCGCCGGCGGCACACGCTTGCGTAACGCTCTGGGAGGCCGCCGGAAGAATTTCGGCTGACCGCGAAGGCGCCTTCTTTGAAGGCTGTTCGCCGGAAAGAATGGTCTTTGTCTCAGGTACGGCATGACCGTCCAGGATGGACTTCAGCAGGTTCTTTGTCGGCTCAATATCCTCTTGCTTGCCTGATTTATCCTTAATGTTCCTGAGAAGCACCTTTATTAGGTCGATAGACTGGAGGATGGCGTCCATTATGACCGGGTTTACCTTCATCTCGCCCTTCCTGAGCTTGTTCAAGACGTCTTCCGTCACATGCGTGACCTCGACCATCTGCTGGAAGCCCAGGAAACCGGCGGCGCCCTTCACCGTATGGACCGACCTGAAGATATCGTTCAACAGCGTGGTGTCATCCGGTCTCTTCTCAAGCTCTATGAACTTCTGGTCGAGCGAGTCCAGAGCCTCGGTCGACTCCGCGATAAAATCGTTTATGATATCGTCCATTTCATCTGTTGGAAAAGACATATCGTCGTCCCTCTCAGTTTTTTTATCCGCGCACGGCTGAGGCGTCTCCTCACGCTTTCAGGCGCCGAGTTCCTTCATTATCCTATCGACTACGTTTTGGTCTATGGGCATCGCGTTCGTCGGCCCCTTAAGCTCGCCAAGGAGCACCTTTTTCTTTTCGGCTTCAGTCGGGCCCCCGTTAAAGCCGAAGTTTAAAGCCAGCTCCAGAAGCTTTGACTCAACTACGGCAAGCGAACCGATGACCTTTTTAAGCTTCTGCCCGGTCAGGTCCTGGAACGACATGTTGGTGAATATCTCCATCATGTCGTTCTTCGACTTGGCGTTCATATCCTCAAGCTTCCTGATGATGGCGGCGCCCGCAGCGCTTTCGTGCGCCTTAAGCGTAAGCGCCCACGCCGTGAATTCTTTCAGAAGGGCCTGCGTCGTGTCTCCGTCGGCCATCAGCCCCTCCAGTATGTTCATAATATTATTGGCGGCGTTCTCAAGGTCGCCCGTGACGGCGTTAAGCTGCGTGGATGCCTCAGGGAACTTCTCGGAGCTTATCTTTACGGTCGTCTCGAGATTATCAATCCCCTGCCTCGTCTGGTCTACGAACTTGGCGAGGCCTGAAAGCTCTTCCCTTAATTTGTTCAGTATCGAGTTCCAGCTGTTTGCATTATCGCTCATTGACTCTATCTCCTTATCTGGTCTTCTTTAGGATTTCGTTCAGCTCTGCACATTGATCTTCTCAAGGATAAGATCGATCCTTTCCTTGAGCGCGGTGGCGGTAAAAGGCTTTACTATGTAGTTGTTGACGCCGGCCTGCACCGCCGTGACGACGTTTTCCTTTGCCGCCTCCGCGGTTACCATCAATACCGGTGTGTGCTTGAGCTTGTCGTCGTGCCTGATGGCTTTCAAGAGATCGATCCCGGGCATGTTGGGCATGTTCCAGTCCGTCACCACGAAATCGAAGTTGCCGCCCCTTAGTTTTTCAAGGGCCGTTGAGCCGTCGTCAGCCTCATCGACGTTGTTGTACCCGATCTCGCGGAGGATATTCTTTATGATCCTGCGCATCGTTGAAAAATCGTCCACCACGAGTATCTTCATATTCTGGTCTAACATCTTAAACCTCCTGTATGCCTGTGTATGCTTTGAGCTTTCCGTTTTCGCCCGTATGCCCTATAATAGCTTCTCTATCTCGTACAGAAGCCTTTGCGGCGAGATGGGCTTTGTAAGAAATGTGGACACACCCGCGTCTTTTCCCATCTGCTTGTCCGCATCCCCGGCTTCCGTGGTGACCATGATGATCGGGAGATCCCTGTACGCGTCAACCGACCTGATGTTCCTGGATAGCTCGAAGCCGTCCATCTGAGGCATGTTAAGGTCCGTCAGGACCAGGTCCACCGGGTTTGACGCCATGACTTCCAGGGCCTCTATCCCGTTCGAAGCGCTCATGATCTTGTATCCCCGCTCGCGGACGATATAAGATAAAAGCTTCCGGGTGGTATCGCAGTCATCGACTATCAGTATTTTTTTGTCCATAAACGGTCCCTTATACTTTTTGGTAAACCACCAGGCGCTCAATGCTCACCGGCCTGAAAAGCCTCGTGATGTTATGGAGCGTCTCCGAGAACCCGACGAACAGGTACCCCCCCTTATTGAGGCTGTCATAAAGGTGACTCACCGCCTTCTTCTTGGAGGCGTCGTCAAAGTAAATAAGCACGTTCCTGCAGAATATTATGTCCATTCCCTTGATCATCCTTGTTTCGAGTGAGTCTACAAGGTTCAGTTTTTTGTACTTGACGACCTCCTGCACCTTTTTGTGCACCGTGAAGGTGTCTCCGTTACCGACGAAGTATTTTTTCAGGTACTGCTCCGGCGTGTTCCTGAGCGAGTATTTTTCGTATGTCGCGGCATTGGCGGACCTCAAGACTGTGTCGCTTATGTCGGTCCCGAGGACCTCCAGAGTCCAGCCCCTGGTCTGCAGTCCGTCTTCCATGAGCATCATGGCCAGCGTGTAGGGCTCCTCCCCGGTCGACGAAGCCGCGCTCCAGAGCTTGAGGAGCTTGTTCCCGCCTTTTTGCGTCTTCTCATCGAGCACCTTAGGTACGACCCCCTTCTGGAACGCCTCGAGCTGGGGCATGTCCCTGAAAAAGCTCGTTTCGTTGGTGACTATCGAGTTAAGGACGTTCACCATCTCCCTGTCCTTGTCCTTGTCATAGGTCAGGTAGTAGTAGTAATCCTCGAACGACTTGAGGTTTTTCTCATCAATCCTTCTCGCAAGGCGGGTCTCCAGCAGGTACTTCTTCGTATCCGCGAAAAAAATGCCGCACTTCGCGTATATGATGTCTCTGATCTGGCAAAACGTCTCTTGAGAGAGTTTGGGTTTGCTGTTTATTCCGAGCGTCAGCATTTCAATGCACCCAGTGCGTTTTCAACTGCTCCCCTGACGGTGTGGTCCGGATAATCGATGAACTGCTCAAGGACGCTGACGGCCTTGGAGCTTCCGAACCTCTCCAGGGCCCTGGCGGCAACCGCCTTTACAGGGGCCTCGTCCTTCCGCAAAGCGTTTATGACGGCGTCCTCAGTGTCGCTTTCGCACATCTCCCCCAGCAGGATGACAGAGTGGTATCTTACCCATATGTTTTTGTCTTTGAGGGCGTTCAAAAGCGCCTTTTTTATCTTCTCGCCGCTCCAGCCGCCAAGGGCCTTCAGGACCGAAAGCTTGACGTCGTCATTGGCATCGTTAAGACCGTTTATTATCACATCCACGGATTCGGGTATCCCGATCCTCGCCATAGACTTGTATGAGACCTTTCTGACATCCGGGCTCTCGTCGGCGGCGGCCTTCGCCAGAAACATCAGTGACTCCTCATCTCCGATGAGGCCGAGCCCTCTGGCGCCCATCTCCCTCAATATCTCCTTTTTCTCGGAAAGGAGCCCGCAGAAGCCGTTTTTGACGGCCTCCGACGGCAGAGTGGCGAGCACGTCCGTGATCTCCTCCATGACGTCCCTGTAAGGCTCCGCCCTGAGGGCGTCGAAGAGCTTTCCAACCGCGTCAAACCCGGCGATGGAGCCGAGCGCGCGCGCCGAGGTCTTCCGTGTATGACCGTCCGAGCTCCTGAGCGACTGGAAGAGCACGGCGACGGAGTCAGGAGAGCCTATTGCCGCAAGCGCGGCGATCACTTCCCGTAACTCGTGCTTGGCGGCCTTCGCTATAAGCGACTCAAGTACCGGGACGGCGTCGACGGAGCGCATCTCCCCGAGGGCCTTCACGATGACCTTGAGGCTTTTGCCGGCTTTTTCAAGCTCCTCTTTCAGGGCGGCAGGGAAATGTCCGTACCCGGCTATGGAGACTATCGTATTGACGAGTATCTGCTCGGTATCCTCGTCTATCTCGTTTAAAGAGTTGGCGAACCTGAATACTACCGCCAGCCCTTCTGTGACATTAAGGAGGCTCAGTCCCCTTAATGCCTTGAGGCGGGCCGATTTGTCCGGGTCGTCCATGAACCTGCGGAAAAAATTGAAATAATCTTTCTTGAACTCTTCGGAGGGAGCGAAGTCGGTACC
Organism: Deltaproteobacteria bacterium; assembly: GCA_016219115.1. Lineage (GTDB taxonomy): Bacteria > Desulfobacterota > GWC2-55-46 > GWC2-55-46 > GWC2-55-46 > JACRCH01. The sequence goes on from JACRCH010000053.1 coordinate 9,821, forward strand.
CGGTGTTGAGGCCTTTTCCACGAGCTCGACTACGGAGAAGACGTTCATGACGAGCCCTTTTTTGACCATCGGCGCCAGTTTTGCAAGAATCCCGGCGGCTTCGCCCGGTGAGGCTATTTTACCGAGGGCCTCGATAGCCGCCTCCTTCGTAGGGCCGGAATCCCTTTCAACAATGTACAGTAAAGGGGCGAGCGCCCTGCTGTCCTGCATGAGGCCAAGGCCCTCTATGGCGGAAAACCTGACCCACTCCTCTTCGTCATTAAGCGCTTTGAGGAGGACAGGAACGGTCGAGGCCGCCTTTATCCTCCCGAGGCAGACGACTACAGAGGCCCTGACGTTAGGGTTCTTGTGATCGATAAGGCTTGAGAGGAAACCAACGGCGTTCTCCTCTTTCCTGTTTGCCAGTATGTCTACCGCGAATTTGACGACATCGTCGTCCTTGTCGTTCAATAATAATATGATCGTCGTAAAAGCGTCGGGGCCCAAAAGCTCCAGTATCTCTATCCCTACATTCCTTAAGGAGGCGTCATCAAGACGCAGCAGCGGTGACACGCCTTCCGCCACCGCCTTGCCGCCGATGGCAGTAAGCGCGTTTATGGCCGCTTCCCTTACCCCCGGGTGCGCGTCTTTGAGCACCTCCACCAGGTCGGGGATGAGCTCGTGCACGCGCCCTTCGGAGACGGCCTCGCACGCATCCCTTCTAACGTATGGGTCCGGGTCCCTTAGCATCTTTTTGACAGAGTCGAGATTATCCATAACGCCCCTTCCTTATTTATCGGGTAAGGATTAAGTTACTTTAATATTTTGTATGCTGGCTCCGTTGACGCTCGGCGCATTTTTACACGCCAACGCACCTCTTGAGCTTGGCCTTGAGCCTGTGCATCGTCTGGCTGTGGAGCTGGCATACCCTCGACTCCGTGATATTCAGGACCTTTCCTATCTCCTTCAAGGTAAGCTCTTCGTAGTAATATAGCGATATTATAAGCTTTTCCTTCTCCGGCAGCGTCTCCACGGCCTCGGCGATCTTTCTTTTAAGCTCGTTGAACTTGACTATGGTCATGGGGTCTTTGCCTTCCGGGTCCTTGATGCACTCAAGGATGTCCATCCCTTCGTCATGATGCCCTATTCCCATGTCATCGAGGTTAAGCACGCTGAGGGCGCTCACCTGGCTTAAGATCGTATAGAGGCTGTCAGTCGTGATCTCCAGGAATTTGGCGACCTCCTCTATCTCGGCCGGCCTTCCGGTCCTCCTTTCGATCTCGCCGTAGGCCTTCTCCAGCTGGTTGGATTTGTCCCTCATGGAGCGGGTCATCCAGTCCATGCTCCTCAGTTCATCCATGATCGACCCCCTCACCCTTATGGAGGCGTAGGTGTTGAACTGAACGCCTTTGCCGGGGTCGAACCTGTCGATTGCCTCTATGAGCCCGATGGTGCCGGCCCCGATGAGGTCGTTTACGTCTATGTGCGGCGGCAGGTTCACGGCTACCTGGTACGCGATGATCTTGACCAGGTAGAGGTTGTCCACCAGAAGCTTGTCTCTTGACCCTTTGTCGGGTCCCGTCAATTTTGTAGTAAGCATTTTCCCCCGTCCTATTCCGGACCTGTTCAGACTGACTGCGCTAAACGGTCCTGTTTAGAATCTGTCTCCAAAAAAACTGCATTCCGCCCTTTAGCCCCGCCCTGGCGGGCAGGTCGCTTATCTCTTTCGCGATCTCTCTGTAGCAGACGCTCGCCCTGGAGTCCGGATAGACCTCCATGACGGCCTGCTGCCTCACAACCGCCTTCGGCACGTTCTCGTCGTAAAGGACGCAGCCGATGAAGTCCACGGAGACGCTGAGGAACCTTTCGGCGGCGAGGCTTATCTTCCTGTAGACCTCGACGGCTTCTTTTTTCGACTTCACCTGGTTGACGAGGAGCTTGAAGGTCCTCTCGCCGTGTTTCCGGAGAAGCACCTTCATCAGGGCGTAGGCGTCTGTTATCGAAGTCGGCTCCGGCGTGACGACGACGACTATCTCCTGGGCGGCGATGTTGAAAAAGAGGACATTGCTCGATATCCCGGCCCCGGTGTCGATGATCATCAGGTCGAACTCGGCGCCCATGTTCTCGAGATGCGAAGCAAGCGCCAGCCTCTCCTCGGTTGAAAGGTCCGTAAGCTCCGTTACCCCGGAGCTGGCCGGAAGTATCATTATCCCGGACGGCCCTTTTACCATCACCTCTTCCATCGTCCTCTCATTCCTCAGCAGGTGACCGAGGTTGTACCTGGGGGCTAGCCCCAGGAGCACATCGAGGTTTCCGAGCCCCAGGTCGGCGTCAAGCAGAAGCACCCTTTTGCCCATCTCGGCGAAGGCCACGGCGAGGTTCACGACCGAGTTGGTCTTGCCCACTCCGCCCTTCCCGCTGCTCACCGCGATCACCCTGGTCCGCACTCCCCTCTCCATACACTCCCCGTCGCCTTGCGCGATACTTCTTAGCGTTACCGCCTGATCCATGAGGCTTCTCCTTAATTCGGCATGAAGAAATTTAAAAGTCTTTCTTTTGTAGCGATCTCGATATCTTCGGGCACCCTCTGTCCGCAGGTCAAAAACGCCACGGGACGGGCCGCAAGAATGGCCGTGTTTATGACCGGGCCGTAGACGGACCCCTCGTCAAGCTTGGTGAAGGTCAGGGAATCTATGGGGGTCCTGCCGTACCCCATGACCGACTCGTAGAGAGAGTCGTCTCTTGTCTGAGCGCTCAGGACGAGGTTGAACCTGATATCCGGGCTTATGCCGGCGATATCGTCAAGCTCCTTCATCTGCACGGGACTCTTTGCGCTCCTTCCGGCAGTGTCTACGAAGATGTTGTCCTTGTCCCTGTGCACGCCTATGTACGAGGCAAGCTCTTTTGCGGTCCTGGCGACTTCAACCGGGACGCCTATAATCTTTCCGTAGACCTTCATCTGCTCGGCGGCCCCTATCCTGTAGGTGTCCATCGTGATGAGCGCCACCTTCTTCTTCCTTTTGAGCGCCTGCATCGCCGCCAGCTTCGCCACGGTAGTGGACTTTCCGACCCCGGCGGGACCGACGAAAGTGATGACCCCCTTTGCCGAGAGCGGGTCCTTTACGCCTATCTTCTCAGAGACCCTGTTTCTCATGTAGGCCTTCAGCTGCCCGATGTCCGCGGCCCCTGCTCCGGAGACGGACTTAAAGGCGTTCATGAGGACCTTCTGAGCCAGCCGCCTGTCTATGCCGTTATTGGCGAACTCCTCTTCAAGCCTTGTGTATATCTCGGTGGCCGGTATCTTTGACTGCGTGATGAGAAGCTTCCAGAACTCCTTGAGGTCCTTAAGTTCCTTCAGCTCCTTTTTAAAGGGAACGGCGATCTCTTCCTGCGCGCAGGCGTTCTTCGGATCGGAAAGCTTTGTGTACCCGGACGCGTTCCGGCCCGAAGGAGCCGGACGGCCCGGGCCATTTCCACCGCCGCCGTAATTGCCGTCGGCGAGGTTAAGGTCTATGGGTCTCGTCAGGTCATAATCCACCGCGGCGACTACCTCGTAGAGCCCGGTTGCGAGCCTCTTGGTCGAGAGTATCAGGGAGTCGTCCCCGAGCTCTGCCTTTATCGAGCGCATCGCCTCTTTTACTGATGAGCCTGTGAACTTTTTGATATGCATTCTATAACCTCACCACTTTCAGGGTCTGCACTTTCACGTTGTTTGAAACCTCATTGTGAGAGATCACGGGGACCGTCGGGAAACTGCGCTCGGTAAGCTTTCTTACGAACCTCCTGGTCTGGTGCGATACCAGAAGCACCGGCTGGTGTCCGCGCGAGATCACCTCTTCGACCGTCTCCTTGATCTTTGAGAGTATCCGCTGGGCTAGATTCGGCTCGATGCTCAGGAACGACCCCTGCGGTGTCTCATGGACGGACTTCGAGATGGCTTCCTCTATCTCCTGGTTCAACGCCACGACCTGAATGACCGAATCAGCGCCCTGGTGCGTCTTTGATATCTGCCTGGCGAGGTTCATCCTCACGTACTCGGTCAGGAGGTCCGTGTCCTTTGTGACCGGAGCGTAATCGGCCAAAGTCTCAAGTATCGTCTGGATGTCCCTTATCGATACCCGCTCCTTAAGAAGGTTTTGAAGGACCTTCTGCACGCCGCCGAGGCTCAGTAACCCCGGCACAAGCTCTTCAACGACTTTCGGGTGGCTTTTGGAGACCTTATCGAGGAGGTTCTGGGCCTCCTGGCGGCCGAGTATCTCGAAGGCGTGAGACTTTATTACCTCTGTTATGTGCGTGGCCACTATGGCCGAGTGGTTCACCACCGTGTAGCCCATCATCTGCGCCTTCTCCTGCATCGAGTCAGGCACCCATATCGAGGGCAGTCCGAAGGCCGGGTCAACCGTCGATATGCCTTCAAGGCCTTCCTGCGCGTTACCCGGATCTATGGCGAGCGAATGTCCGGCCAGAAGCTCTCCCCTCGCCACCTCTATCCCCTTTACCAGGAAGACATACTCGGAAGGCTTTACCTGGAGGTTGTCCTTTATGTGTACCGAGGGCACGATGACGCCCATGTCCTCGGCGAACTGCTTTCTTATGGCCTTAATCCTCTCAAGGAGCTCCCCGCCCTCGGAGGAGTCTACCAGCGGGATCAGCCTGTAGCCGACCTCAAGGCCGAGGGTATCGATAAGCGGGATGTCGTCGAGGGACTCTTTCTTTGCCTGCGGCTTTGCGGCCTTCTCGGCGGCCGCTTCTTCCTCGGCTTCCTTGGCCTGAGCGGTCTTGTAGACGAGATACCCGATACCGCCTATTATTATCGAGAGTATGAGGAAAGCCATATGCGGCAGGCCCGGGATGATGCCGAAAAGAAGGAGTATGGCTGAGGCGATGAGCATCGGCTTGGGCTGTATGAGGAACTGATTACCGATGCTCTCGCTCAATCCCGTCTCGGTATTTACGTTCGATACCACAAGACCGGCTGCCGTGGAGATGACAAGGGCCGGTATCTGGGCCACGAGGCCGTCACCGACGGTAAGAAGCGTATATACCCTGGCGGCGTCGCCGATCGGCATGCCCTGCTGCACTACTCCGATAATGAGCCCGCCTATGATGTTTATAACGGTTATGAGGATGCCTGCAATGGCGTCTCCCCTTACGAACTTGCTGGCGCCGTCCATCGCCCCGTAAAAATCGGCCTCCATGGCGACACCTTTTCTTCTCTTGCGGGCCTCCTCGTCGCCTATGAGTCCGGCGTTGAGGTCCGCGTCGATGGCCATCTGTTTGCCGGGCATGGCGTCGAGAGTGAACCTTGCGGCCACCTCGGCGATCCTGCCGGCGCCCTTTGTGATGACGGCGAAGTTTATTATGACGAGGATGGCGAATACGACGAAGCCGACGGCGTAGTTCCCTCCGACGACGAAGTTACCGAAAGACTTTATGACCTGGCCGGCGGCCGAGGGTCCCTCGGAGCCGTGTAGCAGGATAAGCCTTGTGGAGGCTACGTTCAGGGAGAGCCTGAAGAGCGTCGTAACCAAGAGCAGGGTCGGGAAGGTCGAAAAGTCCAGCGGCTTATTGATGTAGACCGCTACAAGGAGTATTATGATCGCTATCGTTATGTTGAAGGTCAGCAAAAGGTCGAGTATAAGCGCCGGCACCGGGAGTATCATCACGATGAGTATCCCGACTATGCCCACCGGCAGCAAGAACTCAGAGCCCTTTTTCATCTTCGTCAGATTCTCTATCAAGCCCGCCATCTCATAAACCCCGTTCCCGGTATTTCCGGTTGATTGTTGAAAAAGCCATGGATGGACTTTTTCAACACCCTGTTAGTTAGCCCTTGCTCCCGTTTTCAGCCTGTATACGTAAGCGAGTATCTCGGCGACGGCCTTATACAGGCTCACGGGTATCTCTTTGCCTATCTCCACGCCCTTGAACAATGTCCTTGCCAGCGGCTTGTTCTCCACTACGGGGACCCTGTGCTTCCTGGCGACCTCCCTTATCTTCTCCGCTATCAGGTCGGCGCCCTTGGCAACGACTATCGGGGCGTCACCCCTGCTCTTGTCGTATTTCAAAGCCACGGCCAGGTGGGTCGGGTTGGTCACGACGACATCGGCGGTGGGGACATCCTGCATCATCCTCTTTCTGGCCATCTCCCTCTGTATCGACTTTATCCTTGCCTTTACGTTGGGGTCTCCCTCCATCTCCTTCATTTCCTCTTTGACCTCTTCCTTGGTCATCCTGAGGCCCTTTTCGAAGTTCCACCTCTGGAACGCGTAGTCGATCATGGCGATGAGGAGAAGCACCCAGACGGTCTTTGTCATTATCGTGAAGGAGACCTTCGCGATGTACGTGAGCGAACCGATGGTCTCCATCTCCATCAGGAAGGGCATGGTCGACCATTCTTTGGCAACGTTAACGTAAACCACATAGGTCAGGATGCTTATCTTGAGGATGGACTTCACCAGCTCCACTACGGCGTTGATGGAAAAAAGCTTCTTCACGCCGGATACCGGGTTTATCTTCTTGAAGTCCGGCGTGATGGGCTTACCGCTCAGGGAAAAGCCGTTCTGGATGATGTATGAGACGGCACCGAAGACCGGGATCAGGAGGACCGGGACCATGATGAGAAAGAACTTGAAGGTGATATGGCCGAAAAGTCCGCTTACGTCCTTGACCGTCAGCTCCCTGCTGAAGATCCTTGACAGAGACTGCTGCATGAACTCGGCGGCGCCGGTGACGATCCAGACGCCGCAGAAATAAAGCACTACCAGGCTCCCGATTATGACGAAAAGGGTTGAGAGCTCCCTGGAGACGGCGAAGTTGCCGTCCTGCCTCGCCAACTCCCTTCTTCGCGAGGTAGGTTGTTCTGTTTTGTCCTGTTCCTGGTCTGACATCCTACATCACCCTTATAAGGTTAAAGACCCCCGTCCACATGCGGTCAAAGACCGCCGTGACGGCTGTTTCGAAGACCGGCATCGAGAGGGCTATCATCACGAAACCGGCGAATATCGTTATCGCGAACCCTACGACGAACATATTGAGCTGCGGGACCGTCCTTGCCATTATCCCGAGCGCCACGTTTATGAAGATGAGTATCGCTATGACTGGGGCTGAGAACTTGACGGCAAGTATGAATATCTCCCTTGAGAACACTATGATGTTCTCCATGAGCGCCCCGGAGAAGTGGAACCCGTAGGGGGGTATTACCTCGAAACTTTTTTTAAGAGCCATGACGATCATCAGGTGCCCGTTGACGCTGAGAAACATCAAAAGAGTAAAGATGCTCATGAGCTTTCCCAATACCGTTACCTGGACGCTGTTTAGGGGGTCGTACGCGCTGGCCATGCCTATGCCCATCTGAAAGTTCGCCACCTGGCCAGCGAACTCTATCCCGGTGAATACGAATTTCATGCAAAGCCCGATCGCTGCGCCTATGAAGGCCTCTCCGGCAAGGCCGACCGTCATGCCGAGGACAGTCTCCGGCATCGGCACATAACCCGTAAGCGGCGTCAGTATCAACGCGATCAGGGCGGAGAGGCCCATCTTCACCTGCATCGGCACGTTTACGGCGCCGAATATCGGGGCCGTGAATATAATCGAGCCTGTCCTGAAGAGGACGAAGAGGAAGGTCGATGCGTTTGCCAGTATGAATTGCACGATGTCCATGTCTGATCCGTTATTACCTTATGTAGTTCGGGATGTTGGTGAATATCTCCGTCGTAAAGGCGATCATCTTCTGCATGATCCACCCTGATAGCGCCAGCAGCACCAGAAAGACCGCTATGATCTTCGGGACGAAAGTGAGCGTCATCTCCTGTATCTGGGTCACGGCCTGGAATATGCTTACCGCGAGACCCACGACCATACCGACTATCAATACCGGGGCCGATATGATGAGGATCACCTCTATGGTCTGCCTGCCTATGCTTGTAACGAATTCGGGGGTCATCTATTCCCTCTCTTCAATTGAAGCTCTGCACGAGCGAGCCGACGAGTAAGTACCAGCCGTCCACGAGCACGAACAGCATGAGCTTGAACGGCAGGGATATCATCACCGGCGGGAGCATCATCATGCCCATCGACATCAGGACGCTCGCCACCACCATGTCTATTACGAGAAACGGCAGGTATATCAGGAACCCTATCTGGAACGCCGTCTTCAGCTCGCTTGTCACGAAGGCCGGTATCAGCGTAAGCGTGGAGATATCCTTTTTAGTCCTGGGCGCGTCAGACTTCGAGAGCTTCAAAAACAGCTCGACGTCTTTCTCCCTCGTGTTCTTGAGCATGAACTCCCTTAACGGGTCTATGGCGTTGGTGAAGGCGACCTCCTGAGAGAGGCTTCCCGCCATGTAGGGTTTCAAGGCCTTTTCGTTGATAGTATTCAATGCCGGGGACATCACGAAAAAAGTAAGGAAGAGCGAAAGCCCTATTACGACCTGGTTCGGAGGGGCCTGCTGAACTCCGATGGCCTGCCTTAAAAGTGAAAATACTATCACCAGCCTCGTAAACGACGTCATCATCAAAAGTATCGCCGGAGCGAGCGTAACGATCGTCAGGAGCAGTACGATCTGGATGGCCGTGGCCACGCCCTGCGGGGAGTTCTGCCCGCCGAGCGAGAGGTTCACGCTCGGCAGCGTCAGCGGGTCGGCTCCAAAAGCGGACGACGAGGCCGCAGCCAGGGCGAGCGCGGCTATAATTGTCAGAATCGTTTTTTTCATTCCGTCATGTCCGGTCCGTCAGTTAAAAAGGCTTAGAATATTACGCGACCGCGAGCCGTTGAGCCTTTTCAGTTCCTCAAGCGATTCCTTCTTCTCAATCTTCGCAAGGAATGTGACCGTGGTCGGGGTCACGCCCAGCACCATCACCTCTCCGGCGACTTCCACTATCGTCAGGTTCTTTTTCTGCCCGAGGAAAAAGGTGTTTAAGACCTTTACCGGGCTCGATGCCCTGGAGGAGCCGCCCTTGCCGGACCTGTTCATGTAGTACTTCAGGGCGTAAAGGGATACCCCGAGGAGCCCCAGGACGAAGGAGAGCGTGATGATCGCCTTGATGAGCAGGTACGCATACGAGTCGGTCATTTAAGCTTGTTTATCCTTTCGGTCGGGCTTACTATGTCGGTCAGTTTCACGCCGAACTTCTCGTTGACCACGACGGCCTCGCCTCTGGCTATGAGCTTTCCGTTTACGAGGATCTCCATCGGCTCACCGGCGAGTTTTTCAAGTTCCACCACGGTGCCCTGGCCGAGCTGCAGGAGGTCGTTTACCAGCATCCTGGTCCGCCCTATCTCCACCGAGATGGTGATAGGGATATCGAGTATCATCTCCAGGTTGGCCACGCTCCCGGTGCTCTCCGTCTTCAGGGTGTTGAAGCTTGCGGGCTTCGCGGCGCTCTGCTGAGGCGCCGGCTGCGTCTCTGAAAACGCCTCGCTCCACTGGTCGTCGATCGATTTGCCATTATTCGCGGTCGAGCCAGTCTCAATCTGATTTTCAGTCATTTTATACTCCCCTTTCTTTGAACGCCGACAATATCTGTAAAGCGTAGTTTTTGTCCTGTACGCCGGGGGCGGCCAGGAATTTATGTATCCCTTCCACATCCACCACCAGCGGGTCCCTTGCCTTCCTGTCAAGCTGGATGATATCGCCTGCCTTGAGGTTCACAAGCTCCGAGACGTTTATTTTCGCCTTTCCTATCTCACCGGAGACGGCAAGCGGGACGCCGCCGAACTGATTTTTAAGGTTTACGCTCCACTTATTGTCCGACGAGTCGGGGTCAACCTTATGCGTGCCGTAGATCTTCTCCTTGATAGGCTCCAGCGAGGAGTACGGGAGGCAGAAGAAAAACTTGTTGGCCCCGGTCTCTATGTCCATCCTGAAGGTAGAGACTACTACCGGCTCGCCGTGCGGCATGATGTTCACGAACTGGGGGTTCATCTCGGACCTTACGAGCTTGAAGTCCACCTGGTGCACCGGCTTCCAGACATCGCTTATCTCGTGCAGCATCACGTCCACGATCCTTTTTACCACCGCCTGCTCGACGTTCGTGAAGTCCCTTCCCTCTATCCTTGTATGGAACCTGCCGTCGCCGCCGAAGTAGCTGTCTACGATGATGAATACAAGGTTAGGGTCTATGACCAGCAGGCCCTGACCCCTTAAGGAAGAAGGCTGATAGATGTTCAGGCTCGAAGGGACCTGGATGTTCCTCAAGAACTCCTCGTACTTCATCGTCTTTATGCCCTCGGGGTTGACATCCACCGTCTTTCTAAGGACATTGAATATGGCGTTTCTTACCGAGCGGCTGAACTTCTCGTTTATCATCTCGAGCGCGGGCATCTTGCCCCGTATCGCCCTTTCCTGCTTTGAAAAGTCGTAGGGCCTTACGGAATCGGTTATTTCGACCTCTTTTTCGGCCTCGGTCTTGATGTCTCCGTTTGAAAGCCCCTTGAGTAGAGCGTCTACCTCGACCTGTGAAAGAATCTGCTCCGTCATTTAAGACCCCTTTTTGACCTTACTGGATCACGAATTCCGTGAAGTACGCCGTTTTGACCTTGCCCTTGCGCAGATACTGGTTCACCCTGGCCACTATCTCATCGCGCATCTGGTATTTACCCTCAACGGTGCCGATATCCGCGTAACCCTTGCTTGAAAGCAGTATGATGAGCGAATCCCGTATCTGGGCCGTCTGGGCCTGAAGCTCGGCTGACGAGGTGTTCGGTGCAAGTTCAAGGTTTATCGTGAGCTTCAGGTACCTGGTGCCGGAGTTGTCCTGAAGGTTTACGATGAAAGGCTCAAGGTTGAATACGGACCCGCCGCTTTTAGCGGAAGCCTCGTGGCCTCCTCCGTGGCCTGGGGCCTCTTCGGCCGCCTGCTCTTCCGCGTGCTTAGCGCCTGATTTACCCTTAAAGAAGAAGAAACCCCCGGCCCCTAAAGCGATGACTACCACGGCTATTATGCCGATAAGCATCCCCTTCCCCTTTTTCGCGGGGGGGGCGTGGTGCTCTTCCTTCTTGTCCTTTTCGTTTTCAGCTGGCATATGATTTACCTCCTGATTGATGCGGCAACACCCTGTATCGCGTATGCTCTTGTCTGCCTTGGCAGCGTTAGAGTGCAATACCCATGCCAGCGTCGCAACCGGCTCAACGAGGTCTCAATCACAAAGTCAACTGCTTGTATTTATTAGATAAAATTAGAACGGGTTTTACAGGACGATTCATCCTTAAGCCTCCTGAAAGGTTTAAGTCAAATGCTTGAATGGCTCCCTGTCATAATTATGACTTGATGGGCTGGTATGATTATTTGAGGTGTCGGGAGTGCGCGCTAAAAAAAGACGGGGCTTGCGTAGCAGCAAGCCCCGTCTTTGCGTCTCAGACTATGTTACCTTACCGTTTGAGGTTCACAAGCTCGTTTAAGAGCTCGTCGGTGGTCGTTATTATCTTTGAGTTGGCCTGGAAGCCCCTCTGGGCTGTTATCATGTCGACGAACTCCTGAGAGAGGTCGACATTCGAGAGCTCAAGGGTGCTCGACTGTATCAGGCCCCTGCCTGAGCTTCCGGGGCTGCCGATAAGCGCCTGGCCCGAATCGAATGTCTCGTTGTAGAGGTTCTTCCCGGCGCTTGAAAGCCCGACCGGGCTGGCGAAGTCAGCCAGGAGGACCTGCCCTAGCGTCAGGTCCTTGCCGTTTGAGAATATGCCGCCTATCTTGCCGTCCTGGTCGACCGATATCCTCTGGAGGTTGCCTGACGAGTATCCGTCCTGCGACATCATGGAGACGCCTGAAGATGTCCCGTACTGCGTTGTGCCGTTGGTGCCGGTGCCACCCTGGACGATGCTATTTCCGAAATCAAAGGCTATCATCTGGTTCTGGGCGGCGCCTCCGGTGAAATTGAAGCCGCCGGTGGGGTATGTGATGCCGGATTCCGAGTAGAGCGACCCGTTGGTATTGAAGGTCACGGTGCCTCTTGCCTGGACCTCGGTAGCGCCGCTTGTGGTATCGGTGCCGTTTACCACCGCGTACCAGTCCCAGTTGTTGCCGACCGCGCCGAGCGAGTCCTTCCTGAAGTAGAGGGTTGTTACATGGCCGTTGCCGAGAGAGTCAAATACCGTCACCGGGGTGGAGAAGTTGGAGGTATCACCGGCCTTGGCCAGGAAAAAGTCCCCGGCAGCCACATTGCTCGTCGTGCTCGCCCCGGCAATGATAGGGCCGGAGGCGGCGTTAAAGCCCAGAAGCGTCGAAGCGTTTGAAAGCGGGTTTGTCCAGTCGAAGGCGAGGGTCCCCAAGTTACCGGTGTTGTTTGTTATCTTAAAAAGCCCGGTCTGGTCGTCGAAAACGACGTTATAGGTATCCGCGTTGCCGTTTGCGGCTTCGAGAGCCGATTTTATTGCCGCGGCCGTGGCTGTGCCGGTGTAAGCCGAGCCGGAGGCGAGGCCGCCGTTAGTAACAAGGCTGGCGGTAAGCCAGGTCGTGCCGCCGTTGACGCTGAACCTTATGTTGTCGTTCGTGCCGGCGGTGAAGACGAAACCGCTTATCGGGGCGTTGGAGTCAAGGTTGGCCGTGAGGGTCGCGTTCGTAGTCGGGTTTGGGGCTATCGTCTTGGTGGACAGACGCAGGTCCTGGACCGTGTTCTGAAGGTTACCGGCCGAGTTTGCCATGTATCCCTGGAGCCTCAGGCCGTTAGCGCTTGATATGTAACCGTCCTTGTCGGTCTGGAACTGGCCGGCCCTCGTGTAGTAATTGGTGTTGAGGGTCGGGTCCTTGACTATATAGAAGCCGTTGCCGCTTACAGCCATGTCCAGAGAGTTGCTAGTGGTTTCGAACGCGCCCTGCGAGAACATCTTCTGGACGCTGCTCATCTTCACGCCGAGGCCTATCTGGTTGGTTCCGCTGCCGCCTGATAATGTCTGGCTCAATATGTCGTCGAAGATGACCCTGCTGCTCTTGAACCCTACCGTGTTGGAGTTGGCGATGTTGTTGCCGATTACAGAAAGCTTGCTCATATTGGCGTTAAGTCCGCTTACACCCGTGTACAATGATGACTGCATGATGGATCCTCCTTTTTATCTGTAGATTCCTTTTAGTTTATTCTGGCTTATCTCTTTGCCGTCCACCAGAAGGTTTGCCTTGCCCGAATCAAAGTTCACTCCCGAGACCCGCCCGTATACGTATGTGTTGGCCGATACCGCGTTGTTGGCCGAGTCCCTGGCCGTCACCGTAAAGCTGTAGGAGCCCGGCTGACTGGGATTATTGTTCATGTCTTTGCCGTCCCAGACGCTGTCGTGGACTCCTGACGGCTGCGCTGCGCCTTCGATCGTCCTCATCAGCCTGCCGGCCGCGTCGAATACGGAGACCTTTACGCTTGAGGCCGCGCCCGTAAGGTCATACCCCACTGTCACCGGAGAGCCGGAGTACGAAAAGTCGCTCCCCTCCGCTTTCACGCTTTTCCCGATGAGGTTCGCGGCGTTGCTGTTCTGGAGCGCGGACATGCTCGAAGAGATCCCTTCCATGCTCTTGTTGAGGTTCGTGATGCCCTCGAGGGAGCTGAACTGCGCGAGCTGCGCGACGAACTGCGTGTTGTCGGTCGGGTTCAATGGGTCCTGGTTCTTGAGCTGCGCTACCAGAAGCTTCAGGAAATCGTCCTTGCCGAGAGCCCCTTGAGCGGATTTTGCCGCCTGACTCTGTGGCGCCACCGTGCCCGGCGCCGCTGTTCCGTTTATGACCATAACTTGCCTCCTCTTTCTTCCTTAAACGAAAAGGTCCACACCGCCGACGGATTTGCGGGTGTTTTCGGACCATCTGTAGGGTTTTGCCTCCGCCGCCTGTTCGTTTTTATCTTCCCCGCGGTTCCATGCGGACTGGCGGTTGTACATCTCCCCTTTCGCTCCGTTCTCTGAAAACGGGTTGGCTCCGGCGGAGTAAGAGTTAACGCCGAGTTCGATGGTGTATCTGTCGAGCGAGAGCCCTTGAGCCGCGAATACCTCTTTAAGTCTTGCCGAGTCCGAATCGAGAACGGTCTTGGCCGCGTTACTCTCCACGACTATCCGCGCCTTCACGGACCCTTCATCCACGCTCAGTTTTATATGGAGGGCGCCCAGGTGCTCAGGCGTAAGCCTCAGGCTTATTTCGCTACCGCCGCGCGCCAGACTCATCTTCACGCCTGTCTCTAGCTTCTCATATACCGCTTCAGTCCTTACCGCTTCAGCGGGTTTAGCGTCCACCGTTTCAACCTTGAACTTTTCATTATTGGACTGGAACACCCCCTCTGCGCCGCTTTTGACTCCATCCGCCTTGAGAGTCTCCTGATCCTTTCCGGCATTATCATCCCGTCGTTCAGACCCATCGGAGCCGTACGGGGCCGTATTAGCGTAAAGAGCGCTAACATGACTTTCAGGTGCGACTTCCCTGTTCACCGCACCCGCGTTGACATTGTCCGCGCGAAGGGGGTCTACCGTAGCGTTAACGGGAAGGTTCCTATGATGTTGAACTGCTTCCCTGGTCTCTTTTACCGGGGTGTCCGCGGGAGCGTGCGCCGGCTGGACTAACTTCGGTTCAGGACTCCCGTCCGTGGCAGAGTCTGTCTTTTTAGAGAGAAGGTCGGCCGCTCCGGTGCCAAAAAGTTTTTTCTCATCCGCATGGACTTTTATCTCAGCGGTCTCTGAAACAACTTTATCCTGACCGCCATCCTGCCGCCCTTTACCGGCCTCGGCGTGCATAAGGTCAGTTTTGTTCTCAGAAGGGGCGGCCTCATGGGCCGTCACAAGAAAAGAAGCGGCTGTCTTCAAAGAACCCTCGGCAAGACCCGCCTTGACCTCAGGAGCCGCGTTGTTCGCCTCTTCCCGAGCGCGAGGGAGCGTAGACCGTGCACCATCCGTTACCGTACTTTTAGAATTATCTTCTTTTGCCTTTAGGGGGTTGCCATCGACTGCTTTCTCCGTCACCTTCTGAGACGGCGTAGCGATGGCTGACGCGGCAGCCTGCTCAGAGATATATGCTAAAACGGATGAACGGTTGCCCTCTTCCGATCCTTTCGCCTCATCGGTCTCATCAGTATCGCCGGTGTTTTCAGCCCCTTCTTCATTACCTTTGATCTTTACCGTATTTTCACCGGCCGAAACGGCCACCGGCTGTGCCACATCGGCGGCTGTGGTATTCACAGTATTCGTTGGAGTTGCGTCTACCGCGACATTTGCCGCCGCTGCGGTGTTTACCGTCAACGTATTAGAAGACAAAGAGGGGGCGGCAGCAGTGGCGTTGGCTGTGTTTATCTTTGCGGCTCCAACTGCTACGTTTGCCGCTGCCGTATCGGCCACTGTCGGCACATATGGAGGGATAACGATATCGGCGGCAGGGGCGCTCTCTGTATTCGATTTCGCGGCGTTTATCACGCTATCCGCTGAGGCTGTATTGACAGCCGCCTGTGCTGACGAAGCCATAGCCGCGTCAGCGGCAGGAGTACCTATTGAGTCTACCTCTGCGGCAACCGCGGCATTCATTATCACCGCTCCATTGCCGGCAGACGGTACATTCAGGGGGAGAACCGGGACGCCCGCAAGGGCTTTCCCTGCCTCAGCCTTTACTTCAGGCGCCTGACCGTCATTTGCACAGGCATCCCCGCACTCTTTCACGCACCCGTCGAAGACCCGGGAGAAGTCCTCTTCACCATCAGCCTTTTGGGGGGATACGGCCGGTTTGAATAACGCGGCGGCAAGAGTATCAGAAACCTTGTTTTCTAAAATCGAGAGCGCCATCTCTTTCCCTTTACTCAAATAATCTTAAAAAGCCTTGCCAGTTATAATAGCAATACGCATGCCAAACGATCTTTTGAAAAAAACCATTTAAAAATAAGGTATTTTAGCAGAGTCCTTCTGCCGTTCCCTGCGGTCAGTGATATTTAGGGCAGGCACATATTTCCAGGGTGAGAATTTTTTTCCCTGTGGTCTTCCTTACAGGCGGTCGGGTGCAGCGGGTAAAACGATAAAAATTCCCTGCGGCAAGCTGCGGGGAATCCGCTCTCTATGCCCGTTGAAAAGCAGACGACGGCCCTTCTGTTTGATTTTAAAGGGATTGTATTCAGACGCCGGGGATACCGGGCGGGTCCTGGACCCGCACTGGATGGAGGAACTGCGAGGTCAATCTTTCTTTATCTTGAGAGCCTGACTGAGGGCCACTGATTTTTCAACCTTCATCAACTCGAATATCTTTGCGGCCTTCTTCTCGCTCATCCCCGAGAGGATCGTGACCGCCGTATTCGTATCGAGCTTTTCTATCCTTGGAGCCGCCTCTTCCGGGTTCATCGATTCATATATCTTCACCAGCCTTTTCACCCTCTCGCTGTCGGCGGCGTCGATCTTGCCTACGAAGGCCTCGATCTCGCCACGGACCTTTTTAAGCTCCTCGATCTTCGCCTCTATATCCTTCCTGATGACCTGAAGCCTTTCTTCCTTGACCCTGATATCTTCTTCCCTGGCGTCGAGTTCCTTCTGCCTTCTGTTTATCGCCGCGAGAAGCCCTTTTTCGTCCTCGGCTTTAGGGCTGTGCTTGTCCGCAGCCGTCTCTTGAGCGCCTTCGGAAGCCACGGCGGCTGAGGTGAGGCCGGTATTGAAGTAGCCCCATCCGCCTAACATCCAGACAGAGAGGATCAGTATCTTCACTGCGGCCACGGCCGCCAAAATCCTGTATTTAATCACGCGCGCTCCTTGCTCCTGAACCTGCTTGATGTCAGATCATCGGAAGCCTTCTGCTCAGCCTTGTCTTCCCTCATACTGTAGAGTCCGTATGACTTCTCCTTGAGAAGCTCAACGACCTTCTTTTTCTTTGCCGACTCCGCTAAAGATACCCTCTTCGCCTCAAAAAGCGCCCTTACATCGACGATTACCTTCTCCTGCTCCTCTATGTGCTCTTTAAGTCTGGTGATGTATGCGTAGTAGAGGCTGAACTCCTCCATCGGGGCGCCCTTCTCCTTCATCCCGTCGATCACGTCCGAGGACTTCCTGTAGCTCTCTTTTATCAGCTCCAACTTTGTCTCCTCGTCCTCCAGCCTCCTTAACGCTTCCCCGAACTCCTTCTTGCAGATATCCTCGAGCCTCATCCTGTAGTCGTACAGGGGCTCCAGACTGAAAACGAATCTGTTCATCTCATCCTCGGTGTTATTGAGCCAGCGGCCCAAAAAGTCCATGTTCCATTTTTTATACATAAGCACGCCGCGCCCGGCTGAGTTTTCAGCAGGGGCCGCGTTTGCGGCTAAAATCCTTTGACCGTATCCCGGTTAAAAATTCCCTTCGTCCTCTTCGGCCAAAAGGGCTATGAACATCCCCGCAAGCCTTGCTAGCGTGGTATCCCGAAGGGATATCTGTTTTTATATACGCGGCAAGCCGCGCATAATTCAACCCGAAGGAAATATTAAAAGCGTCTCATACCGGTAATCCGAAAAGCCCCTGGAGGCAGTCGTCGTAGTTGACCCCTTCGGAGATGTCTTGCCTCAAATAATTATTGACCCTGTCTATCACCTTTATGGCGTGGTCCACTTTGGGGTCGCTCCCTTCTTTGTAGGCGCCGATGCTTATAAGGTCGTATGCCTTTTTGTAGGTGGCCAGTACCGCCTTTACCTTCATGGCAAAATTCCTGTGCTCCGGAGTCACTATGTCCGTCATGACGCGGCTGATGCTCGCAAGGACGTCTATCGCCGGGTAGTGGCCCATGGCGGCCAGGTCCCTTGAAAGGACCACGTGCCCGTCGAGTATGGAGCGCGCGGCGTCAGCCACGGGGTCGTTTACGTCGTCGCCCTCGGCGAGTATCGTATAGAAAGCGGTTATCGACCCCTTGCCGCCGGAAGTCCCGGCCCTCTCAAGAAGCCGCGGCAGGAGCGCGAATACGGAGGGAGGATAACCCTTTGTAGCCGGTGGCTCGCCGACGGCGAGACCGACTTCCCTCTGGGCCATCGCGAACCTCGTTATCGAGTCCATCATCAGAAGCACGTCCGCTCCCAGGTCCCTGAAGTACTCAGCCACGGCCGTAGCCATCATCGAGGCCCTCATCCTGATAAGAGGGGGCTGGTCCGAGGTGGCCACTATGACGACGGACCTTTTCAGTCCCTCTTCACCGAGGTCCTTTTCTATGAACTCCTTTACCTCTCTTCCCCTTTCGCCTATGAGCGCGATGACATTGACGTCGGCCTCGGTGTTTCTGGCCATCATGCCCATCAGAACGCTTTTTCCGATGCCGCTTCCCGCGAATATGCCTATCCTCTGCCCCTTTCCAACCGTAAGAAGGCCGTTTATCGCCTTCACGCCGACGTCGAGCGGTTTTTCTATTCTTTTGCGCATCAGGGGATTGGGAGGCGGGGAGTAAAGCGGGTACTCGGTATCGACTTCAACGGGACCAAGCCCGTCTATCGGGTTGCCGAGCGCGTCCAGGGTCCTCCCGAGCAGTTTTCTTCCGACACTTACGGCAACGCTATTTCTCTTGGCCACAATCTTACTGCCGGGGCCTATCCCCCTCACCTCGCCAAGAGGCATGAGAAGTATCTTGTCGTCGGAGAACCCGACGACCTCGCACTGTATCGGCTCGCCGTCGTCCTTGGGATATACGTGGCAGAACTCGCCGACCGAGGACCCGGGGCCGAGCCCCTCCATCACGAGGCCCACGACCCTCGTGATCCTGCCGTTGATCTTTATGGTGTCCATCTCATCAACGGCCTTTATGGTGTTTCTCAGAAAATCAACAGCCGTGTTAACCATTACGGAGCCTCTCCTCAATGTCGGCCAGAACTGAGTCTATGGCGGCGTCAACTTCCCCGTAGTTCGTCTCTATCACGCACCCGCCCTTGTCGATCTCCGGATCAGCCTCTATTTTGAGTCCCTTTACGCCCGAGCCGGTGAACCTGCCCAGCTCACTCTTGTAGTTATTAAGGACTTCGAGGTCCTTGGGGTTCACCTTTATCAGTATCTCGCCGGCCGCCACGACCGACTTTATCGCCACCCTCACGCAGTCGAGGACCGAATCTTTTTTCTCGACCTCTCTGTGTATCACCTTCCTGGCTATGGCGAGAGAAAGACCGACCATCTCCTGTTCGCACGGCCTGTAGAGGTTCTCCTTGAACTCCGAAAGCTCCTCAAGGACCTTCGCCAGGCCGATGAAGAGGACCTCGGCCTTTCTTACCCCGAGGTCAAAGCCGGCCTTCTCTCCTGCCGTGAATCCCTTCTCGTAGGCCTCTCTTTCAACGGCCACCAGGTCTCCGCCGACCTTCTCGCCTTGCCGGTCCCCGGACGCCGCGCCTTTGCCTGACGACCCTATGAACTCAAGGACAAAGGGCCCCGCGTCGACGGCGCGGTCAGTGTTTTTGAATATCTTAGATAAGGACATCGCCGCCTCTTCCAGCCCGCACGATCTTGCCTTCGCCCTCAAGCCTTCTGGCTATCTTTATTATCTCCTGCTGTGCCTTCTCAACGTCGCTCAGTTTTACCGGTCCCCTTGTCTCCAGGTCTTCCTTGAGCATCTCCGCGGCCCTCTCGGACATGTTCTTGAGGAACTTATCCTTTATGTTTTCGTCCGCGCCCTTCAACGCGAGCGTCAGTATGTCGCTGGTGAGCTCCTTGATGACAAGCTGCATGCCCTTGTCGTCTATGGTCAGGAGGTCGGCGAAGATGAACATCTTCTCCTGTATCTTGAAGGCGAGGTCCGGGCTGGTCTTTTCTATGACGTCCATTATCGCGCCCTCGGCCTTGGCCTCTATCTGGTTCAATATCTCCGCCGCCACTTTTACCCCTTCCACGGTGGAACCCTGACTGCTGTTGGCGTTGAGCATCTGGTCGCTCAAAAGGATCTCGAGGTCCCTTACGGCTGCCTGCGGGATCCTTTTAAGCGTTGCGATCCTGAGCATTATCTCGCCCCTTTGCCTCTCCTCCGGTATATGGAGGAGTACCTGGGCGGCCCTGTCCGGGTCAAGGTGCGCCAGTATTATCGCTGTTATCTGCGGGTGCTCCGACTTTACGATATTCGCCACTATCGCGGGGTCCATCCACCTCAAGGACTCTATCCCGCCCTTACCCATATCCTGGGTTATCTGCTCGAGTATCGTCTTGGCCTTCTCAGGGCCCAGCGCCTTGGTTATGATGGACTTTGCGAACTCAAGCCCCTCAACGGCGATCTCTCCGGTGCTTATCGTCTCGATGAACTCGTTCACAACCTGCCTGCCGGTCTGCAGCGATACCGTCTCTTTTTTCACGATGCTGCCTCCGAGGAGCTGTATCTCGGTAGGGGTCATGTATTTGAAGACCTCGGTGGCGAGGTCTTCTCCGATGTTCATAAGAAGCACGGCGGCTTTTTCCACGCCTTTGAGTTTCGGGTCCCTGGTCATTGCCGTCAATTCTCCTTTATCCAGCCCTTGAGGACCATAGCCACCTGCTGCGGGTTATCCTTTACGACTTTCTTGAGCTTGTGAATAGTCTCTTCCTCCGCGGGCCTGGCGCCGGCCTGAAGCGCGTACTCATTGGCGCCCTGGCCGAGGGCGCCCTCGCGGGATTGCGCGGTCATCGTGACCCCTTCTCTTTCCTGCATGAGCTTTTTTATCACCGGTCTCGCGACAAGGAATATGGCCAGAACGGCTACGAGCACCATCGCCCCGTACTTGATGAGGACCGGGACAAGGTAAGGCGGAACTATCGGCTGTTTTTCCGTCTCCGGCGCGTTGTCCGGCACGTCGGACTCAAACGGGGTAGAGACTACCGTTATAACGTCTCCCCTGTCCTTGGTGTAGCCGACGGCGCCCTTTACCATATCCGTATATTTGGCGAGCTCGGCGTCGGTGCGCGCGCTGTATTTTTTCGTCTCCTTGCCGTCGGCGCCCTTTACCGTCTCGTAGTTGCCGTCTACAAGGACCGCAACGGACATCTTCTTTATACCGCCGACCGGCTCGACGACCCTGCTTACCACCTTGCTTATCTCGTAGTTTATGACCTCGTCCTGCCTCTGCGACTGTGACGGGGTCACATTAGGCGTCTGCGGGCCCTTGGCCGAGTCCGGGAGGTTGGACATCACGCCCGGCACGCCCGCGGCCACCGCGCCCCCTATGGTCTTCTCCTTGTTCCGCTGCTCGCTTCTTACGACCTGGCTGTTCGGGTCGAAGGTCTCTTCGGTGCGCTCCACCTGCTTGGTGTCTACGTCCACGGAGACGCGCGCCACGGCCTTGTTCATCCCTACGGTCTTCTCGAGCATCGACTGTATCCTTGATTCCATGTCCTTCTCAACGGACCTCTTGTACTCAAGCTGGCTTGCCGTGAGCTTGAGGACATTGTCCTCTTCGCTCCCCTTCGTCCACATCCTCCCGGCGGTATCGACAACGGTGACGTCCTCGGGCCTCAGGTTCTCGAAGCTGTTGGCCACGAGGTGCGCCACGGCGCTGACCTGTCCGGCGCTTAAAGTTTTACCCGGTTTGAGTTTTACGATTATCGAGGCGCGGGCCTTTTTCTGCTCGTCGAGAAAGACGCCCTTCTCTGGCAACGCCAGATGCACTCTGGCGCTTTCGATCTCCTTTATCTGCGAGATGGTCCTGGCAAGCTCTCCCTGCAGGGCCCTCCTGTAGTTTATCTTCTGAACGAAATCGGTGACGCCGAAGCTCGTTTTGTCGAATATCTCGAAACCGACCCCGCCGCCCTGGGGCAGCCCCTCGCCGGCAAGCTCCATCCTGGTCTCGTAGACCTTCTCGGCCGGGACGCTTATGGTGGTGCCGTCGACTTTGTATTCGATCCTCTTCTCCTTGAGCTTTTCTATCACCGCCCCCGAGTCCTCGGGCGACAGCTGCGAGAAAAGGACCTTGTACTCGGGCCCCTGGTTAAACAGAAAGAGCGCCACCACGGCCGTAATGACAGCGGCTACTACCCCTAAAGCGGCCGTTTTCCTGTTCTGCTTGAGAAGTTCAAATATCTTTTCCATTGGTTATACCTGCATCCTCATGACTTCTTCGTAGGCCGCAAGAAGTTTATTCCTCACCTGGAGCATCATATTGAACGAGAGGTTGGCCTTCTCGATCGCTATCATCGTCTCATGCACGTTTTTGACCTCGCCGCTCGCAAGGCCCTCTATCGCCTTATCGGCCTCGGTCTGAAGCTTGTTGACCTTGTCGATGGAGTCCTTCAAAACGGTACTGAAGGTGTCTTGCGCGCCGGCCCCTCCCGTATCCGTTTTTTTAAACGCTTCAAGCGGCACTTTCAGCATCCCGCCCTTTATTGACTCTACCATTACAACCCTCCTTATTACCCGCCTATCTCAAGGGCCTTTACGGCCATCTCTCTTGTGGCCTTCAGCGCGTTTACGTTCGCCTCGTAGCTTCTTGAGGCCGTTATCATGTTTACCATCTCCTCGGCCACGTTCACGTTCGGGTAAGCCACATAACCCTTGTCGTCGGCGTCCGGATGGTTGGGCTCGTAGGCGTACTTGAACGGCTTTCCGTCCTCGATGATGCCGGCCACCTTAACCGAGTTCTGATAGCCGTCGACGGATGTCTTTAAAAAACCGCCGAACCCGCCTTCGGCCTGCGCGGCGAAAACAATGTCTTTTCTCCTGTAAGGCCCGCCCTGGGCCGTCTTTGTGGTGTCCGCGTTGGCGAGGTTGCTGGCGATGATGTTCATCCTCAACCTCTGCGCCTCCATGCCGGACGCGCTGACTGAAAACATGTCTCCCATATGTTATCTGCCTCCTTCCTTTATCGCCGTCATGAGGAGATTGAACTTGCTTTTAAGCATCTTGGCCGAGGCGTTGTACATGATGGAGTTCTCCGAGAGCTTTACCATCTCGCCCTCTATGCCCACGGAGTTCCTGTCGTAGCTCTCCATGTCCGTGGGACGCTCCACCACGGCGGGAGAGGCGCCGGTTCCCCTTATGGGGATCAGGTGCGCCGTATTTGTGCGCGCAAGTGGCGCCGAGAGTGCATTGCCCTGTTTTTTTCTGAGTTCGTCTTCGAAGTTTATGTCGACCGCCCGGTAGCCGGGGGTCTCCTGGTTTGCTATGTTGGAGGCCAGAAGCTTGTTTCTGGCTGCCCTCAGATCGAGAGTATTGCCGAGAAGTGATATCGTCTTGTCGAACAAACCGTTACCCATGTGACCTCCTTTCGAGCCTGTGCATTGGATAAATGCAATATCCATACCAATTCTGAAGGAGTACGGCAGAAAAGGCTTTTAACGCCGGAAAAATTTTAGGCAACCGGCTAAAAGCTCCCTAACCGGGTAAATTTTGCCCATATTCCTTCAATTTATTCCTCAAAGTCCTCACCGAGATACCAAGAAGCTCGGCGGCCTTTGTCCTGTTACCCTCCACATCGTCAAGGGTTTTACATATAAGGCCCTTTTCCATCTCCCAGATCGTCATATTATTGACTGGCTCGCCCGTGACATGATAGTTCTCCCTCTCTTCCCGATCTTCGTCTACAAGCAGACTTTCAAGCTCAAGGGTCGTGCCCTGGCTTAAAAGCACCGCGCGCTCGATGGCGTTTTCCATCTCACGGATGTTGCCCCTCCACTCGCGCCCCTTTATATGATCGAGGGCCTCCTTTGAAATCTCCTCAACGCGCCTTGAGTATTTGAAAGCGAACTTGTTCATGAAGGCCTCGGCCAGATATACTATGTCGGTGGACCGTTCACGGAGCGGAGGCAGCGTCAGCGGGAATATGTTGAGCCTGTAGAAGAGGTCCTCCCTGAAGCGCCCCTCCTTGACCTCTTTTTTCATGTCCCTGTTCGTGGTGGCGATTATCCTTATGTCAAGCGGGACGGCTACCTTGCCGCCGAGCCTCTCGACCTCTTTTTCCTGTATCACCCTCAATAGCTTAGCCTGGAGCTTCAGGTCCATCTCGCTTATCTCGTCTAAAAGTATCGTGCCGGTGTTGGCCTGCTCGAACTTTCCGTGCCTCTGATTCATAGCGCCGGTAAAAGCGCCCTTCTCGTGGCCGAAAAGCTCGCTCTCAAGGAGGCCCTCCGGGATAGACGCGCAGTTTACCGCCACAAAGGGGTTATCCTTCCTCGGGCTCCTGGTGTGCAGAAACCTTGCCAGCAGTTCCTTGCCCGTGCCGCTCTCTCCGGAGATAAGCACCGTAGCGTCGCTTGAGGCGGCCACCGAGGCTATCGATATGAGCCTGTTCATAGACGGGTCCTTCGTGAGCATCGACTTTCCCTTTGACTCGAAGGAAGACAGATCCTCAGTGTGCCTGAACGCCTTTTCAACCGTAGTCTCAAGGGCCTCAAGCGTAAACGGCTTGAGGATAAAATCAACGGCGCCTTCCTTTACGGCCTCTACCGCCTTCTGTATGGTCCCGAACGCCGTAATAAGGAGCACCGGCACGTGCGGCGCGGCCTTCTTTATGCCCTTCAATACGTCCATGCCCCCTAGCCCCGGCATCTTCATGTCGCTTATAACCATGCCGTAACTCGATTCGCTTATCTTTTTAAGGGCCTCTTTGCCGTCTTCCGCCAGATCGATGGAATAGCCTTTCCTTCCCAAAGCCTCTTTTATGGCAAACCGCATATCGGCTTCGTCATCGACCACGAGTATGGTGTTCATAGCTGCGCTCCTTTTCCGTATTGCCCGCCCGGTTGCCTTGAAAGACTCCTCAGCAGACGATCCTGCGTTCACCCGCCACCGGCAGGCTTATTAGAAATGCCGTCCCTTCGCCATGTCTGGACCTTACGTCTATCGAGCCGTTGTGTCCGTTGACGACGGTAGAGACTATCGCGAGCCCCAGGCCCGTACCCCTCTCCTTGGTGGAGAAGAACGGGTCGAATATCCTGTCGATATGCTCCTCTGGTATCCCCTTTCCGGTATCCTTTATCTCTATCTGGAGGAAATTCATCGTCTCCTCGTCAAGCCTTGTCCTTACGGTCAGAGTCCCGCCCTCCTCCATCGCGTCAAGGGAGTTGAGGAAGATGTTTAAAAACATCTGCCGCAACTGCGCGGGGTCGGCCATGATACGGGTCCTGCCCTCGTACCAGCACTTGATGCTCACACCCTTTTTCTCGTGTCCCCTTGTCAACAGGACCGACTCCTCTATCACTTCCTTGATCTCGACCTGCTTTAGTCTGGCTCCGGGGGCTGTGGCGAAAAGGAGCATGTTCGAAAGGAGGTTGTCCAGGGTCTTAACGCCCTTTGTTATATGCTCCGCGAGCTTTCTCTTCTCGCCGTCATGGGTAAGCTCCCTTTCAAGGAGTGTTGCGAGTATCGCCATGGAGCCCAGCGGGTTTCTGATCTCGTGGGCTATCTTGGCCGCCATCTCGCCCATCGCCGCCAGCCTCCTGGTCCTCTCCATCGCACTGTTCTTCTCGGCGATCTCCTCGTTAAGTTCCTCGATCTTGCTCTCAAGCATCGCGTACTGCTGCTCAAGCTTCTTTGACGCGTTCCTGAACGTGTTGAAGGCGTCGTTTAAAAGGTCGACCTGGATGTTTTCCGGCATTTTATCGCTCCGTTTTAAAAACTTTTAGGTGTCGTTTTGAATATTGGCGCGGCCCACTGTCCGTACTCGTCACCCTGCTTTTTCAAGTCCCTGACGGCATCGCTTTCGGCCTTCTTCTCATCGAGCCTTGAGTAGCACTGCGCCATCCTGTAGATGGCCCAGGACTTGTCCTCGTCCCCGTCTTTAAGCATCCCGGCAGCCGACCCGTACCGTTCGATGGCTTTTTTGAAGTTGCCGATGGCAAAACTCGAATCGGCGGCCGCGATAAAGGCGGCGGCCGCTTTTGACTTATCCCCTTTCGCCTCGAAGCTGGCCGCCGCCTTCTCAAAAAGACTTAAAGCGGAGGCGTGTCTGTCAAGCTTGGCCAACGACCTCGCCTTGAGAAACATGGACTCCGGGTCGCTTTCGTCCATGGAAGCGGCGACCTCCCCGTATTCTTTTTCAAGGTACGCAGTCTTGAGCAGTATCCTGTTGACCTCCGAAGCGTACCTGCTCTTCGGGAACCTCGCGAGGAATGCCTTGTAGAGCCTGTCCGTGGAAGCCGTGTCCTTCTGATGGAGATAAACCCTCCCGAGTTCCATCATCGCCTCCTCGGCCACGCTGTTGCTTCCCATCCTCGTGGCGCCGTCGAGGCTCTCGATGGCGTCGGTATAAAGGCCCAGCGCGACGAACGATTTACCGACCTTCAAGGACGACTCGGCCTTTTTGCCGAAAGGGATCTGATTTGAGTACCTTGATCCCGCTTCCGCCACGGCGGCGTAGTCGCCCTTCGAGTACAGGGTATCGATCCAGGCGTATACGAGCTTTCCGGCAAGCTGCTGCATATCCGCCCTGTAGGCGCTTGTGCTGAAGTCTTTCGGGAAGCTTTCGACTTCGTCCATGGCTTCCCTGAACCTGCCGAGCAGGGTGAGGCTGTCTATGAGGAACAGGTGCGTGACCTCGCTTCCGAGATACTTGCCGTCGGCGACCTTTCTGTAGAGTTTCTCAGCCTTGACCAGAGACTCGTTGTCACCTCCGAGACGGAGCGAATCGGCAAGCGACAGGCTCGCTATCGCCCACTCTTCGTCCCTGAGCATATCCTTTATCTTCGTATAGGTCGTCTCCGCTTCGGACTTGCGTCCTTCGGCCAGGTACGCGTCCCCCGCCCTGATGGCGAAAAAGGTAGTCGCCAACGCGTCTTGCAGATAGATCACGCGAAGCTTTTCAAATATAGCCCGTGCCCCGCCGAAGTTCCCTTTCCTCATGTATATATCGCCGAGGCTCATAAGGGATACCGGGTCCAGGTCCTCGGTATTTTTCACCCTGCCAAAGATATCCCATGCCTGCTCGAACTCTCCCTTGATCATGAGCGTGTCGGCAAGCCAGAGGTCCGCGCCGGGGAAACCAACGCTGTACGCCTTCTCAAAAAACTTTTTGGCGTCCCCGTACTTGTTCTCGTAAAAAAGGAGCCTCCCGCGCTGGAAAAGGGCCGCGGAACGGATATACCCCTCCGTGTCGTCCCTCAGTATCTTCGAGTAATACCCGTGGGCCTCGGGTAAAAACCCTTTCGCCTCGTAGTAGTCGCCGAGAAGAAATAGCCCTAGCTTCGAAAACCCTGTGTCGGGATTGAGCCTGAGCGTCGTCTCAAGCTCCGGGGCGTCTTCGCCTTCATCGAAAAACTTGTATATCGCCTGGAACACGGTCAATGAGGCCGGGTCAAGGGAGGGCTTTAAAGCGTCTATGCGCGAGTCCGCCTCCTCCAGGAGCCCGTCTTTGTCGTCTGATTTGAGGCCCAGCTCGTTTTTAAAAACACCGTTGACGAGGCCTTCGTCCCCGGCTACGTCCCGGCACAGAAGCTCCATGACCTTTTTCCTGTAGATCCATCTCCAGCCGCTGTTAAAGGTGACTGTCTTTTCGGCGGCCTTCAATAACTCCGGGGGCTGCGCAGCGACCGCCGCGGGTTTTTGAGCCTTTGGGGCGGCTTTTGCGTTCTTTTTGGCCGCGGGCTGTTTCCGGTCTTTTCCGGCACGCACATCTATGACGATCCTGAAAGGTTCGTCCCAGTTCGTCTGCTTTACCGCCGCCCCCTCCGTTACCTCGACATCGAGCCTGGCGACCTTGATGGCCCCGTCCATATCCCCTTTAAGTCCCTTTACCTTTATACTGCCGGTGGAAGGGAATTGCTCGGACGGCCACGAAGGGTTGACCTTGAACATCGTGATGGTAACGGTAGCGCCTTTCCTTTTTACCTTGTACTTGACGGTTTCCGAGAGTTCCACGACCAGCCTGTGGTAGTCCTCATGAAGCCCTGTCCTTATATTGAGGATAGTGGGCTGTCCAGCGTATGCCGGCAAGACCAGCAGCGCAAGCAGGATTATTGTAAAGAGGGTCCTCTTCATAGAAAGTACGCCTGAGTGTCTTTTAGAATATGCCTTGGACATCGACAGCAGATAAAAGCAACAACCGTGCCACTACGCTCGGTGCCGCTTTAAGAAGGAGGGCAACTTTTAGAAAATATCAATGAAAAACAGCAGGTTTCGTGCTTGAAGCAGGTGCCGGCCCAAAGGGTCGGGAAAAGGAAAAAAGAAGAAACAGGGAGTTGAGTGACATCTTTAAAAACAGACGGCGTCAATAATATGACTAAGCTACTCCGTTGGAAGGCTCAGTCGGGTCTATATGGTCCAACAGCCCTTTCCTCTTCATCTTCTCTATAAGGGTGGTCCTGTTGAGGTTAAGTATCTCTGCGGCCTTCTTCTTCACGCCGTTCACCTTGTTCAAGGCGTTCAGTATCAGGTCCTTCTCGAAGTTATCCACGGCGGTATTGAAGTCCATGCCTTCGGCAGAGAAAGAGGCGGCTGAGAAACCGGCGCTCTCCATGGAGACCTTCCTGATCTTATCCGGCAGGTCCCTTACAGTTATGCAAGAGTTGGGCTCTTTCAAGACCACAAGCCTCTCTACAAGGTTCTCAAGCTCCCTGATGTTGCCGGGCCAGTCATAACCTTCGAGCATCTTTACGGCCTCGGGGTTTATGCCCTTTACCGTCTTTTTCTTCCTCAGGGCTATCTTCTCTGTAAAGTGGCTGATGAGCAGCGCTATATCCTCTTTGCGCTCCCGCAGCGGAGGCAGGTGTATGGGGATGACATTGAGCCTGTAATAGAGGTCGTTTCTGAACTTCTTCTCCTCGACCGCGCGCTCCAGGTCCTGGTTTGTGGCCGCCACGACCCTCACGTCAACCTTGATGGAGGACCTGCCGCCTACCCTCTCGAACTCCTTTTCCTGCAATACCCTCAGTATCTTTACCTGTAGCCCGGGGCTCATATCGCCTATTTCATCAAGGAATACGGTACCTTCGTGGGCCGCTTCAAACCTGCCTATCTTCGTGGCTATCGCCCCGGTAAACGCCCCCTTCTCGTACCCGAAAAGCTCGCTCTCAAGGAGGTCCTCGGGGATGGCGGCGCAGTTTATCGGGACAAAGGGTTTGTTGTTGCGGGTGGAGCCGTAGTGCAGGGCCCTGGCCACAAGCTCTTTGCCTGTTCCGCTTTCGCCTAGTATAAGGACGGTGGAGTCGGTGTCGGCGATCTTCCCGATGACGTCCCTGACCTCCTGTATCTCGGAGCTTGTGCCGAGGATCGCCTCCGTGCAGTTCTTGGATATCTCTTTTTTAAGCTTAAAATTCTCAGCCTTGAGTGAATAGACTTCATAGGCTTTATCAAGGGTCACGAGGAGTTGGTCCTTGCCGAGCGGCTTCTGAAGGTAGGTGAACGCCCCGGCCTTCATCGCCTCGATGGTGGTCTCGATCGACCCGTAGCCGGTAAGAATTATGCAGGCCGTGTTGGGAGATACTGCCTTGACGGCCTTTATGACGTCTATGCCGCTTGCCCCAGGGAGTTTGAGGTCCGTCAGCACCACGTCGAAGTCCTTTTTCCTCGCGGCCTCTATCCCGGCCTCCCCGTTCGCGGCGGTAGTGACCTTATAACCGCTCATCTCAAGTATTTCGCTCGTGGATTCACGGATGAAATCCTCATCCTCTACTAAAAGAATGGTCCTCTCTCCCATGCGGCGCTCTCCTGTTGAGTCGAGTCGAGTTAATATGCTGGACGAGAGCGATTTTAGCTTAAAAGAAATCGAATGTCAATATTTTGAACATGCCGACGGACGGATTCTCGACACGCTGGCAGCGAAGGCAAAGTAGAATTGACAAAACCGGTCATGATGATATTATGAGATACATTGACAAGAGGCTGGCGGCCTGAAATCCGTCATATCGGGGAGGAATCCATGAATGAGGTCCTTAAAAATATCTACACGGTGAACCTTGGAGTCAACAGGGATGAACGGGCCCTGGTATTCACGGACCTTATAAGAGACACTGAGAAGGTCGAACCCCTGGAGCGCAAAAAGAGGGAAGACCTGAGAAAGATCGCCCGCGAAGTAGCCGAGGCAGGCAAAGGCCTGTGCGAGGTGAGCCTCCTGGAGTTCCCATCGGTAGAGGGCCACGGCAAGGAGCCGCCTAAAGAGCTCTGGGCGGCGGCCTTCGGTGAAAGGGCTGTAAAAGAGCTTGAGGACGAGGGCCTCCTTGGAAAGATACTCGACAAGTCTATCTACGATATAGACGAGGTCAGGAGCGCCGAGAGGCTCATAGACGAGTTCGGCAAGTCTCCCGATGTCATAATAGCGCTTTCAAACTTCTCCACATCCCACACCCGCTTCAGGAGTTATCTCACCAGACTCAAGCGCGTGAGGTACGCGAGCATGCCTCTTTTCGAGAGGTCGATGATAGGGGGCGCGATGACGGCCGACTGGAATAAGGTCGCGTCACGCACAAACAGGCTTGTAGAGATGATGTCCGGCGGCGATACCGTCGTCGTGACTTCCCACAACGGGACCTCGATCTCATTTTCGATGCAGCGAAGGGAAGTCCAGCCCGACACCGGCATACTCACGAAACCCGGCTCGTTCGGCAACCTCCCGGCCGGAGAGGCGTTTTTGGCTCCCGTCGAGGGCACGGCCGAAGGGACCCTTATCCTTGAATGGTCGCCCACCGAAAAACTCAGGGAATCCATCACCCTTGAGGTGACCGGGGGAAAGGTAGTGAAGGTTACGGGAGGAGACAGGTACGCCGAAGAGCTGAGGGGAAAACTCGCTCTACATCCGCTCATGGGAAATATCGCGGAGCTCGGCATCGGCACTAACGACATGGCCTCAAGGCCCGACAACATCCTTGAGACTGAAAAGATACTCGGCACCGTACACATAGCGCTCGGCGACAACTCGTCCTTCGGCGGAAGGGTCTCTGTCCCCTTCCATCAGGACTTCATATTCTTCAGGCCGACCCTCGAGGTGTTTAAAAGGGGAGAGAAGACAGAGCTGATAATCGACGGGGAGCCGAAGTTCTAACAGGCTTTAATTTTTCCTTCGGTTAAATGGGTGTGCCAGCCGCAATCCCGTCGCTTTAGCGGCGGGTCAAGGCTGGCAAATACAAATGATCTTCCATACCATCAAAATTCTCCGTCATTTATGGCGGAGAATTTTAATTAAGCGCGGCTCGCCGCGTACATAAAAACAGATATCCCAACGGAAACCCCGATAGCAAGGCAAAGCGGGGCGGTTCATAAAACAGAGCCGGTTCCCGGCTCTTCATATTCCTCTGACGAGGCGCCGATGTCCTGAGACCGACGAGACTCCGGCTGATTTCATAAGACCGCGCTCTTCCAGGTCTAAGGGCCTTAGACGGAGCTTTCCGGCTTTCCTCACTCACCTATTATCTTCACGAGGACCCGTTTTCTTCTCCTGCCGTCGAACTCGCCGTAGAATATCTGCTCCCATGTGCCGAAATCGAGCTCGCCCTGTGTCACGGCCACGACGACCTCTCTGCCCATCACCTGTCTTTTAAGGTGCGCTTCAGCGTTGTCCTCACCTGTATCGTTGTGGCGGTACCGGCTTACAGGGGCATGCGGGGCGAGCTTTTCAAGCCACACGTCGTAGTCGTGGTGGAGACCCTGCTCGTTGTCGTTTATGAAGACCGAAGAGGTTATGTGCATCGAGTTCACGAGCGCGAGCCCTTCCTTGATGCCGCTCTCCTTGACGCACTTTTCGACCTCGGTGGTGATGTTCACGAACCCACTTCTGGCCGGGACATTGAAAAAAAGCTCCTTACGGTACGACTTCATCCCGCTAGTCCGCCTTAAACGATATTGTTCGTCCTGTGCCTTATGGCTATCTCGCCGGCGAGCTTCTCGAGGGCCGCGTAGTCGTCTTCCTTCGGCCTCCCCTTGACCACGACAGGCGCGATGAGATCGACCTTGAGATTCGCTATCGTCGCGGTTATCTGTTCGACCATCTTTCCGCCCCAGCCCATCGAGCCGATGATGGAGGCGAACTTGAGCTTTGGCCGGAGAGCGTTCACAAGAAACGCCGCCGAGATGACCGAGGGGTGCGCGCCTGTCAGGACGGTTGGCGAACCTATGACTATCGAGGCCGCGTCGACCAGAGACATGACGAGTTTGCCGGTGTCGGTGGTGGCGAGGTTGAACCTCTGCACGCCTATGCCCTTCGAGGCGAGAGACTCCGTGAGGTAATCCACCATCAGCTCCGTTGACCCGTGCATGGTGGCGTAAGGCAGCAGCACCGTATTTGACACCCTCTCGGAGACCCAGTCGCGGTGCGCCATGACTATCTTCTCGGAGTTCCTGTAGACCGGGCCGTGGCTCGGGGCGATGGTCTCCACCGGGAACTGCTCGAACTTCTCGATATGCTTCCTGATGGTGGTCCTGAAGGGCATCATCACCTCGGCGTAGTACCTCTTGGCCGCCTCTATAGCCTTCCACTCGTCCTCGACAAAGACGCTCGTTGTGGCGAGATGCGAGCCGAAGAGATCGCAGCTGAAGAGTATCCTGTCTTCCCTCAGGAAGGTAGAGAAAGTCTCGGGCCAGTGCACCCACGGGGTGGATATGAACTCAAGGGTCTTGCCGCCCAAAGACAGCTTCTCTCCTTCGGCCACAGTCCTGACCCTGTCGCCGTCTACGTTCAAAAGGTCGGAGAGAAACTCCTTGCCCTTGGAGTTAGTGATGACAATCGCGTCAGGGTACTTCCTGAGGACTTCGGGGATGGCGCCCGAATGGTCCTGCTCGGCGTGCTGGGATATTATGTAATCGAGAGATTCCACCTTTTCGAGATGATTCATCAGGACAGCGGTCTTGGTCGGGTCAACCGTGTCGATGAGAGCCGTCTTCCCGGTCCCCTTCACGAGATAGGCGTTATAGCTGGTGCCGTCCGGCAGAGGCACCAGCGCGTCAAAGAGGCGCCTGTCCCAGTCGGCCGCTCCGGCCCACCAGACGCCTTCGGTTATCTTCTTAAGCTCCATATTGCCCCCTTCTCATTCAGATGTTGATGTAATCATATAACATACGGGCGCCGTGTTTTCAACATGCCGCAGCGGCGTCAGAGCGCCCGTTTGAAGGCCACTGTGCCAAGAGTGATCGATACCGCAGCGAATACGGCCAGAAATATTATATCACCGTTTACCGCAGCAAGGTTAGCCCCCTTGAACAGAAGGGCCCTCAAGGCGTGCACCGAATATGTCTCCGGGTTCAACCGCGCGAACCCCTTGAGCCACCACGGGAAACTCTCCACGGGATAGATGGCGCCGCTGGGGAAAAAGAAGATGACGTTCAGGAAGCCTCCGAGCACGCCGACGATCCTCGGGTGGTTTATCCTCCCCATGATGATGAACATCAGGCCCTGGAGTCCCAGTGTCGAAAGCACTATCACGGCGAGCATGAGGACCGCGGTCTCGAAAGTGAGCATCTGCCAGAGGTAAATGCCGGAGATGAGAGAACTGAGGAAAAGGACCAGCACCGCGAGTATCGTGGTGATGAGAAGCCCGCTTGCCACAAGGCCCATGACGATGTCCGTCCTGGTCAGAGGCGTCAGGAAATAACTCTCTTCAACGCCAAGGAACCTGTCCATCACGACGTTGAAGGCCCCTGTAGTCATAGCCCCGAGGAATATCGCCATTATCACCACGCCGGGGATAAGGGTCTGGTCGTAGTCGACCTTCCTGTACAGCTCTATATCGCGGAGATAAGTGACGCTGCGCTCCTCTCTTATGGGGATGAACTCCCTTTTAAGACCGGGCATCGCGCTTAGAAGCGCGCCTTGAATGGTATTGGACGAAATGCTCTCGGCGTTGTCAAGGAAGAGCCCGAGCTCCGGTCCGGTACTTCTCATGATATCACGGCTGAAGTTAGGAGGTATTACAAGGACGGCCTTGTAGACGCCGTCCTTAAGCCCCTCCATGGCCGTGCCCTGGTCAGCGACCCTCACGGACTTTATGGTCCTCGGACCGGCCTCGATGGAGCGCAGCAGCTCAAAGACCCTTGTGGCGTACGGCCCCCTGTCAAGGTCTACCACCGCCAGAGAGAGGTTCTTGAGTTCGCCCTGGAACGAGTTGCCCAGTATCACGAGATAGATGATCGGCATCAGGAGGCTCATCGCCACTACCAGAGGGTTCCTTACGAACTTCCTCAAGTCCCTTACGAATATTGCGTAAAATCGGGCCATCGGATACCTATCTGCCCCATTTGGTCGGGACCCCGGCGCCGAGCAGAAAGCTCACCTTCTTCGCCTCCTCTTCCCTTATGGGCCTGCCGGTAAAGTGTATGAAGACGTCTTCGAGCGTCTGCTGCTTCAAGAGCACCCTTGTCAGGTTGCCGCCCATCCTTTTTATCCCGTCCACAAGCTCGGGGATGGCGTTGGCTCCGTTGTCGGTAGCCACGATGAGCCTGTCATCCTTTACGACTACCGAATTGACCGCCGGGACGCTAGCCACCCGTTGAGAAGCCTCTTGAAGGTCGATGTTGCCGACAGTAAGCTCCACGACGTCTTTCTGTGGGATCTGTCTTTTGAGCCCTTCGACGGTGTCGAGGGCGACTATCTTGCCGTAGTCGATGATGGCGACGTGGTCGCAGAGAGACTCGGCCTCTTCCATGTAATGGGTCGTCAGGAGTATCGTGAGCTTATCCGTCTTCCTGAAGCTCTCAAGGAGTTCCCAGACCACATGCCTGCTCTGCGGGTCGAGCCCTATGGTCGGCTCGTCGAGTATGAGGATAGATGGTTTGTGGACCAGCCCTCTTGCTATCTCAAGGCGTCTACGCATCCCGCCGGAGTAGGTGGCCACGAGGTCGCCAGCCCTCTCCCTCAAGCCGACCATCCCGAGAAGCTCGTCGATCCTCTCCAGCCTCTCTTTTTTCTCCATCTCGTAGAACCGGGCGTAGATGTCCATTATTTCAAAGCCCGTCAGGTCCAGGTCGCTTGTCATCGCCTGCGGCACCACCCCTATCCTTTGACGGACATGGGCGCGGTCTTTCACCACATCGAACGAGTTCACGCGGGCGGCGCCCGAAGTCGGCCGTATGAGGGTCGTAAGAATGCGGATGAGGGTCGTCTTGCCTGCGCCGTTCGGGCCCAGCAGGCCGAAGCAGTCCCCCTCGGGAATGGACAGGGTTACGCTGTCGAGGGCCTTAAGCTCCCCGTAAGTCTTCGTAAGGTCGACTATGTCTATCGCTGCGGCCATCGGCTTATCTTTCCCTTACGGGTCACTTCGACTTCGGAGCGTTTGCGAAGAAGACCTTGACCTCTACCGTCATCCTCGGCTTTAAAAAGCCCTCCGGCCTGTTTATTCGAGCCTTGACGCTGAAGGTCCGTATGTCGGATCTTCCCCTTGTGACATCCCTCTGAGTGGCGAAACCTCCTGCCTCGCTTATCTCCGTCACCTTGCCATCGAACGCCTTCCCCGGACTTCCTATCGGGTAGACCTCGACCCTGTCGCCGAGCCTGATCTTTTCTATATCGGTCTCCTCGAGGTCGAACCGCGCCCATAGATTATTCATGTCATCTACCGTATAGACGGCCGCGCCAGGGGTTACGAACTCCCCGAGCTCAAACGCCTTGTACACGACGACCCCGTCTATGGGCGAAACTATGACGGTGTCTGAAAGCTGAGAGCCGAGGACCTTGAGACGCGCCGCGGCCTGCTCCTTTTTGGCCGCCGCGAGCGAGATCCGCGCCTTTGCGGCCTTGATGGACAGGAGCGAGTTCTTAAGGTTCGCCTCGCTGCTCTTTTTCCGGGCAACGGCGGCATCAAGGGCGGCAGCGGCCGCGCCGTAGGATGTCTCGGCGGAGTCCATCTCCTTTTTAGTTATGTAGCTTCCCTTAAAGAGGCCCCTTGCCCTATCGAGGTTGTCTTTTGTATCCTGAAGGAGCGCGCTGACCCTGCGTACCTCGGCGGCTGCCGCCTCTGTCTCGTACTTCGCGGCCTCGGAGGCGGCGAAGGAGTTCTCAAGGCTCACCTTCGCCTCGTTTATCGACTCGGAGGCCCCGAGCAGTTCGGCCTTACCCTCCTGCAGCCTTGCCTTTAGCTCGGTCTTCTCAAGGGCCACCGCCTTTTGGCCGGCCTTGACGATACTGCCTTCGGTACAGCAGAGCCACTCGGTCCTGCCGGCTACCTTGGAGGCGATATTGACCTCGGTAGCCTCAATAACGCCCGTAGCCCTGATGAAGGAGGCGGTCTCTTTCCTGTTCGAGAGCAAAAGCCTCCAGAAGAGTATTAACGCGATTACGAGCAGGATTATGATTACCGGGCGGCGAGCCTTTTCACCCAATGCCATTTTGAGCTACCTCTGCGGGGGAGTTTAGACATGAGCATAGCAAAAGAGCGCGTCTTTTGCCACGACATTACAGATTATATCTTATAAAAGGATTAATTGAAGTACCCCGCCGTGAATGCCGGAGTCCTGCCCGGTAAGGGTCCTGTCATCTTTATTTACAGGCCGCCTTGACCCGCTTATGGAGCGGTGGTGTCGCGGCGTTCACCCGTTCACGGGCGACAGCGTCAAAAAAGCGGGTTCTGGAGCGTGGGTGATGAACCACCCCGCTAGCCTTGCCAGCGGGGTATCTCCTTAAGCCCAGCCCTCCCTTTATTGCGAGGGCTGGGCTCCCGTTGCGCGAAGCCGATGCAACGGGAAGCGGGTGGGGGTGAAAACATTTTTTCACCCCTACCCTCCCCCATCGAGGGGGAGGGTTTTTATAAAAAAACCCACTAGCAAGCTACAGGGATTTTAGTGATTAAAGGACTAAAAACCTTGTGTCAACAAGTAATTGAGGGGAACGGCAGACTGCGGGAAAGACCGGCGGTATTTGACGCGTCAGAGCCTTGTGCCCTTGAGGTATCTCATCAGTTCACTCCAGTGCTCATCGGTTATCATCGAATCAGGCGTGACCCAGATCCTCTTCGCCCCTCCCTTGAGAGTGTACCTTAACGCCATGGAGAAGTTCAGCGGGTCCATCGGCTTATTTTTACCCCAGAGGCCGATTGAGATATAGAAAGAGTCCGGGGCGAAGTTGTCGCTCATATACTTCGCGAGCTTCTCGGAGACCGTTACCGGGAGGCTCTCCAGGTAGAAATAGTTCCATACGACAATGTTATCGGCGTGCTTAAGGACCCTTTTGTAGTCGAGCCCGGACTCTCTGCCGTTCCTCGTGAAATCAGACCAGCTCACCGGGACGTCTACATAGAGCTCCTTGCCGTACTTGTGCGCCACGACGGCGGCCTGAGCGATGTACTTTTCCATAAGCGTGGACCTCCACTCCCAGATGGAAGGGTCGTCCCTGTCGATATTGCCGTCGGGGGTCCTGGGCCAGTCCGCCCTGTTCGTAAAAGCCTTATAGGACCTCAAGTCCTTTTTATTGTAAGAGTACGAGTAGTACGGCATCTCGGTGAGGTTCACGATGTCCACCTCGTAGTTCTTGCAAAGGTACTCCATCATCTCCAGGATCAGCCGCCCGTACTCACCCTCGACCACCTCCATGAAGCCGAGCTGCTCGGTATTTATCTTTCCGTCGAAACCGACAGCTCCGGAGCCCGGATGCTCCTTTATGTATTTTGGGCCGAATATGTCTATGAACGCGGCCACCCTGAAGCCGGATTTGTGGAAGGCGGCGGTGGCCCTCTGGACAAGGTCCTCCCTGGCGCCCTTCTGGTGGTTCGACCAGTTATCCTCCCTCCCCTTCCACTTGAAATACGCCCACTCGGGCCTTCCGGCGCTCAGGCCGACGACCTTCGCCAGATTCACATCCGGCCTCTGCTGGACGTTGGAGATCGTCTTTCTCCAGTCGCCCCATGCGTCGAAATGCGTGGAGAGCCCGAGGTCAAACCGGGAAGCGTACCTGGGGAGAGAGCTCCTTACGGCGGTCATGTAGTAATATGTCCCGGCGGATGACGCGACCAGTATAAGAAGGCCTATGGCGGCGTACTCCCACCTGGTCCTGCCGATGACGAAGACCCTTCTCCTTTCTACCTTGTCCCACCTCTCCTCGGCTCCCCTCAACTCCTTGTACCACGAGTAGGCGGCCACGAAATTGTAAAAATACGACAGCGGCAGTATCAGGAGGCCGTAAGGCAGATAGACGAGATCGTAGTAGTCCCCGTCCATGATGATGGACCAGACGGCGATGGTAAAGAAGAAGAATACCCCGAGGTATGTCAACAGCTCGACGGTGTCGGTGAAGTAAAGGTGCCCGGTGTAGTAGGCCCACGGTATTATGAACAGGAGCGCTATCTGCAGGAGCGGAACCACGGCCATGTTTAAAAAATTTATCGGCAGATATATGGAGAACGGCAGGTACCTCGGATTGAAGAAGATGTCCTTATGGAGGAACGCTATCTTTATGTAGCTCCTGATCCACCTTATCCTCTGCTTCCATAGCCCCCTGACGGTCCCCGGGCACTCGGCCACCACCTTCGGGTCAGGGTCGAAGATTATCCTTTTACCGTGCTTGTAGAGCCTGAAGGTTATCTCTAGGTCCTCGCCCCATATCTCCTTGAAGCCGCCGACCTCCCTTAAGACCCCGGTGCGAACGGCGCCGAGGTTGCCGGTTATGATCGGCAGACACCTCATAAGAGACAACGCCCTTCTCACGAAACCGGTGCCTATGTGCGTGGTGACGGCGAGGAACTTCTGCACGGCAGTAGCCGGATGCAGGGGCGAGTCGTTGCCGCAGACGGCGTCCACCGAGCGGTCGCCGAACCACCTGACCATCTTTCTGACGGTATCCGGCAGGAATATGGAGTCCGCGTCGGTGAAGACGACGACTTCGCCCGTCGCGGCCCCAATGCCTGCGTTCAGGGCGCTGGCCTTGCCGCCGTTGGGTTTGCTGATGTACCTTACGACGCCGTCCCTTATAAAGTCCGAGACGGCGGCTTCGGTAGAGTCGGTCGAGCCGTCGTTTATGACTATGACCTCAAGTGACGGGTAATCGGAAGCAAGGACGGAAGTGACGGTGCCCCTTATGGTCTTCTCCTCGTTGTAGGCGGGGACCAAAACGGTGACCTTCCCGCTGAAAGGGGCCGTATTTTTGAGGAACCTCCTCTTCCATACCTCGTAGACGACCGTCAGGGGCAGAAATACCATGCCCTGCATGCCCAGGATGAATATGACGAGTCCGAAGGCGTTGAATACGCTTAGAAGAGCGAAAATTATCATCTGAGGAGTTTGTATATCCTGAAGGCCTCCGCGTACTGGACCCCGGCCTGGATCCCCCGGTGGGCGGCTCTGCCTTTTATGACCTCGGGGTTCATGTAGTTCTTATCCTCCTGGGTCCTGTGGAAGGTGATGGTCTTCATCTTGTCGCCTATGTACCCTGAGATATCTATGAAGAAATTCGGGACGAACTCCCTCGGGGTGCTCACGTCCTCGTAGCACAATACCGAGATGTTCCTGGCCGCGACCTTCGTGGCGTCGAATACCGCCCTGTGGTCCGAGTGTATGTCTATCGCCGTATGCGTCAGGACGATGGTGGCACCGGTCTGCTTTATCTTCTCCTCGACGGCGTCTTTCATCTGCGTCACGCAGTCCTTGAGGCCGGTGTCCGGGAAGTCGAGGACCCAGAAACCGTTGAGTTCCATGAACTCCGCCGCCTTCCTGAGTTCGTCTTCCCTCTTGCCGTTCGTGTCAGCGCCTTTCTCGCCCCTGGACATCGTAAGGCCGTAGACGGTGGCGCCGCTGTCCTTGGCCTTCATTATGTAGCCGCCGCACCCGAGCTCGATGTCGTCCGGGTGGGCCCCGACGGCGAGTATCACGGTCCTGGAGAACTCCTTGGACTGTCTCTCGCCCCACAGGAGCGTCAGGAACGACACCCCGAAGGTAAGGAAAAGCGCGGCCTCGGAGAGGTCTTCCAGAAAACCGATGTTCAACAGCTCGCCGAAGTAGCTCTCCCCTATGTACGACGCCAGCGTCAGGAGCACTATGGCCGGGAGCACATAGCTTACCAGGTAGAGGTACGCCCTGTGCTTTCGCTTCAAAATCTTTCTCTTGGTCCTGCTTACGGTCAGGACTATTATAAAGACGATGGCGTAGGCGGTTATCTCGAAGGCCTCGCTCAGCAGTTTTATTACGGAGTACTTCCCCTCGTTCCTTATGTCCCTGAAGAGCTCAAGCGCCCCGGTGTCAGTGGGGTCTATCCTCATGGCGGCCTTTACCTCGTCCTCGGCAAGCTTCCTGCTGTCGGTCTTGCGGTAGAGTTTGGCGAGCAGCATGTGGTTTTCAACGCTGTTAGGCTCTATTTCTATGGCCTTCCTGTATGACTCGGCGGCCTGCTGATAAGCCCTCATCCAGGAATAGACGTCACCCATCGTCCTGTACGCCTCGGCGTAGTTGGGGTGCAGCTCCACGGCCTTGTTCAGCGACGCTATCGCCTTCTTGAAGTTCTTCTGCCAGGCCAGGACCGTCCCCATGTCCTTGTGTAGCTCGGAGTCGTCCGGATAGTGGACTATCGCTCTGTCCAGGACCTCTACGGCCTTTGAGAGGTCCCCGGTCATCGAGTAGGTCTTTCCGAGCCCCTTGAGGGCCTCGTGGTTCTCCGGGTCGGCCCGAAGGACCTCCTTGTAGAGCCTCTCTGCCTCGTCGTACCTGTGCGACCACCTCAGGACGACGGCAAGGCCGTTTAAGAGGCTTCCGTTCTTCGGGTCAAGCTCAAGGGCGTCCCTGTAGGTGACGACAGCCCTGTCGTAGTTTCCGGTCCACGAGTAAAGCTCGGCGAGATGGCCCCTGGCGTTTATGTCCCTGGGGTCAAGCTCCACCACTTTCTTGTATCGGTCTATCGCTTCGGTGAAGTTCTTGAGTTTTACGTAGGACTCGGCGAGGTCTTTAAGGGCCGGGGTGTAGCTCGGGTTTAAAGAAGCGGAGTCGTGCAGCAGCACCTCCGCCTCTTTCGCCCTGCCCTGGTCTAAAAGCGCGTGACCTTCCTTGTAAAGGTCTATGTAGGTGGCCTGCAGCAGATAGGCCCCGACCAGTATCGAAAACAATGAAACCTCCACCGCAAGCCCATTGGCCAGCGGGGTATCCGTAGGCTAATTCCCCAAAACTCCACGAAAAGCCCCGGCGGTTTAAACGCTTGAGAAAAATGAACCACCCCGCAAGCCTTGCTAGCGGGGTATCTCCTACCCTCCCCCTCGATGGGGGAGGGTTTTACAAGGGCAAGCTACAGGGAATTCCAAGTTAAAACCCCAAGCCCGTCTTGTATGCGACCGTTAAGAAGACCGTGTCGTCGTTGGCAGTCGGCAGGTCTATGTGTTTTAAGCCGAAGCCGAGGTCGGTCTTGTTGTCGAGCTTGTAGAATACGGAGCCGAGATAGACATTGGCGGTCTTGCCGGCCTGCGAGCTCTTCGATGAGTACTTGTCATGGACATAGTCGAGCCTTCCCGTGACCCTGTCCGTAAAGTCGTATCCGAAGCCCGCCAGGACCGACCAGCTGTAGCTCCTGTCAAGGTCCCTGTTCGGCAGGTATTTAAGCTCGGCGCTGTACTTGCCCCTGACCACCTCAGCGCCTCCGCCAAGAAGCGACTGGGTCTTGTACTTGACGCTGGTGGCGGCGGCCGTGGTGCCGACAGGCATGTTCAGGCCCCTGCCCTTTATCGTGGTCTTGTTCGGGTCCGGGTCCCTCAATACGGCGTAGAGCACCTTGAGTCTCAGGCCGTCTATCGGGGTTACGTAGTAAGCTTCAGCCGATACCTTGTGGTTGTTGGCCTTTGAGGCAGTGTCAAAGAGAAACGACGGCCTGAAGAACTCGTATGCGAGAGTGCCCCTGAATACCGGGGTGAACCAGTGAGCCACCTCGACCTCGAAAGACGGGACCTTGTCGTAGGCGCTGGAGTCCGGCTGCACGGTCGGTCCAGTAGGGTAGTTGTAGTCCTTGTACGCCACGCCGAGCTTGGCGTAAGAGTTGTTGCTGTAGAAGTAGTAGCCGTTGGCGTATGCCTTGTGCCTTGAGTAGTAGGCGTTCTTGGAGTAGCTGTAGCCGCCGTTTAGCAGCGTCCTGTCGAAGCCGCCGTACTCGAGCATGCCCTCGTACTTCTCTTTCGTATTGTCGGCTTCCCATCCGCCGGCCATGAGGTTCAGCGTCAGGCCCCGTTTAAGGCTCAGGCTCTCAAGGTCGTCTTTGGCCTCCTGGTCCTTCGGGTTTAGCTTGAGGGCCTTATTGTAGGCCTCGGCCGCGTCCCTGTCCCTCTTCATCCATTTGTACGTGGTGCCCATGCTTTTAAGAAGCTCGGGGTTCTCTCCGCCGAGACTCTTCGCTATCTCGTACTCGGTAAGGGCGTCGTTGAGTTTCCCCTCCCTCCTGTAGGCGTCGCCGAGGAGCTGATGGTTCCTTGCGTTTTTGGGTTCCGCCGTGATGAGCTTCCTCAATATCTCCTCGGCCTTCGAGTACTGGCCGGAGTCGAGGAGCTTTTCGGCTTCACCGGCGGAGCTCTGTGCGTTTGCCGCCCCGGTGAACAGGAACAGAACAAGAATCAGAACGTTAAAAAGATACATTTACGCAATCCTCCTTTTCCATGAGTTCATTAGACCGTCGAGCACTTCCTCTGCGAAGAGCGAATTGCCGCCGAGCCTCGCGTTGATCTCAAGGAGCGCCGGCTCTCCGTTATTTCTCAGCCTTATATCGAAATCAAGCGGTCCTTCGAGGCCCAAAAGCCTCGAAGCCCTTTTGCAAATCTCTATTATATCGTCTTTTTTTACCCTTTCAACCCCGAGGGCGTTGCCGACGATGCCTTCCTTGAGAATGGTCTTTTTCAAGGCGACGGCAGCTTTCGGTTCACCACCTTTGTCTATGAAAAGGTTCACGTCAAACTCGTCCCCTGGCACGAACTCCTGGAAGATGAGCCCCTCTCTCTTCTCCGAATAGACCTCTTCGGCGCTCCTGTAGACTACCACCCCGCGCCCGCCCCTGCCGAAGTTAGGCTTTGCCAGCAGCGGGAGGCCCAGTTCCTTTATCACAAGCTCACGGGGGCTCTTCCCGTTGAATGTGACCGGCACGGATATGCCGTTTTTCTTCATGAACTCGGCCGTCCTGAACTTGTCGTTGGCTATATCCACGGCCTCCGGCGGAGAAATATAGACCAGGCAGCCGAGCCCTTCGATCTCACCTTTAAGCCTGGCAACGGCAGAAAGCTCTTCAGTGACAGTCGGAATGAAGAGTGAAGGGCGTTCTTTTTTTATAATATCGAGCAGGGCCGGCTGATAAGCCGGACCCGTTGCCATAGGCACGATATGGAAAGTATCGGCCTTGAGGTCTACCTCCCTCACATCGGTGCCTGTGATGGTGGCTCCCTTGCCCTTGAAATAGGTCAATGCGCTCTTTCCGGCAGGCCCGCCTATGCCGGTTATAAGGATCTGATTTCCCATTTTAGTTTTTATCGTGTCCCGCTGACTTAACCCATTAGAAAAACAATAAAACAACCCACATTAAAATATGATTAGAAAGACCGCTTCGCACGCATCTTTTCTATCGTAAGACCCCGAAAAGGCTTAAATTAAGAACCCCGACATAAATGATGGGGATTCTTCACGGCCAGGTGATCGTCATCTTTATAGCTCGTCTGAACCCGTTTATAGAGCGGCGGGGTTGCGGCCGGCACTTCTTCAACTCATACAATAATGAAGGGATCTCTTTCATGGCTGAAAAGCAGAGTTGAAAGATACTGAAGAATATATCACTTGAATTTGATATTTTTCTGTGATTATTGCTACAAATGGAACCACCGGGGTATTAATGAACCACCCCACAAGCCAGGCTCCGGGGTTTCCGTTGGGGAATCTGTTTTTATATACGCGGCAAGCCGCGCTTAATTAAACCCGAAGGAAATATTAAAAAACCTTAACCGCTAATCATCCGTCTTTTTCGCGTTTACTACGACCAACCCGCTTATCTCCATCGAGCCTTCCATAGCCCCCTGGATGGAAGCCAGGTCCCACTGCCCCCCGTCTGCCCTCCAGACCCCGTTCATGACGAGAGTATCGCCGTCCCTGAACATGTCAAGGGGCGGTTTTTTGAGCCTGTATCTGGGGATGAGAATAAGGCTTGAAAAACTCATGTCGCAGGACTTTACGGGTTTGCATGTGACGGCGAACCAGTACTCCATGGTCTTGTCGACCTTCTTCTCGCCTTCCCTGGCATGTATGTGGGTTATGGCGCCCGCCGGTTTCTCTATCTCCCTTGAACCCTCCGAGCCGTCGATGACTGTCCCTATTATGACATTGGTGCCGTCCCCGGTATCAAAGCCCCTCGGCTCGCCGACTTCTATCTTTATCTTCATGGACCTACCCCTCTATCCTCTTTTTATCTACCCGATAATACCAATATTGCCTGTTTCATCCAAGAAAATAATAATGTTATCGGGTATCCGGTCGGCTGCAAGCCGACTTAAGAAATACAACCGCTACCCCTCACAACAGCCCCCTCCCGCAGAGGAAGAGCGCTTCTTTATGAAGGCGAGGGTTATTCTACGATTCCCCGAATGGGAGAATGAAAAAACCCGGTCGCAGATCAATGCTCGGCCGGGTCGTGTTTTAAATGGAGCGGGTGAAGGGAATCGAACCCTCGTCTAAAGCTTGGGAAGCTTTCATTCTACCATTGAACTACACCCGCAAAAAATCAAATGGAATCAACTAATTACGTCATTTTTAACACCTGACCCGCAGTAAAAACCAGACCAGTGACGATTATTACCGGTGAGATACTCAAGATTATCAAATTTATATTAAATACTTTTCTGAGTCAAGAGTATTCTAAATTATCGTAACGAGCAGCCAGGGGTTTTGAGCCAATTTGCCACTACTATATCTGTCACCTGACAAAATAATTTAACGAGGATATAACCGATTACACCTACTGCTCTTCATTTTCGGGAAGTTTTGAAGGTTGAAGATTCCGAGAAAAAAGATTGACTCGTCTGTTTCAGCAACGCAAAACCTGAAATGCGGGACTCAGTGTCAGTCACTTAACTCTCTCTGGAAAGTCATCATCTCAGACGGCTTCCATCTTTCCATGAACTGTTCGACCTCCTGCGCGCTTGATGGTTTCATGAGCAGGTACCCCTGTATATAGTCACATCCAAGCTTCTTAAGTATTTTGAGCTGTTCCACGGTCTCAACACCTTCGGCTACTAT
This sequence comes from Deltaproteobacteria bacterium, assembly GCA_016219115.1. Lineage (GTDB taxonomy): Bacteria > Desulfobacterota > GWC2-55-46 > GWC2-55-46 > GWC2-55-46 > JACRCH01. The sequence goes on from JACRCH010000053.1 coordinate 54,697, forward strand.
TCCTATACCGAGGCTGTGGGCCAGGGAGATGATAGCGGTTGTTATAGCGATATCGTCTTTATCTGCGGGTATGTCGCGGATGAAGGACCGGTCTATCTTGATGATGTCTATGGGCATTGATTTGAGGTATGAGAGCGATGAGAACCCGGTCCCGAAGTCATCGATGGATAGCCTGATCCCCAACGCCTTAAGATCCCTTAGTATCTTGACCGTATGCTCCGCGTCGGTCATGATGATGCTCTCCGTAAGCTCGATCTCCAGGTACTCCGGAGGCAAACCGGTTTTTTTCAATATACCGGCAATTGTGTCCACAAAATCCTTCTCCTTGAACTGGCGCATCGAGATGTTGACCGAAAATCTGATATTCTTCAATCCGTTAAGCCGCCGGGCATTGGCCTGAGCGCAGGCAGTCGTGAGCACCCAGGATGTGATGGGTACGATAAGGCCGGTCTCCTCGGCAATCGGGATGAACCTGCCGGGAGGTATGAGCTCGGTTTCCGGGTCCTGCCAGCGGATAAGACACTCCAGTCCGACAATCTCTCCGGTGAAAACGTCGGCCTGCGGCTGATAATAAAGGACGAACTCGTTCAGCTCAAGGGCCTTATGGAGCTTGTACTCGAGTCTCAGCCAGTCTTTTCTTCTCAGGTCGAGCGAGGAATTGTACATCTTGCTGTTATTCCTTCCCTCTTCCTTTGCCAAATACATCGCCATATCGGCCTTTTTGAAAAGATCTTCCACGCTGTCTCCATCACCGGGGAAGATGCTTACCCCAATGCTTGTCGTTACGAAGAGCTCATGCCCTTTTATCGTGAATGGCGCGTCAAAGCAGGCGAGGATCCTGTTCGTAATGTTTACTACATTGTCATCCTTTGACAGGTCCGGCAGCAGCACTATGAACTCGTCGCCTCCGAGACGGGCCACGGTACTTTCAATGACAGGGTGTTCGTGCTTGCCTTTTTCAAGTGGGCGAGCCACTATGTCGGATAGTCTGAGACTCTGCCGGAGCTTGTTCGCAATGATCTTCAGAAGCTCATCCCCCGCTTCGTGCCCCAGTGTGTCGTTGACGAACTTGAAGTGGTCAAGGTCTAGAAATAGCACCGCCACATGTCTTCCGTTACGCGCGGCGCGGGCAAACGCCTGGTCAGCGCGGTCCCTGAGAAGAAGCCTGTTAGGCAGCCCCGTGAGGGCGTCGTAATAGGCCATGGTGAAAATCGTCAGTTCATCCTCCTTGAGCCTTGTGACGTCGTCTATGACTACGAGCGCCTGTTTGTCGGCGCCAGCTTCCGAGGACTGGATCAAGGTCACACTCGCCTGCAGGTACCTCGTCTTCTCACCCTCCTTAAGTTCAAAAGCAAGCCCGTTTTTAGCTTCCCCTGTCTCGAATACCTTCTCGACGGCCCTGTTGAAGCCCTCTGCCCGCACGGTCTCCTCTATCTTTCTTCCGACTATATCGCTTGTGCTCAGGATTCTGTAAGACGAAGTATTGGCATATAGCGCAAGGTGCTCCTTCGAAACGACGATGATACTTGACGAGACGCTCTGTATGATGTCTTCGGTGTGCTGTTTCAGAGCGACCTTTTCAATGAGGGCTTTGTGAAGGATCTCCCGCTCCAAGGCCTCCTGTTTGAGCCTGGCTTCTGTCTGAAGGTTTCTGGAGACAACCGTTACAACCCAATAGTACAGGAAAGGCGCGCTTATTACCGAAAGGAGCAGAGAGTCTGCAAGGTACTTCACGACCCCTTCATTGAGATTCAGGGCGAACAAGAAGACCATCACCAAGAACTCAGAGGTGACTATTACGAACAGTATCTTGAAAAAGAGCATGTACGGTTTTATCTTGCGTCCGTCGCCCTCTTTCCGTAGCTGTTCATGAGAACCGCTGACAGAGCTTTTTTCGTTTTGCATTGTGGTGGTGTCTGCTGTTTGGTTATCCGCGGTGGGTAGGCGCCCATGTACGGTACTGAACGCCATTTCTGGAAGTAATTAATTATGACATATTTTAACTGTCTTGTCTTGCAAAGTCAAAAAAAGAACTATTTTACAGAGTTTTGGATTGCCTGTTCCGATAAAGAATGGTGGTTATCAAGTCTCTTTCAGCTAAAAGGTGAACATATTCTCTTTTTGCCATAGCCACGTAGGATAACATTTCCCTTTTCTGCTCTCCTAAGTGTTGCACTTCATTATTGAACCGGCGGAATGAATTTTTACGAATTCAGAGCTTTGTTTTATGAAGGGTAAACAAAGCTGGTCAGCTAGTAACGCCGCTCTACCATCGGACTACACCCCCAGCGATTTTCCTCTAATTATTCATAAAGCCTGATCACCTTATTAAATCTCCTCCAGGCCGCCACTCTTGCCTCAAACCCCACCGTCTGATATACTTTTCACTGATTTTTCAAATATATGAACACTACCGGGCCAGAAAAACCCGGAGATCGCAGGAAATTAAAAAATCGAACGGAGGCGATTGATGTCCGAGAAGTTCTCTAACCTGATAGACGGCAGATGGGTGGACGCCGGGTCCGGCAAAACCTTAAAGAGCCTGAACCCGGCCAATACCGATGAGGTCGTCGGAGTCGTCCCGGCATCGGGAAAAAAAGATATCGACAGGGCCGTCAAAGCGGCTCAAGACGCCTTCGAAGGCTGGCGGCTTATGCCTGCGCCCAAGCGCGGAGAGATACTGTTCAGGGCAGCCGAGCTCATCAAAAACAACAAGGAAGAACTTGGCCGTCTCGTCACGCGCGAGATGGGTAAGGTACTCCCGGAGGGCCTGGGCGACGTCCAGGAAGCGATAGACATGGCATACTACATGGCCGGCGAAGGCAGACGGCTCTCCGGGGAGACCGTCCCGTCGGAACTGCCGGACAAGGACTGTAAATCGGTAAGGGTGCCTGTCGGAGTATTCGCCCTGATCACCCCGTGGAACTTTCCCACGGCCATCCCGGCGTGGAAGCTCTTCCCCGCCCTCATAAGCGGCAATACCGTTGTATTCAAGCCCTCAAGCTACACCCCTGTTGCCGCCACCCGCCTGGTCGGGCTGCTCGTGGAGGCCGGGGTCCCTCCGGGGGTGGTAAACCTTGTCCACGGGACCGGGGACGAGACAGGCGAGTATCTGGCCACGCATCCGGGCGTCAAAGGCGTGTCGTTCACCGGCTCGACCGCCGTCGGAGAGAAGCTCGCAAAGGTCTGCGGCGCGCTCGACAAGGAGATATCGTGCGAGATGGGCGGCAAAAACCCCATCATCGTTATGGACGACGCCAGGCTCGATCTGGCGGTTGAGGGGGCGCTCTGGGGCGGCTTCGGCACAACGGGGCAGAGATGCACGGCGGCAAGCCGCCTGATAGTCCATGAGAAGGTCTACGACCGGTTCTTAGAGATATTTATCAACGCCGCGAAAAAATTAAGATTAGGCGACGGCCTTTTAAAGACCACAGATGTCGGCCCTGTCATAAACGACTCGCAGTTGAGAAAGGTCTTGAACTACATCGAGATCGGCAAAAAAGAAGGCGCGAGGCTCGTCCTCGGCGGCAATAGAAGAGAAGACGGAGACCTTAAAAAAGGGTACTTCATAGAGCCGACCATCTTCTCCGAGGTGGCGGCCGAGATGCGGATAGCCAAAGAAGAGATATTCGGCCCGGTGGTATCGGTCATCAGGGCAGCTGACTTGAAAGACGCCATCGGGATAGCCAACGGGGTCGACTACGGCCTGTCGGCATCGATATATACCCGGGACGTGAACTGCAGCGCTGAGGCTGAACGGGACCTTGACGCGGGGATCGTCTACATAAACGCGCCGACCATAGGCGCCGAGATACAGCTCCCCTTCGGAGGCACGAAAAAGAGCGGGCTCGGCCGCAAAGAGGCCGGAGGCAGGGGCGGCGCTCTCGATATGTTCACCAAATGGAAGGTAGTATACCGTGACTTCAGCGGCAGACTGCAAAAGGCGCAGATAGACAAGGACTAAAGCTTGAGGGGCCCTGACGTACAGGTACTCCGGGAGGTCACTGAAAAGATCAAATGGCCGTCAAAAGCGAACGCAATGAAGCAGTCTCTTCCTTCGGGAAATCACCTGCCCGGCAGGCCGCTTCGTCGAAAAAATCGCTTTTCGCAGTGACGATCGACGATTTATTTAGAAACCTTCTGAAAAACAGTCCCCTCCGGCTAAGGACCCGTCTGTTCCGAGTCTTGATGAACCCTCCCTGTGCTTAAAACCCCAGGGTTTTCAGAACCTTAAAAATAAAAAAATCTGGAAATTTGAAAGTTAGGCTGTTACTTTGAGAATGTTTTTGGTATAATCCGCGGCAATCGAACCACCCCGCAAGCCTTGCTATCGGGATTTCCGTTGGGAAATCTGTTTTATATACGCGGCAAGCCGCGTGGTATTCAACCCGAAGGAAATATTAAAAGCTTCCCCTGTAACGCGCTCTTTTGACTTAAAAAAACGAAGACGTGACAGGGATATGATGAACCACCCAGGAGCAAGCTCCGGTATCAAACGAACAAAAAGAGGTTGTTATCGATCCGCCGTACGCCAGTACCCCCTCCCTTGATTGCGAAGGCTGGGCTCCCGTTGCGCTCTTCCGATGCAACGGGAAGCGGGGAGGGTGAAAACCTGTTTTCACCCCCACCCTACCCTCCCCCATCAAGGGGGAGGATTTTACAAGGAACCCTCTGGCAAGCTAGCAGGGAATTTTGTGATTAAAAGGAGGATAGGATGGATCCAGTGCATTTTTCAGGCAAAGAAGTCCTTACTATGGCCGTAAGGATCGAGGAGAACGGCATGAGGTTCTATACCGACGCTGCCAGGGCCGCTAAATCAGACGGACTTAAAGAGCTTTTCAAAGTCCTGGCCGAAGAGGAAGGCCGCCACATAAAGATATTCTCGGAGTTGAAAAGGCTTGTCGCCGACGACACGGTGAACGAAGGGTTCGACCCGCAGTTGAGCGAGGCATCTCTTTACCTCAAGGCGATAGCCGACACAGAGGTCTTTACCAGGGCCGATAAGGGCAAAAAGGTCGCCAGACAGGTGCACGACGAGAAAGGAGCCCTCAAGGTAGCTATCGACATGGAAAAGGACTCGCTCCTGTTCTACTACGAGCTGCAAAGACTCATACGCGAGAGGGACAAGGCCGTGATAGAGAGCCTGATAGAGCAGGAAAAAGAGCATGTAAGAAAGCTTACCGAGGCCCAGACCTCGCTCTACGGGAAATAATATCCAAGGGTTTTGATTCAGCGGGAACGCCCCGTCCGTAAAGGCGGGGATGAAAGCCAAATCCTCTATCACAGGTCGGGCGCGGAACGCAGATGAAAGTACCGCGGCCGTAAAGCCGTGGGTATCTATGCCCTTTAAAAAACACTATCGCACCCGAAAGGACGATTATGACCACCCAGTATGTGAAGACCTACTCATGCCCCACCTGCGGCGCTGCCGCCAGCGGCAGGGGCCATCTCTGCCACCCCAGAAGCGAAGGGCCGTTTGTCTGCGAGTTTTGCGAAAAGACAGTGAGCGACGCCAGACACGTCTGCGCGTCGATGGTGGACAGGCTGGAGTATCTCTGCAAGAAGTGCGGCAGGCTCTCCGTCTACGACTCCCAGCTCTGTGAACCGGAGCCAGTGGACCAGGACTGACCCCGGATGAAACCCTGTCCGCCTGCCGGGCCGCGGGGTATCCATGGGTAAATCTTCCAAGACCAGATGAAGCAAGCTTCGGCGAATTAGACGCCGCGGACATTGAAAGGGTATTACCCTGCCTCTATCCTTTTTTGGATAAGCACCGGGCTAACCGATGAATAATGACATGATAAAAAGGGCCGGCGCTCACCTCACACCCGCGCTGGTATTCCACACCGATATCGTCATTAAAAAGGCCGAAGGTATCTACGTTGAGTCGGCTGACGGAAAAAGGTATATGGATTTTACCTCGGGCCTCGCGGTGACAAATGTAGGTCACTGCCCGCCGGAGGTAGTGAAGGCGGCGGTAGCCCAGACCGAAAGGTTCCTGCATTCCGGGTGTATCTTCCGTTTTGAGTCCGAGGTCGAGCTGGCCGAAAAACTCGCGGGGATCACCCCGGACGGCATAGAGATGTTCTTCTTCTCAAACAGCGGGGCCGAGGCCGTCGAGGGAGCGATAAAACTAGCGCGGTTTACCACGGGCCGCCAGGGCATCATAGCTTTCACCGGCGGCTTTCACGGCAGGACCATGGGGGCTCTCACGCTGACAAGCTCGTCCGCCAGGTACAGAAAACACTACCACCCCCTCCTGCCCTCGGTCTACCACACCCCGTACCCTTACTGTTACCGCTGCCCGATGGGCAAGGTTCGGGCGACCTGCTCGACCGACTGCTTCGATTATTTGAAAAGGGCGCTCCGCCACCAGATCGCCCCCGAAGAGGTCGCCTGCGTGGTCATCGAGCCGGTCCTCGGAGAAGGCGGCTATGTGGTTCCGCCTGCCGACTATATCGAAAAATTAAGCCATCTCTGCGCAAAAGAAGGGATATTGCTCATTGCCGACGAGGTGCAAAGCGGCTTCGGAAGGACAGCCCGGTGGTTCGCCTCAGACCACTTCGGCTTGAAGCCCGACATCATTACGATGGCCAAGGGGATCGCCTCGGGTTTCCCGCTGAGCGCCGTAGGCTCCACAAAAGAGATAATGTCGAAGTGGGCTCCGGGGGCGCACGGCACGACCTTCGGCGGCAACCCCGTGGCCTGCGCGGCGTCGGCGGCCACGATAGACAAGATCAATAACGAGAACCTCCTCGATAACGCCGGGAAGGTCGGCGAGTACGCGTTAAAGAGGCTTCGCTCGATGCAGGCCGTCCACGGGACTATCGGAGACGTCAGGGGGCTTGGCCTCATGATAGGCATAGAATTCATTAAAGAGGATGGAAGCCCGGACAAGGGGTATCTCGAAAGAGTCATCCACAGGTGCATGGAAGACGGCCTTATTATCATAGAATGCGGGGTGGACAAGAACATAGCCCGCCTCATGCCTCCCCTTATCACCGGGCAAGACGAGATGAAAACCGCCCTCGACATCTTTGAGGAGGCTCTTGTTTGAGTAATCTTCAAAGGTATCTCACCATCGCTGTCACGGCTGCGGTACTGCTCTTTTTAGCCCTGCAAAGCGACTATCTTGTGGCGGGGAGCATCCCGCAGATCGAACGAATCGAAAAAGCCGCGCGGGTCTTGAGCTTCGTCGGAGAGGGCTTTTTCCTCATACCCGTAGCGGTCTTTCTCTATCTGGCCGGCCTTGTGTCACGGCGTAACCGGCTCACGGACACCGGGAGGATCAGCCTGTACTCGGTGCTCGTCTCCGGGATACTCGTAAATATCCTCAAGGCCGCGTTTGAAAGGCCCCGGATCGCGCACGCGGCGGATTCGGTCCTTACCCTGCTTGAACACCCCTCCCTCTTCGACCTCGCCGGCAGGTTCAACTCGTTCCCGTCAGGGCACACCACCGTAAGCTTCGCCATGGCCATGGTGCTGGCCAAGAGATACCCCGGAGGCAGGCACATCTTTTATCTCACGGCGGCCCTTGTAGGCGCCTCCAGGGTCTGGCTCGGCTCGCACTACCCGTCGGATGTCATGGCCGGCGCTCTTCTGGGCCTCGGTGTGGGCCATCTTCTGACGACCCGGATGCGGATAAAGGAGAAGTGGCAGGTGGCGCTCCTGGCGCTCCTTATCATATTCATATCGTTCTTCAAGTCCGGCAGCTTCCTCCTCTTCGACGTGGACGAGGCGGTGTTCTCCGAGGCGTCAAGGGAGATGGTGGAGACCGGGGACTACATAACCCCGACTTATAACTACGAGCCGCGCTACGACAAGCCGATACTCATCTACTGGCTGATGAGCGCGGCTTACGAGACCTTCGGCGTAAACGAGTTCTCCGCAAGGTTCACGTCTTCTCTGTTCGGCGCGCTTCTGGTGCTCATGACCTTCGCCTTCATAAGGCATCTTAAGGGGGCGCTCCCGGCTTTTTTCGTGGCCGCGGCGCTGCTTTTGAACATCGAGTACTTCGTATACACGCACTCCGCTGTGACCGACATGACGCTTGGGTTCTTCATCGCGGCTTCGGTCTACTCTTTTTATCTTGCCGTCCACGACGGCAACAAAAGGTGGTATACCGGCTTCTGGGCGGCGGCGGCCCTGGCGGTATTGACAAAGGGCGTCGTGGGGCTTCTCTTTCCTCTGGCCGTGGCGTTTCTATTCCTCCTGGCCACGCAGGACTTAAAGAGGATACGGGAGCTCTTCGGGCCTTTGAACATCCTGCTCTTCTTCGCCGTTTCGGTCCCGTGGTTTGCCGCCGAGTTCTATGTGAACGGATGGGAGTTCTTCGACGCCTTCATAATCAAGCACCACATACAGAGGTACTCCGGGGTGATATCGAGCCACGGCGGGCCGCTCTATTACTATATAATCGTCCTACTCATCGGGTTTTTCCCGTGGGTCGCGTTCCTGCCCGGCTCCGTGTACAGGGGGATCAAGTGGAGGCACAAGCCCCAGAACAACCTCTTCGTGTTCGCTTCGGTCTGGTTCCTCTTCGTCCTGGTATTTTTCACGATATCGAGGACGAAGCTGCCGAACTACATATTCCCGCTCTTCCCGTCCGCCGCCATACTGGCCGGGCTGACCATAGCCGAGCTGGCCGAGAGGAACCCGAAGGCGAGTAAGAGGGGGTTGTACCTAATGGCGCTGCTATCGCTGGCGATGGGAGCGGCGGTCTACGCCGTACCGTTCATGGAAGTGAAGATGGACGTGGCGTACTCAAGCGGCTTCTTCTTCACGGCAGGGGTAGTATTCGTCATCATAGGAGCGCTCTCTGCCATCGCGTTCGTCTTTCCGCTGCCGTCGTTCACGGGCATAGCCGTATTGATGGCGGTCCTTGTAGTCTTCCTGAGGGTAGCGGCCCTGCCGCCGGTCAACTTATACCTTCAAAAGACGCTGTACCTCTACTCGACTTACGCAAAAGATTCGCTCGGCAAGGATGATGTGCTCGCCACTTACGAGATAAACAAGCCCTCCATAGCCTTCTACGCCGGAAGGAAGGTCGTAAAGATCGAAAAGGCCGAGGTCTGCAACATCAAGGAATACGCCAAAAGGGCAAGGCTTGTGGTGATAACCTCGCCGTCCAAATACGACGAGCTCAAAGAGTACCAACTGAAGGTCCTCGACTCGACCCCGGAATACATGCTCCTTGCCACGGACGGGCTCGCCTCTTTTTCAAAGAGGTAGGCGCGAAACAACAGAGCCTGTCAGGGGACAACCCCGACAGGCTCTGTTAATCCCCTTTCGGGGTTTAATTAAGCGCGCTTGCCGCGAGAATTTTTGAACAGAGTTTCTAAGAATACCCCGCTGCTTGCGGCGGGGTAGTTTATCGTTTCCGGTTCAGCAGGTTGCGTAAAAACGCAGGCCGGATGCAATCCATGTGGTGATAAGCCGAGCCTTGGAAATGTAATTTTTCCTTGCCAGACAGAGCGACGCTCTGCAATTAAAATTCTCCGCCATAAATGACGGAGAATTTTGATGGTATGGAAGATCATTTGTATTTGCCAGCCTTGACCCGCCGCTTTAGCGGCGGGTCAAGGCTGGCACACCCATTCATTCCGGCTAAATCGATGCTGAAAAAGCCCGGGACGGACTTTTTCAGCATCGTGTCAGAGGGCTGCCTTTACGAGGTCCTTGTAGAACGGGAACTTCTCGCAGAGCGCCCTGACCTCGTTCTTTATCGCCGCGAGGGCGGCTTCATCGGCCCTATTCTTCAACGCCCTGTCGATGAAACCGGCTATCGTCTTCATCTCGGCCTGCAACATGCCTTTTGTGGTGGCCGCCGGCACGCCGATCCTTATCCCGCTGGTGACAAACGGAGAACGGGTCTCAAACGGTATGGTGTTCTTGTTGACGGTTATACCGGCCTTGACCAGGGCCTCCTCGGCCTCTTTGCCGGTTATGTCCTGCTTCGTGAGGTCAACAAGCATCATGTGGTTGTCGGTGCCGCCGGAGACCAGGTCATACCCCCTGTTCATGAGCTCTTCCGAGAGGACCCTGGCGTTTGCTATCACCTGCCTCTGGTAATCGAGGAACGACGGCAGGAGGGCCTCCTTGAAGGCTACGGCCTTGGCGGCTATGATGTGCATCAGCGGGCCGCCCTGTATGCCGGGGAATATCGCTTTATCGACGGCCCTGGCGAACTCTTCACGGCACATTATCATGCCGCTTCTGGGGCCCCTGAGCGTCTTGTGGGTGGTCGTGGTGACGAACTCCGCCACTGGCACGGGGCTTGGGTGCAGCCCGGTGACCACGAGCCCCGCTATGTGGGCTATATCGACCATGAGAACGGCCCCCACCTCGTCGCAGACGGACCTGAATGCCTGAAAGTCTATGATCCTCGGATAGGCGCTCGCCCCGACGACTATCATCTTAGGGCGGCGGGTCTTTGCGAGGTCCCGCACCTGGTCCATGTCTATCCTGAGGGTGTCCTTCCTTACCCCGTAGAATACTATGTTGTAGAGCTGGCCCGAGAAGTTTACGGGGCTGCCGTGCGTGAGGTGGCCGCCGTGCGATAAGTTCATGCCCATGACGGTGTCGCCGGGTTTTACTACCGACATGTATACTGCCATGTTGGCCTGCGACCCTGAGTGCGGCTGGACGTTTACGTGGTCGCACCCGAAGAGCTTTTTGGCCCTCTCTATGGCGAGCCTCTCGGCTATGTCGACATATTCGCACCCGCCGTAGTACCGTTTTCCCGGATACCCCTCGGCGTACTTGTTCGTCATCACGCTTCCGGCGGCTTCCATGACCTCTTCGCTGACGAGGTTCTCGGAAGCTATGAGTTCGAGCTTATACTCCTGCCTTTCGGCCTCAAGCCTTATGGCTTCGTATATTTCAGGGTCAAAATGCTTCAAACCGGACATTTTCCTACGGGCCTCCGTATCGATTGATAAACCAGCCGCCGCTTAAAACGCAGTCTTAAGAACGTAAAAAATCATAATAGATATGAGCTGTCTACTGTTTGTTATTGTATTTCCTCTCGATTTCGGTGATCTTATCGAGCCGTCTCTGGTGTCTGCCGCCCTCGAAGATGGCCTCTATCCAGGTCTTCAAAATCTCTCTTGCGAGCCCCTTGCCTACGACGCGGCCGCCTATGACGAGTATGTTGGCGTCGTTATGCTCCTTTGCCATCCTGGCGGTGTAGACATCGTTGACGAGCGCCGCCCTCACGCCCCTGAACTTGTTGGCGAGGATGCTCATCCCTATGCCGGTGCCGCAAATGAGAACACCCCTTGCGACCTCTCCTGCGGAGACCTTCTCCGCCAGCGGGATGCCGTAATCCGGGTAGTCCACCGACTTGTCGCTGTTGGCGCCCATGTCGTGAGCCTCGATGCCGAGTGACTGCAAATACTCTTTGAGGTCCTCTTTGAGTTCCCTGCCGGCATGGTCGCTCGCTATCGCTATCTTTTCCATCTACTCCTCTTTTGCGGCGCCCGACCGGAAGTCAAGCACCGTTGATCCATTATGGAGCCGTTTTTACTCTTTTGCAAGCCGCGGTCTTTAAGCGGAGAGCCTTCTAACCATCGAACCTCTTGAATACCAGAACGCCGTTTGTCCCGCCGAACCCGAATGAGTTGGAGAGGGCCGCCTTTACCTTCACCTCTCTGGCGGTGTTAGGGACATAATCGAGGTCGCACTCCGGGTCAGGCGTCTCATAGTTTATGGTCGGGGGCAGCACCCCATCGTGTACCGCAAGGGCGCTGAACACCGCCTCGATGCCTCCGGCTGCGCCCAACAGGTGCCCGGTCATGCCCTTGGTGGAGCTTACGGCTAGCTTTTTGGCGTGTCCTCCGAATACCGTCTTTATCGCCATCGTCTCGCAAAGGTCGTTATAATAGGTCGAAGTGCCGTGCGCGTTGATGTAGCCGATATCCTCGGGGTTGAGCCCCGAGCTCTTTAACGCGAGCGACATGCAGCGGGCCGCCCCGGCGCCATCGGGAGACGGGGTGGTCATGTGATAGGCGTCCGAGTTCATCCCGTAGCCGACGATCTCCGCATAGATCCTCGCGCCCCTCTTTTTAGCCGACTCCATCTCTTCGAGCACCACTACGCCGGCGCCTTCACCGACGACGAAGCCGTCCCTGTCCTTATCGAAGGGCCTGCTGGCCTTCCCCGGGGCGTCGTTACGGGTAGAGAGGGCCTTCATCGCGTTGAAACCGGCCACGCAGAGCGGTGTAATTGTCGACTCGGTCCCGCCGGCTACCATCACATCAGCCTCGCCGCCCTTTATCAGCCTGTAGGCGTCGCCTATCGAGTGAGTGCCCGTGGCGCACGCCGTGACGGCGCAGCTGTTGGGACCCTTGGCCCCTATCTTTATGGAGACCTGCCCGGAGGCGAGGTTTATTATGACCATCGGTATGAAGAACGGGGTCACCCTGTCAGGGCCCTTTTCCTTCAATACGCTGTGCCAGTGCTCGATGGCCCCGAGCCCGCCGATCCCGGCGCCTATGTAGACTCCAACCCTCTCGGCGTTCTCTTCCGTCACCGTGAAACCGGAGTCCCTGTAAGCCATCAAGGCAGCGACTATGGCGTACTGGATAAAGAGGTCCATCTTCTTCAGTTCTTTCTTTTCGATAAAGTCACCGGGGTCGAAGTCAGGGACCTCCCCGGCTATCCTTACCGGGAAGTCCTTGATGTCAAACCTGGTGATCTCACGGATTCCGGAGACACCCTCTTTCGCCGCCTGCCAGGCCTTTTCGATACCTGAGCCGAGCGGGCTTACTATTCCAACGCCTGTTATGACTACTCTTTTCATAGTTTTGATTGTGGGTCCGTTTTTAATGGAGAAAAGCCCCGGCCTGAAGCCTTGTTAAACCGGCCTTCCCGCCATAAAAACCCCTATTTTAAAAAACCCGTAAGGCACGGATTACCACGCCCTGCGGATATGGCCGGGAAAACCCCGGCCCGCGGATCTTCTTTATGTGAGTTTGTCAGGATAGGACCCGGAAGTGAAAACGGCATGACTGCCTGAAAGGGGCTGAACTATCCAGTAACATCATAAATCCCGGTCAAGCATTTGACCTTGGAATGGTTTACTTGGCCGATTTTTTCTGTATGTAGTCGACGGCGTCCTTTACGGTCTTTATCTTCTCGGCGTCCTCGTCGGGTATCTCTATTGAGAACTCCTCCTCGAAGGCCATTACCATCTCGACGGTATCGAGAGAGTCGGCGCCGAGGTCGTCCACGAAAGACGCCTGAGGGGTCACCTCTTCTTCAGTCACATCAAGCTGGTCTATTATTATCTTCTTGACCTTATTTTCAACTGACGACATTTGAATACCTCCTGGTAAATATATATGTTTTTATTTTTATAACATCATGAAAACCCAACGGTTTTAAGCCGGAGAAGCCTTCATGAAAAGCCTGCCCCGAGCGCTTCAGGCCCTTGCGTTGATCCGCAAGAGGATTAACTTTACCGTATAACATCAACGGTGGTCAATGTCAATTTTAATCACGCCTACTGCATGACCATCCCGCCGTTTATGTTCAGCACATGGCCCGTGATGTAATTCGAGGCGTTCGAGGAGAGAAATAGCACGCCCATCGCCACGTCGTTCGCCCCTCCGAGCCTCCCCAGGGGGATCTGTTTCAAGAGGTCTTCCTTGACCTTGTCCGAAAGGGAGTCGGTCATGGCGGTCTCTATGAACCCGGGGGCCACGGCGTTAGAGGTGATGTTACGGCTGGCGAACTCCCTGGCTATGGTCTTCGTAAGTCCGATGAGGCCTGCCTTGCTGGCTGCGTAGTTCGCCTGTCCGGCGTTACCCATGACGCCGACGACCGAAGCGATGTTGACGACCCTGCCCCACTTCATCTTTGTCATGTACTTGAGGGCCGCCTTGGTGCAGTTGAACGCGCCCTTGAGGTTGACATTCATCACGGCGTCCCAGTCCTCTTCCTTCATGCGCAGTATCAGTCCGTCCTTCGTGATGCCGGCGTTGTTGACGAGTATGTGTATGGCCTCGAGCTCCTTGTAGACCTTCTCGGCCATATCCTCGGTCTCTTTCGTGCTTACGACATCGACCTTGAGGGCCATCGCGCGCCTGCCCATGTTCTTTATCTCTTTGGCCACCTCTTCGGCCTTTTCAAGGTTTACGTCAACCACGGCCACATCGGCGCCGTATGAGGCGAGCTTCAAGGCTATGGCTTTGCCGATACCCTGTCCGCCGCCAGTGACAATGGCCACCCTGCTGGAAAGTTGCATGTCTCCTCCTTATGAACGCCGTTTTTACGCCGCCGCCCGTATACGGGCGGCGGCGATAAATCTCTTTATGAACCACCCCGCGAGCCTTGCTCCGGGGTGTCTCCTTAAGCCCAGCCCTCCCTTGATGGGAGGGCTGGGCTCCCGTTGCGCTCTTCCGATGCAACGGGAAGCGGTGGGGGTGAAAACCTGTTTTCACCCCCACCCTACCCTCCCCCTCGATGGGGGAGGGTTTTTATAAGGAAACCCTGCTGGCAAGCTACAGGGAATTTTGTGATTTAAGCGCCTCAAGGACCTTTTCCATGTCCCCGGTCTCGTTGAGGCTTACGGAGGTTATCTCCTTATCGATCCTCTTTACGAGCCCCGTCAGCACCTTGCCAGGGCCGACCTCTATTATACGAGTCACCCCGTCCCTTTTCATCCTCTGTATTATATCTACCCACCTCACGGGGCTTGTAAGCTGCAGTTTCAGGAGTTCTCTCACCCTGGAGGAGTCCGTCGTCGGCTCGGCCTCGACATTTGTAAGGACCGGGATCTTAAACGCCCCGAACCTCACCTTCTTAAGCTCCGCGTCCAGCCTCTCGGCCGCCTTCTCCATCAGCGGCGAGTGCGACGGGGCGCTTACCGTAAGAAAGACCACCTTTTTGGCCCCCCTCTCTCTGGCGAGGTTGGCGGCCAGGTCGACCGCGGCGGCGTGGCCCGAGATCACTATCTGCTCCAGGGTGTTGATGTTGGCGGGCACGACACGGGCCGCGTCTATCGAGGCTGAGTCGCATATGGTAGTTACCTCCGCGAGGTCCAACCCCAGGATGGCGCACATTTTGCCGACCCCTTCGGGCACACCCTCCTGCATATACTTGCCCCTCAAATGCACAAGCCTGACCGCGTCTTTGAACTCGATGACCCCTGCGGCCACAAGGGCCGTGTACTCGCCGAGGCTGTGCCCGGAGAGGTACGCCGGTGTTATCTTCACCTTCTCGCTTAAGGCCCTGTAAGCGGCTATCCCGGCCGTGAGGAGGGCGGGCTGCGTGTTCTCGGTCCTGTCGAGCCCTTCCTGCGGGCCGACGAAGGAAAGCCGAGCTATGTCGTAGCCGAGGGCTTCGTTGGCCTCCTCGTATGTCTTTCTTGCGACTTCAAACTCGTCATGGAAGGTCTTGCCCATGCAGACGTACTGCGAGCCCTGGCCCGGGAACACAATAGCGATTTTACCCATCTCTTTTGTCCTTGGCGGCTGAGATTGCGGCCGCGCGCGAAAAAACGCGGTCCGGACTGATCTTATTTACAAGTTATTTTTTTAACGGTCTGATGCCTCCCGTGCTGCAAGCCCCGGAAGGATTGAACCACCCCGGAGCAAGCTCCGGGGTATCTCCTTAACCCTCCCCTCCCTCGATTGCGAGGGGATCGATAGGAGGGTGAAAACATTTTTTCACCCCCACCCTACCCTCACCCTCCCCCCTCGAGGGGGAGGGTTTTACAAGGAAACCCTCTATCTTGCTACAGGGAATTTTGTGATTGAAGAACCCTGCCATGGATGACGGGTATTCTTCACGGTAAGGCGATCGTCATTTTCACATCCCGCCTTGACCCGCTTATTGAGCGGCGGGACCGCGGCGTCCACCGTTCATATCTGAATCCTAAAAAACACAAAAGCGGTCGAGCGCGCCGGATCAGAGCCTGACTGCGGAAGAAGCCCATGTAAGGCCGCCGCCGAAGGATACAAAGAGTATTATATCCCCGCCCTTCACCCTCCCGTCCCTCACCGCCTCATCGAGCGCGAGAGGGATGGAGCCGGCGGATGTGTTGCCGTACCTGTCAAGGTTCGTATATACCTTGTCGTCAGGGAGCTTGAGTCTGTCCCTGATGGCGTTTATGATCCTTAAGTTGGCCTGGTGAGGGATAAGAAGGCTTATGTCCTCCGGGGTAAGCCCGTTTGTCTCCATAGCCTCGCCTATGGCCTGGCCCATAGTCCTTACGGCAATCTTGAAGGTCTCGTTGCCGTTCATCTTCAGGTAACGGGATGAGATATGCTTCTCTTCAAAGGGGCTTGGAGGGCACGGGCTATCGGCGTACAGCATCTCCCAGTGGCGCCCGTCCGAGTGTATGTGGCAGGAGAGCACCCCTTTAGTCCCTTTCTCCGCGGAAAGCACCACTGCCCCGGCGCCGTCGCCGAAAAGGACGCAGGTGCTCCTGTCCTTCCAGTCCACGATCCTGGAGAACCTGTCTACCCCTATGACGAGGGCCTTGGCTGCCGCGCCGGTCCTTATGTACCTGTCGGCCACATCGAGGGCGTAGAGAAAACCGGAGCACGCCGCCGACACATCGAAGGCCGCGGCCCCGCTCTTTATTCCAAGCTGGGATTGCACGAAACAGGCCGTAGACGGGAAGCACATCTCCGGGGTGACCGTCCCCACGACTATGAGGTCTATGTCCCTGGGCGACACGCCAGCGGCCTTCATGGCGTTTTTAGCTGCCTTCGCGGCCATGTCGGAGGTGGTCTCGTCTACGGCGATATGCCTCTGTCTTATGCCGGTGCGGGTGGATATCCAATCGTCGGAGGTCTCGACGAGCTTTTCAAGGTCGTGGTTTGTAAGTATCTTTTTCGGGACATGCGAGCCGGTCCCTATGAGCCTTGCTCTAAGCATATCCGGCTAGCTCCCGGAGGCCGCGTCGGGACGGTTGAGCTTTTCGAGGTCCCCGTTTTTTGCTATCTCTTCCATGACATGGGTGTTGACCTTGCCCACGGCGAACTCCGAGGCGCGGAGTATCGCGTTCTTTATCGCCTTGGGGTTGCTTCTGCCGTGGCTTATGACGCACACGCCCTCTATTCCTAAAAGCGGCGCGCCGCCGTACTCGGCGTAATCTATCTTCTTCTTGAGTCTCTGGAAGGCGCCCCTGGCAAGCAGGTACCCGATCTTTGACGGGAGCGTGGCCATTATCTCTTCCTTCAGCATGGTAGTGACGGCCTCCACGAGCCCTTCGCTCAGTTTGAGGACGACGTTGCCGACAAAACCGTCGGCTACCACGACATCGACATCGCCCCTGTAGATGTCCCTGCCCTCGACATAGCCGATGTAGTTGAGAGAGGTCTTTTTAATGATGGCGTTTGTCTCGCGGGTAAGCTCGTTACCCTTGCCTTCCTCCTCGCCGTTTGAGAGGAGGCCGACCCTGGGACGGTCTTTTTTGAGGGCGTACCTGGCGTACACGTCGCCCATGATGGCGAACTGGACGAGGTGTATGGGTTTACAGTCGACATTGCCGCCCACGTCGAGGAGGACGGCCGAGCCTTTCATGGTAGGCACGCTTACGGCGATCGCCGGACGGTCCACGCCCTTTATCTTCTTCATGAGGAACATACCGGCGGCCATGGCGGCGCCGGAGTTCCCGGCGCTCACTACGGCGCCGGCTTCCCCGCTTTTGACGAGGTCGAAGCAGACTTTCAGGGACGAGTCCTTCTTTTTTCTTATAGCCTGGGCCGGGCTTTCGTCCATGCCGACGATCTCGGAGGCGTGCCTTATTGAAATATTCGAGGAGTCTGCCCTGTACTTCTTCATCTCGGCCTCGATCCTCTCCCTGTCGCCTACGAGGATGATGGGGATGTTGAACTCGTTTGAGGCCTGGATACACCCTTCAACAACTACAGCGGGTGCGTGGTCGCCTCCCATCGCGTCTACGGCTATTTTCATATATGTTTTGGCTGAGATTTTGTAAGGATGCCGCCTTCAATGCCGGCTGTTACCGTAATTGCGCGCGGAGGGGCTCTCCCTGCGCGGCTGAATAAGCCCCGGGGTCCAGATCCTTAAGACCTCAGACCTCTTCCTTCTTTATGACGGTCCTGCCTTTGTATGTGCCGCAGTTAGGGCATACGTAATGAGGCCTTTTGGGCTCTCCGCACTGCGGGCAGGTCGAAATGGCCGGACCGGTCAGGGCGTCGTGGCTCCTTCTCTGCATCCTTTTGCACCTTGAATGTCTCTTCTTTGGATTCGGCATCTTTATCCCTCTCTTGTCGGTTTCTCGTTATTGTTTAGCTCTTTTTGCTATAAATAGCGATTTAAGTCACAGGCCGGTTATTCTGACGATATGTGAACCCTGAGCTTCCTCTTCGTCCGGGTTCATTCTACCTTAAAACCCTTCAACTTTGCAAATCTCGGGTCTATCTTTTCTTCCGAGGAGCAGCCGCAGTCGCCCTGGTTCAGGTCTGCCCCGCACTTCGGGCACAGCCCCTTGCACCCGGCATCGCAAAGCGGCTGCATCGGCATCTCAAGGGAGATCTGCGCTAAAATCATCTCCGTGGTGTCGAGCTCCGCATCCGGCAGATAGTTGACATCCAGGTCGCCGGGCTTGAGTTCCTTTTCCTTCTCCTCTTCCTTGCCCCTTGTATAGAAGAGGGCCAGATCGGTCTTAAAATGGAACTCGAAGTCTTTCAGGCACCTGCTGCAGTTGACGGCTATCCGTGTCTTTATATCTCCGGAGACGAAAACATTGCCTTCCGTCTTTGTAAGCTCCAGGTGGGCCGCCACCGGTGAGGCGAAAGAAAAACCGAGCTTCCCCCCGACCAACGCCTCAAGCGCGCGGCCTTCTTCGGTCAGATCGAGGCTCAACCCCTCATCGGGTATATCGTCTATGTTAATCTTCATCCAGTTATATTAATATAAAGACTTAAAAGTATACAGGAATTAATTTGCCATTGTCAATAAAATTTACTTGACTTGATTTTACCGTATTATTATATTAGATGGGATACGTACGACTGGGGGATCGTCTAACGGCAGGACAACGGGCTCTGAACTCGTTTATCTAGGTTCGAATCCTGGTCCCCCAGCCA
>JACRCH010000052.1 GCA_016219115.1 Deltaproteobacteria bacterium
CCCTTGGTTCTTTAAATGCCGAAAGACTCTCTAAGAAGAAAAGCCCACCCTTCCTCCCCTCCCCTCGACGGAAGAGCCGGGCTTAAGCTACGCGAAGCCGATGCAACGGGAAGCGGGGAGGGTGAAATCTTCTTCACCCCCGCCCTGCCTCCCCCATCAAGGGGGAGGAGATTTAAAATGACGCGGCAAGCCGCGGAGTATTAGACCTTAAGAGAGAATAAAAAGCTGAAAAACCTTTAGAAATTGTCTTTAATTAGCCGTACGCCAGTACCCCCTCCTAAATCGGGCATCTGTCGGTAAGGATGTCAAAGGCCGCCGCGAGCTGGGCGTGGCTTCCGAGGAGTACCAGTATGTCAAACGGCTCTATGACGAGGTGTGCCCCCGGGTTTGTTATCGCCTCCCCTTTCCTCACAACCGCTATTATGGTCGTGGAGGCCTTCTTCCTCAGGTTCAAGTCCGCTACCGTCTTTCCGGCTACCGAACAGCCGCTGTCCACGTAAAAGGTGTCCATGACGGTCTTCTCAAGGACCGTCGTAAGCTTGGCGAGCCTCTCGCCCGTCATCGACGGGTTCCTGAGCATAGCGTATCCCTCCTGCCTGATGAGGTCTATCTGGTTCTGGACGATATTGCCGGGGATCCTGTAGTCACGCAGGACCCTCGCGAATATCTCTACGGAAGTCTCGAACTCCTCGGGTATTACCTGGTTCGCGCCGAGGCGGTAGAGGTCCTCGACCTCCCGGATGTAGCGCGTCCTCACGAGGATGGACAGGGCGGGGTTGATCTCGCGCGCCGTCTTTACTATCCTCCTGGTGGAGATCGGGTCCGAGATCGCCACCACGAGCATCTTGGCCATCTCTATCCCCATCTTCTTGAGTATCTCCGGGTGGCTGGTGTCGCCGAAGTACGACTGGTGCCCGGCGGACTTCGCCTTTCTCACCCTGTCCATGTTTATGTCCACTACGAGGTGCGGGATGGAGGTCTCCTTCAAGACCTTGGAAAGGTTCCTCCCCGAGAGCCCGTAGCCGACTATCACCACATGGTTCGACAGGTGCGTCTTTTTGACCACGCCGGCCCCACCTGTCCCGAGCCTGTGGCCGATGTTGAAAGCTATCCTGGACGACCTCTGGTAGATAAAGGGCGTGAGGGTCATCGTGACGATAGAGGCGGCCAGAAGCGACTGGTATATCCCCTGGTTTAACAGCCCGTAGTCCTGACCCATCTTTATGAGTATGAAGGAGAACTCCCCTATCTGCGCCAGGTTCAGCCCCACGACGATAGAAAGCCTCAAAGGGTACCTGAGCATCTGCCCGACTGCCGTCACCGCCGCCGCCTTTACGGCTATTACGGCAAGCGCCAGCAGGAGAAGCCACGGCATGTGATTGACGAAGTAGTTCAGGTCCAGGAGCATCCCGATGGAGATGAAGAAGAGCGAGGCGAAGGTGTCCCTGAAGGGGATCACCTCGGCGACTATCTGGTTACTGTATTCGGACTCGGATATGGCGAGGCCCGCCACGAACGCCCCGAGCGCCACAGAGAGCCCGAAAAGGGAAGTGACCCACGCCGTCCCGAGACACACGAGGACGATAGTGAGGACGAAGACCTCCCTGTTCCTGAGCTTGACGACCTGGTTGAATATCCTCGGGATGATGTACACTACGGCCACGACTATGACCGCGAAGGCAAAAACCGAGAACCCCAGCGCTTTCGCCATCCTGAGCGCCGAGGCGTCCCCGTTGCCCCCGATACTCTGTATGAGCATGACCATCAGCACCACGCAGAGGTCCTGAAAGATCAACACCGCCACCGTCAGGTTTCCGTGAGACGAGTTTACCTCGCCCTTGTCGATCAAGAGCTTCAACACTATGGCCGTGGACGATAGCGAGATGATGAAGCCCAGGAGTAACGCCACCGGGAAAGGCTGTTTGAAGAGAATGCTTATAAGATAGACTGTCAGGACCGTGAGGGCGACCTGCAGGCCCCCTCCGAGTATCCCCTCGCGCCTGATGTTCAGCAGGCGCGCTATCGAGAACTCGAGTCCGATGGTGAAGAGCAGGAGCACCACGCCTATCTGCGAAAGCGTCTCGACGGTATCGAGCTCGGTGACGAGCCCGAAGCCGTACGGCCCGATGACCGCGCCGGTAGCGAAAAAACCGATGACCGTCGGAAGGCCTAACCTCGACAGCAAAAAGCTCATCGGCACAGAGACGGCCATCAGTATGACTATGTCTTTAAGTAACGGTATGTTTTCCAAAGTGGTGTCCGGGCCCTTCCAACCCCATAAAATCAGGGCGTTTAACCGGTAAAATGAATGGGTGTGCCAGCCTTGACCCGTCGCTTTAGCGGCGGGTCAAGGCTGGCAAATACAAATGATCTTCCATACCATCAAAATTCTACGTCATTTATGGCGGAGAATTTTAATCTCCGGGCTGTAAAAAAGACAATCCTTGCTGAGATTGCAAAAAACTGATGGCTGGCCGTCCGGGATGGAAGAGCGGCGGGGATTATATCTTAACGTTCTTAAAACCCAGGGTTTTTTTGGCCGCGGCGGGTTCATTTCTTCCCGGCAGAC
Source organism: Deltaproteobacteria bacterium (assembly GCA_016219115.1). Classification (GTDB taxonomy): domain Bacteria; phylum Desulfobacterota; class GWC2-55-46; order GWC2-55-46; family GWC2-55-46; genus JACRCH01. The sequence goes on from JACRCH010000052.1 coordinate 2,570, forward strand.
TCTTTCTTCCTCGTAGCCTCTATCTCTTTTTCAAGGGCCTCCGTGGCGGCCTCGATCTCTTTTATCTTCTCGACGAGCTTTAAGACCCCTGGGGTGAGAGGCTCTGACCCGGCCTTCATCTTCTCATATACGATACCGCCTATCTCGGTGAAGGCCTTCTCAGCCTGTTTGTGGAGCAGATGCATCCGGTAGCGGAGCTTGCCGATCCTGGCGCTCTCCTTTACCACCGTCCAGCCTTCCTCGACGGCGTTTTTGAGTTCCTCGTTGATGTTTTCCCAAAAGCCCATGCTTAATCTCCTTTTTCTGCGACGACCTCTTCCCCGGCCAAAAACCCGTGGATTTTCAGGCCGTTAAAAAAACGACGCTGCCTTCGATAATATCCTTCCGCCGCTTTTATGTCAAGGGCCTGACCAATGCCAGAGCCTTTTAAAAAGGGCTTTTATCGACGAAATTCTTTGCAATCCACCTCCTCTTAAAGTATACTGAATTTTAAAAAAAACGCGGAAAATTTCATGACAAACATCATAAACGGCAAGGAAATAGCAGCCCGGGTCCGCGAAGAACTCAAAGAAGAGATCCGCTCCCTGAAGGAAAAACGCGGGGTTGTACCCGGCCTCTCCGTAATCCTCGTCGGGAACAACCCCGCCTCAAAGGTCTATGTAAGGAACAAGGGCAAGGCCTCGGAGGAGGTCGGCATAAACTCCGCACAGTACGACCTGCCGGAGCATACCACAGAGAACGAGCTGTTGAAGCTCGTCGACAAGCTCAATAAAGCCAATGACGTCAGCGGCATACTCGTACAGCTCCCTCTCCCCGTCCACATTGACGAGGAGAAGGTCCTCGAGGCGATACTTCCGGCAAAAGACGTAGACGGATTCCACCCGTACAATGTCGGCCGTCTCATGATAGGCGCCCCGACCCTTCAGCCGTGCACCCCTTACGGGGTGATGCGCCTGCTGGACTCCACTGGAGTGGACCTCTCCGGGAAGAACGCCGTCGTCGTGGGCCGCTCAAACATCGTCGGCAAGCCCATGGCGATGATGCTCCTCAAGAGAAACGCCACGGTCACCATCTGCCACTCGAGGACAAAAGACCTTGTAGAGAAGATAAGGTCTGCCGAGGTGCTTGTTGCCGCCATCGGGCGGGCCAAATTCGTCAAGGGCGACTGGGTGAGGGAAGGCGCCATCGTCATAGACGTGGGGATGAACAAGGACGAGAACGGAAAGCTCTGCGGCGACGTAGACTTCGAGAAGGCCGCCGAAAAGGCTTCTTTCATCACTCCGGTGCCGGGGGGCGTGGGGCCGATGACGATAGCGATGCTCCTTAAAAACACGGTCGAGGCCGCCAGAAAGACGGCCGGGCTTTAACTCGCCCACTAAAACGACCCTGCCCCAGGCGGGCCCTTGAAGCGGACGGCTGACAATGATAATCACCACAAAAAAGGATATAAAGGACATACTCGAAGCGCTCAAGGGCAAGGACAATATCTATCTCTTCGGGTGCGACTCCTGCGCCGAGCAGTGCGATACCGGCGGGAGAAAAGAGCTTGAAGAGATGACCCGCGTCCTCACCGAGAACGGCAAGAAGGTCGTCGGGGCGTCGCTGCCGGAGGAGACCTGCTACAGGCAGCTTGTAATAAAAGACTACAGAAACAAACCCGAGCTCAGGCATGCCGACGCGGTAGTGGTGCTCGCCTGCGGCGCCGGAGTCAGGACCGTGGCCGACGTGGCCGAGGAGACCCAGCCCGTATACCCGGCGCTCGACTCGATATTCCTGGCAACGGTAGAGCGGGTCGGGAGGTTCTTCGAGGGCTGCAGCCTCTGCGGCGAGTGCGTCCTTATCGACACCGGCGGGATATGCCCTCACACCGAGTGCCCGAAGGGGTTATTGAACGGCCCCTGCGGTGGTATGGCCGACGGGATGTGCGAGGTCGACACCGAAAACGAGTGCGCCTGGGTGAGGATATACGGCAGGCTTAAAAAACAGAAGAGGCTCCATCACATGAAGAAGATCACAGCCCCCAAAGACCACTCGGTCGGCACAAGGCCGAGGAAGGTTCTTCTGAGGAACCCCGCGGGGCCGGCCCGGGGGAAAACGTAAAGACCCGTATATTCCTGCCGTACCGTTTTCTCTCCGGCTTTAAAACCCCACGGGACCGTCATTGTGTTAAGAAAATGAACCCTCAGGGGCCCGAATTGAACTGGGTTTTCAGAACGTTAAAAGAATGAACTCGCAGGGGCTTGAAGATCACAGGGATTTTCAGAACTTTAAAAACTTAAAAAACCGAAGGCCCGTGCCGGATGTCCCATAACCGCGCAAACATCATAAAGACGGCCCTCATAACAGCCGCTGTCTTTCTTTACCCGTCTTGTGCCCTGGCCGAGGCCTCACCGGGTCAGCTCAACCTTACGCTCAAAGGCGGAGTCGAGCTGGTCCTTGAAAACAACCTTGACATAACCATTGAGCGCGTCTCCCCGCAGATCGCCTCTTCCCGCGTTCAGAGCCAGCGGGGCGCCTTCGACACCGACCTCTTCGGCTCGTTTAAAAGAGAGGACTCCAGGAAACCCCTCAACGCCAGCTCAAGCGTCGCCGCCGGCGGGCTTAATTCCATGAAGTCCGAAAACTACAGCCTCGACGCGGGGCTTTCCGGCAAGACCGCTCTCGGGACCGAGTTCACCCTCGAGGTAAAAGACGACTGGTCCGCCAACACCCTCAACAGGTTCACCGACCAGTACGCCTCTTTCACCGGGGTCAGGATAACCCAGCCGCTCCTCAAAGGCTTCGGGCCGGGCTCAAACGAGCGCCAGCTGAACATCGCCCGGAAAAACCGCGAGATCTCGATATATAAGCTCAAGCAGAAGATAATGGAGACCGTGGCCCGCTACGGGCTGGCGCACTGGGACCTGCTGCGGGTAAAAGAGGAACTGGGGGTGAGGACAGAGTCGCAGAGGCTGGCGGAGGCGCTCGTCGAGATAAACAGGAAGAAGTACGAGGCCGGGGCGTCCTCCCTTCTCGAGGTCACTCAGGCCAGGGCGGCCGCCGCCTCAAGGAGAGACGACGCGCTCGTGGCAAAAAAAGCGGTCAGGGAGAAGGAGAACGCCATAAAGCTTCTCATCTCTAATGACGTCTATGAGCTTAGGGACAGGGAGATCGTCCCCTCTCCCGAGTCCCCGCTGCCCAAGACCGCCGCCGGGCTCGATGAGAGCGTGGCGAAAGCGATCGCGGTCAGGCCTGACTACCTTGAGACGAAAGCCGAGCTTCAGAAGAACCGTATCGAGATACGCTACGCGTCCAGCCAGCGCTTCCCCAGGGTAGACCTCGAGGCGAGCTACGGGTTCAACGGCCTCGGGACAAGCCTCTCGGACTCTTTCAGGGGGATAGACTCCAACCCGGACTGGTCTCTTGGGATAGTGTTTCGCTACCCTCTCGGCAACAACACCGCCACGGGGGACCTCGGGGCTGCACGGTTTTCCGCCGACCAGGCGCTTCTTAACCTCAAAAAACTCGAACAGACCATCATCATGAACCTGGACGCCGCCATAAAGGACCTTAAGGCCGATGCCGAAAGGGTACGGGAGGCGCGGACTACCGTGGGGCTTACCGGGGAGGCGCTTGCCGCGGAGGAGAAGAAGCTGGCGGCGGGCCGCTCTACCACTTATAATGTGCTCAAGGTGCAGGAAGACCTCGCAAAAGCCCTCTCAAACGAGGTCACGGCAGTAGCCGACTACGGCAAGGCGCTTATAACCTACTGCATGGAAAGAGGAACGCTGCTGGAAGACCTGGGCATAAGCCTCGCCGGCGACTACGGGGAGAATTGAGGTGAAGAGGTGAAAAAAGTCTCTGCATGGGTCATAATAATAATCGCGGCGGCGGCATTGCTGGGCGCGTATTCTTACTACGGCTCCTCCGGCAAGGGGAACGACAAGGAGGAGATAAAGACCGTAAAGGCCGGCCGGGGGGACCTTAAGCTTGAGGTCGTCTCCACCGGGACCGTCACGCCGGATGTGGAGGTGGTGGTCAAAAGCAAGGCCGGAGGCGAGATAACGAACTCCCCGTTCAACGAAGGCGACACTATAAAAAAGGGCGAGACTGTCGTCAAGCTCGACCCGAAGACCGAAGAGACCCGCACCAAGCAGGCAGAGGCCAATGTCCTTATGTCCAACGCCAGGCTCGATAAGGCGCGGGTCTCCCTCAAAGACGCCGGAATAAAGCTTAAACGCTCGCAGGAGCTTTACGGGGGAGGCGTCATCTCCAGACAGGAGCTCGACGACGCCGAGATAACGCTTGAGAAGAGCCGAACTGATATTAAGCTCGGGGAGGCCGAGGTGCTGCAGGCGACCGAGGCCTACAAGGAGGCCAAAGAGAGGCTCTCCGACACGCAGATAAGGGCCCCCTTCACGGGTACCATCCTAAAAAAATACGTCGATGTCGGCCAGGTCATCTCGTCCACCCTGTCATCGGCCTCCGAGGGCACGCCGCTTTTCAGCATGGCGAACCTCGACAATATCTATGTCAGCGCTCAAGTCGACGAGGTCGACATAAGCAAGATCGCCGTCAGGCAGGCGGTTACCGTGGCGGTCGATTCGCTCCCCGGCCATTCGTTTAACGGCCACGTGGAGCGCATCGCGCCCAAGGGCAAGGTCGAAAGGACGGTGACGATATTCGAGGTCGTCGTCATGATAACGGACAGGGACAAGGGGCTTTTAAAACCGGGGATGACCGCCGCCGTGAGCATACTGACGGATGTGGTGAAAGGCGCGGTCCTTGTCCCCAACGAGGCCTTCAGGACCAAAAACGGCAAGACCGGCGTCTATCTCATGAACGGCGGGGCACCGCAGTTCGTGGAGGTGAAGCCCGGCAAGACGGACGGCATGGTCACGGAGGCGGTCTCGGGGGTCAAAGAGGGCGACGAGATCGTGATTTCTGGGCTTAAACAGGTCGAACCCAAAAAGAAGAAGAGGTTCTTCTTTTAACATACGCTGAAAAGAGCCTCCTTGGGGGGAACTTTCCGTAGAAAGGTTTTTCAATTGCCCCCAACAAAAGACCTTTAGCACTAAGATTTTTTGGAAAGAGTTTGAGGGCCTGGCAGTCGGCAGACCTGGCAGTCGGCGGATTTAAAACGACTTGTCCGCCTGCTGCAATCGGTTCGGTAAAACGGCTCACGTCTATTATTCGCCGTACGCCAGTACCTTTTTACAAAAGGTGTCCTGCGGACGGCAGACAAAAAAAGCGAGCCATTTGTCCGGCTGGAAGGATTCGGCTGAGATAGTGTCTTTTTATTCGCTGACCGCAAGGTCCTCAAAACACTTTTCCGGCGGACTGTAAAGTAGAGATAAAGACCGCGTGATAGAACTCGAAAACATAAAGAAGCGTTACCGGATGGGGGACTCGGTAGTCGAGGCCCTCAAGGGCGTCTCCCTCAGCATCGAAAAGGGAGAGTTCGTCTCCGTCATGGGCCCGTCGGGGTCCGGCAAGTCCACCCTCATGAACATCATCGGCTGCCTCGACCGTCCGAACGAAGGGACATACACACTGAACGGCGCCAGGGTGGATGGGATGGACGAGGACGAGCTGGCCGCGGCCCGGAACAAAAACATCGGGTTCGTCTTCCAGACCTTTAACCTCCTGACCAGGCATACCGCCCTCGAGAACGTCGAGCTGCCGCTTCTTTACGCCGGCGTGACCGGCACCGCCGGGATGGCGGCCAGGGCCCTGAACGAGGTCGGTCTCTCGGCAAGGATAAACCACAGGCCCAACGAGCTCTCCGGCGGCGAGAGGCAGAGGGTGGCGATAGCCCGGGCGATAGTCACGGAGCCGGCGATCATCCTGGGCGACGAGCCTACCGGCAACCTCGACACCAAAACCGGCGCCGAAATAATGGATATCTTCGCGGAGCTGAATAAAAAGGGCACTACCCTGGTGGTCGTCACGCACGACAGGGAGATTGCGGCCCACTCCCGCAGAACGATCACCATCAGGGACGGCCTGATCCGGAACGGATGAACCATCCCGGAGCTTTTCTCCGGGGTATCTCCTTAACCCTACCCTCCCTCGATTGCGAGGGCTGGGCTCCCGTTGCGCTCTTCCGATGCAACGGGAAGCGGGGAGGGTGAAAACATTTTTTCACCCCCACCCCTACCATCCCCCATCAAGGGGGAGGGTTTTACAAGGGCAAGCTGCGGAGAATTGCCTGATTAAACGGTTTTCGGAAAAAACCCTCCAGCGGCTTAGGCGGCCATAACCTTTAATGACTCGGGAAAGATGAGGCCATGTTATTCTGGCAGGTCATAAAAGTCGCCTTCAGGGGCATACTCGCCAACAAACTAAGGACCGTGCTCACCATGCTCGGCATCATAATCGGCGTGGCGGCCATCATCGCCATGCTCTCCATCGGCGAGGGCGCGAAAAAACAGGTCCTCGAATCCATCTCCAGGTTCGGCACCAACCTCCTGCGCGTCCGTCCGGGGGCGGCGCGCCTGGGGCACATAAGGACGGGCGCGGTCGAAACGCTCACCCTTGATGACGCGGAGGCGGTGAGGAGTATCCCGGGAGTGAGCCTCATAAGCCCGTCAGTGACGAACATGTCGCAGGTCAAGTACGCCAACAAGAACTCCACCACGATGGTCAACGGCACCACGCCGGCGTTCTTCGACATAAACAGCTTCCCGGTGGCCACGGGCAGGCCCTTCGACGCCACGGACATAAAGCTCATGAAAAGGGTGGTGGACATCGGCACGACAGTCAAAAAAGAGATCTTCGGCGACGGCCCGGCCGTCGGCGAGGAGATAAAGATAGAGGGCCAGTCCTTCCTTGTCATAGGCGTCATGAGCTCCAAGGGGCAGACCTCGTGGTACGACCCTGACGACCAGGTCTTCGTCCCCGTATCGACCTCTCAGAAACGGCTCTTCAACCAGGACTTCGTAAACGACATCTATGTGAAGGTCGGCCTTGTGGAGGACATCCCGAAGGTCAAGGCAGAAATAGAAAAAATATTGCGTTCCCGTCACAGGATACCCAACGGGACGGAGTCCGACTTTTCGGTAAGGGACTTCTCCGAGTTCGTGGCGACGATGAAGCAGACGAGCCAGACCTTCGCGTACCTCCTCTCCGGCATTGCCGCGGTGTCGCTTCTCGTCGGAGGCATCGGCGTGATGAACATCATGCTTGTGTCCGTCACCGAGAGGACCAGAGAGATCGGCATCCGGATGGCTGTTGGCGCCAGGAGAAGAGACATCATGAAGCAGTTCCTCATCGAGGCGCTCGTCATAAGCGTCACGGGCGGGCTCATGGGCATTGCGCTCGGGGTAAGCCTCGGCTTTCTCATCTCGTACCTGGGCGACTGGGAGACTATCATAACGCCGTACTCTATCGTGCTGGGGTTCGTCTTTTCGGTTTTAGTCGGCCTCGTCTTCGGCATATACCCCGCCGGAAAGGCCGCCCGCATGGACCCGATAGAGGCCCTGAGATACGAGTAGGCCCAGGCGCTTTGTTGAAGTTTTTGTCTCGCCGTGATATTTAGAACCTGAAAGCTGTCTTTCTGAAATACGAGGTATTCACGTGAAAACAGCCTTTATCTATTCCGACCGGTTCAGCTCTTACTACTACGGCGCGGACCATCCGATGAAGCCCGTGAGGCTGCGGCTCACCTATGAGCTGATGAAGGAGCTTGGTCTCGCGGACCTGCCCGGCTCAACGGTAATAGAGGCGAGAAAGGCCACCGAAAAAGAGATACTCCTCTTTCACACGAACGAGTACCTGAGGGTCTTGAAGGAGGCCAACAGCGGCATAATCCCCGTAGAGGGTTCGGCCCACGGTCTGGGCTTCGGCGATAATCCGGTGTTTAACGGAGTGTACGCCTGGTCGTGCTACTCGACGGGCGCCTCGATGCAGGCCGCCGAGCTTGTGGCAAAGGGGGATGCCGACATAGCCTTCAACATCGCCGGGGGGCTCCACCACGCGATGCCCGGCAGGGCCTCGGGCTTCTGCTACGTGAACGACGCGGCCGTGGCGATAAAATACCTCGTCTCGCTCGGCAAACGGGTAGCCTATGTCGACATTGACGCACACCACGGCGACGGCGTGGAGTACGCCTTCTACGACACGGACAGGGTCCTTACCGTCTCCATCCACGAGTCCGGCCAGTGGCTCTTTCCGGGCACGGGTCTGGTGACCGACACCGGCATAGGAGACGGCAGGGGGTACTCGGTCAACATGCCGCTTCCGCCGGGCGTTTGCGATGAGCTCTACATGAGGGTCTTCGACGAGGTCGTCCCGTCTTTCATCAGGGGCTTCAGGCCCGACATCCTCGTGACACAGCTCGGGGTCGATTCGTTCGAGACCGACCCCATAACGCACTTGAGCCTTACGACACGGAGCTTCGAGCATATGGTCAAAACGTTGCGCTCGTTCGGCCTCCCGTGGGTCGCGCTAGGGGGCGGGGGCTACGACCTGAGTAATGTAGCGAGGGCCTGGACGCTCGCCTGGGCTATCATGAACGGTGTCGAGGCGCCCAACGCCATCCCCGGGGATTTTATCTCCAGGAACGCCGATATATTCAGGTTGGATTTTTTAAGGGACCGCCCCATAGAGCCCTTCCCTCTGAGCAGGGAGGACCTTGACTGCCTGGAGAAAGACCTGAAGTACCTCAAAGACCAGGTCCTTCCGCTTATCGGCAAAGACAGGGTCAAGGAGGAGGGCTGAGTTCTTCTGCATTGCCCTTCTCCATTGACGGGGGTCGTTAAACCTGATAATTTGAACTCCGTTTCGGGCAGCCAGCCCGGCCCATCTTCTATCAGCCAACTCAAACAGGGAGGTTCCACCCTCTATATGGTAATCGGGGTTCCGAAAGAGATAAAGGACAACGAGTACAGGGTCGCCATCGTCCCATCGGGCGTAAGGGCCTTGAAGGAATCCGGCCACAGGGTCCTGGTCCAGACAAACGCCGGGGCCGGCAGCTCCATCGACGACGGCGAATATATAAAGGCCGGCGCCGAGGTAGTGCCTTTAGCGGCGGATGTATGGGCGGGCGCGGACCTTGTCGTCAAGGTGAAGGAGCCGCGCCCCGAGGAGTACGCCTACTTACGGGAAGGCCTCATCGTATTCACCTTCTTTCACCTTGCCGCCGACAAGGCTTTGGCCGACGAACTTATAAGGAAAGGGACCACCGCGGTAGCATACGAGACCGTCGAGCTTGAAGACAGGACGCTTCCGATACTCACCCCCATGAGCGAAGTGGCCGGAAGACTCGCGGTACAGGTCGGCGCGCACTACCTGATGAAGCCCTGCGGCGGAGAGGGCGTGCTCTTGAGCTGCGTGCCGGGGGTCAAGAGGGGCAGGATCGTTATAATCGGGGCCGGCGTCGTCGGTGTCAACGCCGCGAGGATAGCCGCCGGATTCGAGGCCGATGTCACACTGCTGGACACGAGGGTAGACAGGCTCAGGTACCTCGACGACATATTCGGCAGCCGGATAAACACTCTTATTTCAAATAGTTACAACATCGAGGAGGCGGTCAAAAGGGCCGACCTCCTGGTAGGCGCCGTCCACATACCCGGCGCCAGGACCCCCAAACTCGTCACGCGCCCGATGCTCTCGATTATGAAAAAGGGGGCTGTCATCGTCGATGTATCGGTAGACCAGGGCGGCTGCATAGAGACGATAAGGCCGACGACCCACTCGGACCCGACTTATGTTGTCGACGGGGTCATCCACTACGGTGTGGCCAACATGCCCGGCGCGGTTCCCCGGACATCGACCTTCGCGCTTACCAACGCCACGCTCCCGTATCTGCTGTCGCTTGCGAACAGGGGCCTTAACGACGCCGTTACCTCAAACCCGGCCCTCAAAAGGGGCGTAAACATCCACAATGGGCGCGTCACACACAAAAGAGTTGCCGAGGCCGTGGGCAGACCCTGCGAGGAGCCGGTATTTTGATCTTCCGCAACGAGACGCAGGGTAATGAACCACCCCGCAAGCAAGGCTAGCGGGGTATCCCGAAGGGATATCTGTTTTTATATACGCGGCAAGCCGCGCTTAATTCAACCTGAAGGAATTTAACCCGCCGTGCGCCACTCACCCCCTCCTCCCTCCCAAGTCAGCATTCGCTTACTTTTACGGACCCCCTTAAACCCTATGAAAATCGGCGTATTTCGCTTGACTCGGACTTTCAAATAAGATACCTTTTAATATTGCGTCGGACCTGATTTTCCGGATTAAAAATAAGGCCGACAACTCAGCGCCGAAAAGCCTCTTTTTTTGCGGTCCGGCAGTACCCGGTCGTTCAAGACCGGTGAGGTCTCATTTTTCAAATTTCTGCCGAGGTGCAACCAGTGGAAGACAGAAGCAGCGAATTTCAGCAGCGCCTGGGAAAACTCCAGAGCCTCAAGGAGGCCGGGGTCAACCCTTACCCTAACGACTACAAGCCTTCGACGACCTGCGGCGTTGTCTCCAACGACTACGGCAACTCCACCAGGGAGGAGCTTGAGGCGAAGGCCGCCACCATCTCCATCGCCGGGCGCATTATGGCCGTGAGAGACTTCGGCAAGGCCTCTTTCATACAGATTCAGGACAGAAGCGGCAGGCTTCAGGCCTACATAAAAAAAGACACCGTCGGTGAAGAGGCCTACACGCTCTTCAAGGCGTGCGACATGGGTGACATCGTCGGCGTCGAGGGGCCGCTTTTCAGGACAAGGACGAACGAACTTACCATAGAGGCCAGGAAACTCAGACTTCTCGCAAAGGGGCTCCATCCGCTCCCGGAGAAGTGGCACGGCCTGACCGACGTTGAGGCGCGCTACAGGCAGCGCTATCTCGACCTCATGGTAAACCCCGAGGTCAAGGACGTCTTCCTGAAGAGGACGAAGACCGTGAAGTTCATCCGGGATTTTCTTGCCGCCAGGGAGTTCATCGAAGTGGAAACCCCGATGCTTCAGCCAATCCCCGGAGGGGCCGCGGCAAAGCCGTTCAAGACCTTCCATAACGCCCTGGGGATGGAGCTTTACATGAGGATAGCCCCGGAGCTTTATCTCAAGAGGCTTATAGTCGGCGGGTTCGAGAGGGTCTTCGAGATAAACAGGAACTTCAGGAACGAGGGCATCTCCACCAGGCACAACCCCGAGTTCACGATGCTTGAGTTCTACCAGGCGTACGCCACTTACGAGGACCTGATGGACCTGACCGA
>JACRCH010000001.1 GCA_016219115.1 Deltaproteobacteria bacterium
AATTGCGGAGAATTTTGATGGCATGGAAAGATCATTTGTATTTGCCAGCCTTGACCCGCCGCTAAAGCGACGGGATTGCGGAGTGGCACACCCATTCAACCCGAAGAGATTAAAAGTCTATCGATCAGGCGATTCGAGGGTGGGTCGGTCTTTCAGACCGCGGCAGCGCATCTCTCCTGCGCGCCGGAGATGTTCCACCCGGAGTCTTCATACCTTGTCCTTTTAAGCTCCGCTTTAAGGCGGGCTTCAGTCTCGCTGAGTCCGGATACCGTAAAATCTGCCCCAAGCCCCCTTGCCATAGACCGGATAAAGAGGTCCCTGAATTCCGTCTCCCCGACAGGGCTGAACTCGTCTAAAGAGGCCATCCTCCCTATCACATCAGGGCCAAATACAAGGCTGTTCATCCCCTTATCAATGCCTAAAAGTATCGATCCGTGCTGCAAAAAACTTTTCTTGAACCGTCTCTGCGAGCTGCCGACAAGCTTCCTGCCGTCTACGAGGACCTCGTACCTTGAGGGGGTGTAAAAACAGGCGTCTTTCCCTGCCCCGGCGCTCGAACCCTTTGAAAACTCGGCCTTGACCCCGGCCTCGTTCAAGGCGCCTATGATGGACCTGCTTATGAATGAGTACGCGGCCGTGATCCCGCCCGAAAAGGGCTCATCCTCCGTGCCGGCCACAATAGAGTAGGTAAGCTCATTGTCGTGGAGCACCGCCCGCCCGCCGGTGATCCTCCTGACCACCGGAAGCCCGCTTGGGGCGAAAGTGGCGGCCTTCTGGAGATAACCTATCGATACCGCGGGCGCTCTCCAGCCGTAGACCCTCAGGGTCGGCATAACGGCGGAACTCGACTCGGCAACCCTTAAAACGGCCTCGTCAACGGCCATGTTCTCGGGGCCCGTGAGCCTCGGATCGATTATAAGCCTCCAGCGAACCATCCCTATATCCTCCTAACGGCAAAAATACATTACATCTTTAATAAAAATATCAAGGAGATATGTTTTTTTTGACGGTCTGAAGTCCCGGGGTTTAGGCCCAAAGAGGGTCCGCTTGATAGCACCTGCCAGAGCGGATAATCAGGTTGAACGCCGGTCCAGGCGCCCGGGCGTTAAAGAAGAGCGCATACGGAGATATTTTAGGTAAATCTTGAGAGAAAGTCTATATCAGTTTTTCCGGCTATGAAGTCGTGGTCCTTCATGATCTTTAGATGCAGCGATATATTGGTCTTGATCCCGCCTATGTGGAACTCCTCAAGGGCCCTTGTCATGCGGGCTATGGCCTCGGCGCGGGTCTCTGCGTGGACGACGAGCTTGGCCAGCAGGTTGTCATAGTACGGGGGGACGATGTACCCGCAGTATATGGAGCCGTCGACCCTGACACCGGGGCCTCCCGGTATTATAAGCTCGGTGATCTTACCCGGCGACGGAACGAATGTCCTGGGGTCCTCGGCGTTGATCCTGCACTCGATGGAGTGTCCGTTCATGGTGACGTTCTTCTGCTTGAGCGCCAGTTTCTTCCCCATGGCGATGTTTATCTGTTCTTTTACGAGGTCCACCCCCGTCACGAACTCGGTTATCGGGTGCTCGACCTGTATCCTTGTGTTCATCTCCATGAAGTAGAAGTTCTTGTTCTTGTCGAGGAGGAACTCTACGGTCCCGACGTTGGTGTAGCCTATGCCCCTGGCGAGCTTCACCGCGGCGTCCCCCATCCTGTGCCTCAGGCGGGAGTCGACCTGGGGGGAAGGCGACTCTTCGAGTATCTTCTGGTGCCTCCTCTGTATCGAACATTCCCTCTCGCCGAGGTGGACCACGTTGCCGTGCTCGTCGGCCACTATCTGTATCTCTATGTGGCGCGGGAGCTCGCAGAACCGCTCGATGAAAACCTCTCCGTCGCCGAAGGCGGATACCGCCTCCATCTTGGCCATGTTGAAGGCTGAGGCTAAACTCGCCTGCGTGTGGACAAGCTTCATGCCGCGCCCGCCCCCGCCGCTTGCGGCCTTGATGAGGACCGGAAAACCGATCTTCTTGGAGACCTCAAGGGCCTCCTTCTCGTCGCTAAGTCCCCTGTTAGACCATGGAAGGACCGGGATCTTTAGTTCCTCGGCCGTCTTTTTGGCCTGCACCTTGTTGCCCATAAGCCTCATGAGGGCCGAAGTCGGGCCTATGAACTTGATGCCGCACTTCTCGCACGCCTCGGCGAACCCGGCGTTCTCGGCCAAGAACCCGTACCCCGGGTGCACAGCCTCGGCGTCGGCTACCTCCATGGAGCTGATGAGGGAGGTGATGTTTAAATAGCTGTCCTTGCTCTTGGCGGGGCCGATGCATATGGCTCCGTCGGCAAGACGGGTGTGGAGAGACTCCCTGTCGGCCTCGGAATAGACCGCCAGCGTCCTTATCCCCATCTCCTTGCAGGCCCTGATTATCCTTATCGCTATCTCGCCTCTGTTGGCGATCAGAATTTTATTGAACATCGGTTCCCTTATCTGCTGACACCGTGGAGATCGCCTTCGCGGGGTCACGGCTGACGGCTGAGTTTTTGTTCCGGTTGTTTTACGGTCCGGCATCCCGCGGGGCTTTAATATTTCCTTCGGGTTGAATGGGTGTGCACTCCGCAATCCCGTCGCTTTAGCGGCGGGTCAAGGCTGGCAAATACAAATGATCTTTCCATGCCATCAAAATTCTCCGCAATTCATGGCGGAGAATTTTAATCAAGCGCGGCTTGCAGCGTATATAAAAACAGATTCCCCTTTGGGTACCCCGCTGGCAAGGCTTGCGGGGTGGTTCATGCCACGGCGTGGTCCGTTTACCTGGATACCTCTACGTGGAAGAGCGGCTCGCCGTACTCCACTGGCTGACCGTTGTCAACGAGTATCTGGACGACCTTGCCGTTGAATTCGCACTCGACTTCGTTCATAAGTTTCATCGCCTCTATTATGCAGAGCGTCTGGCCGCTTTTTACGATAGACCCCAGTTCCACGAACGATGAGGCCTCCGGCGAAGGCGACCTGTAAAAAGTCCCGACCATCGGGGAGGTGACTACCTTGATGTTTTCGGCCTTTACCTTCTCCGCCTCTTCCTTCTTTATCTCCTGGGCGGACCCGGGGGCCGGGGCGGGGGATGGGGCCTCGAATACCGGCTGCTGCAGCGCTCCGGCGGCCGTGCCTCTTTTAAGCCTCAGCTTTCCGTCGGCGCCTTCGACCTCAAACTCGACAATATCGGTCTCTCTTAAGAATTTATATATGGCTTTTATGTCCTTTATGTCCATCTATCCTCCTATTACAGGCAAACAAAATCCTTGGGTGTTTTCGTCAGAACCTCAGAGCCGCCTTTGACGACATGGACCATATCCTCTATACGGACCCCGCCCCACTCCGGTATGTATATGCCGGGCTCCACCGTCACGACCATCCCTTCCTCGAGCAGGTCGTCGCTGAACGGGCTCAGTGACGGGCCCTCATGCACTTCAAGGCCCACGCCGTGGCCGAGCCCGTGTCCGAAGTACTCGCCGTACCCGGCCTTTTCTATGTATTCCCTTGCGGCCCTGTCGACTTCGGCCGCCTTTACCCCCGGGCGTATCCTCTCGATGGCCCTCTCCTGAGCGCCCAGGACTACCCCGTAGACCTTCTTCTGCTCGGCGGTCGCCCTGCCTACGCAGTAAGTCCGCGTCTCATCCGAGTTGTAGCCGTTGAGGATGACCCCCATGTCGACCACGACAAGTTCCCCTTTTTTTATCTTCTTACCGGAAGCCTTGCCGTGCGGCAGCGCCCCCCTGAACCCGGAGGCTATGATCGTATCGAAGGCCGTGGCGTCGGCGCCTGAGTCCCTGAACGCAAGCTCAATGGACAGGGCGGCGTCTTTCTCCCTTACCCCCGGGGCGATCACTCTTTGGGCCGTGACATAGCCCTTGTCGAGCGCCTTGACGGAGTCTTTGATGAGAGAGATCTCAACCGGCTCTTTTCTTGTCCTTAAGGCGGAAGTTACCCCGGAGAGAGATTTAAGCCTCGTTTTGCGGAACGCCTTTTTTACCTTCAGGAAATTATCGTAGCTTAAGTTGCCGCCCTCAAAAGCGAGGGTCTTTATCTTCATGGAGGACGCCAGCTCCGCTATCGTCTCCAGCGACTTCCTGTAGACCCTGGTCCTGTAGCCCCGTACTTCGCTCTGTGCCTGAGAGGCGTACCTTGAGTCCGTGAGAAACCAGCTCTTATCCTGCGTCACCAGGAGATACGCGCTCGAGCCGGTAAACCCCGACAGGTACCTTATGTTATTTATATCGGAGACTAGAAAGCCG
Source organism: Deltaproteobacteria bacterium (assembly GCA_016219115.1). Classification (GTDB taxonomy): domain Bacteria; phylum Desulfobacterota; class GWC2-55-46; order GWC2-55-46; family GWC2-55-46; genus JACRCH01. The sequence continues at coordinate 4,285 of JACRCH010000001.1, forward strand.
TCCACACCGGCCCCCTTAAGCTTAAGCTTGAGGCGCTTAAGCCTCACCTTTATGTCCGCTCCCGCTATTATCTAAGCTCCTTCGCGGCCTTTGCCGCCGCTTTTCTCAGAAGAAACCGCGCTTTTCCGGTATTCGAGTCTTTTTTGACGACAAAGGCTATGTAGTACTCCTCGGAAACCATCCTTAAAAGCAGGTCCATCCCGGCCGTCGTAACCATCACCTCTTCGACGGTCCCCAGGTTAAGGAGCGTGGAGGCGTTCTTTATCTCATCTATCACCTTGCCGTACTCTACCCCGACCGTCTCCACGTCATAGTCCTGAGTGCCGGCGTACTGGTTTACGGCAATACCGTCCATCCCCATAAGGGTAGCCGCCGCGCCGCCGGCCACGCCGTCCACAAGCTCCTTCAATATCTCAAGGAAAGACATACTCACCCCGTCGGCAGAACGCCTTTGGCATCCGTTGAAAACAGCCCGTCAGTCTTATCCGCGGGCGGATTATCTCGTCCATCCTTGGACTCGACCCTCCGGGCTTTTGCACCAGCGGCGAAAATTTTCATTTTGCCGTCCCACAAAATAATGCCGGGCCGCCGTACTTACTCAGGCATTGCGCTTTACAGGTCTTGGACTATCGGGCTAAGGCCAGATCGCGGTTGAAAAGTCCGGCATGCGGGATTTTTCAACGTCCGGTCAGAAGTCTACTCCGTTTTAGATGCGGCGACCTTCTTTCCCCTGCCCCTCTCGGCCAGCCCCTTCAGTTTTTCTATCTTTGACTTAAGCGTTGCGTCCCACGGGGTCGTGTCCGCGAGGATCTTGTAGATCATCAAAGCGTCCTCGAAGAGCCCCTGCTTCTCGAGCACCTCCGCCATCGTCAATGTGAAAAATATGTCGTCACCGGCCTTTATGTTTGCCATATCATTAAATATTCGCTGCCTACAGGCGCAATGACCTAAATTATTAAAGAATGACCTTTAAGTCAAGGAGAAACTTACGGGTCGCAAAAACCGTTTACTTTCAATAAGATACCACCATGAAGAAGAGCCTCCGGAGATGTATTTCCGGCTTCGTTTTTAGCTTCGGACCTTACAATCACTCTCCCTATGAACCACCCCGCTAGCCTTGCCAGCGGGGTACCCAAAGGGAAATCTGTTTTTATATACGCGGCAAGCCGCGCTTAATTAAATTCTCCGCCATGAATGACGTAGAATTTTGATGGTATGGAAGATCATTTGTATTTGCCAGCCTTGACCCGCCGCTAAAACGACGGGATTGCGGAGTGGCACACCCATTCAACCCGAAGGAAATACTAAAGCCTGGCGAAGAACTCCTTGAGCACCCTTTCGCCGACCTCCTGAAGGTTGACCGTACCCAGGCGTTTTATCAGGACAAACCATATCGCCCCGGCAGTCACCTTCTTGTCGAGCCTCATCGATTCTATCCACTGCTCAGCCGAAAACTCCGGCGGCTCAGTCGGAAGCCCGACCGAAGTGATAAGCCCCTTTATACTCCGGGCGACACTATCTTCACAGAGCCCGAGGTCGACCGAAAGCCTCGCGGCCAGCGCCATCCCCGTGGCAACGGCCTCCCCGTGCTTAAAGGTGCCGTACCCTGAGAGGGCCTCGATAGCGTGACCGAAGGTGTGCCCCAGATTAAGAAACGACCTTACCCCCTGCTCCGTCTCGTCGGCCCCGACGACCTCGGCCTTTATCTCGCATGACCTCTCGATGGCTTTCGTCAGCTCGGCCCCGATGTCCAGCAGGGCTGAAGAGTTCTTCTCAAGGAACGCAAAAAACTCTTCATCCCATATTACCCCGTACTTTATCACTTCCGCAAGCCCCGCCCTCACCTCGCGGATATCGAGGCTTTTAAGCACCTGCGGGTCTATGAAGACGGCCCTGGGCTGGTAGAACGCGCCGATGAGGTTCTTGCCTTTGGGGTGGTTGACGGCGGTCTTCCCTCCTACGGAACTGTCGACCTGAGCAAGAAGCGTCGTGGGCGCCTGTATGTACGGCACGCCCCTCAAGTACGTTGCGGCTACAAAACCCGCCATGTCCCCTATGACGCCTCCGCCGAGCGCTATTATCGGAGAAGACCTCTCCATCCTGTTGTCTATGAGGCCGTCGTAGACCGTCGTTGCGACCTCTATGGTCTTGTACTCCTCGCCGTCCGGAAGCGTTATCACAAAAGGCGAGAAGCCGGCCTCCTTGAGGCTCTTCAAAAGCTCCTCCCCGTAAAGCCCCCCGACAAGGGTGTTTGTGACGACGGCGGCCTTGCCCCTGAACCCGAGGTCCTTCATCCTTTCGCCTATCTCAGAGAGGAGCCCGCCTTTGATTATTATAGGATACGACCGTTCCCCGAGTTCTACAGTGATGGTACGCATTGACTTCCTTCTTTTAATATTTCCTTAGGGTTGAATGGGTGTGCCAGCCTTGACCCGCCGCTTTAGCGGCGGGTCAAGGCTGGCAAATACAAATGACCTTCCATGCCATCAAAAATATCCGTCATTTATGGCGGAGATTTTTAATTAAAAGCCTTGTTGGAGTTCAGACCGGCACGGGCCTCTCTTTTATCAGCCGTTTGAGCTCCGCTTCTACCCGGCGGGCTGCAAAAAACCCTTTATCTTCTCGACTACATCCTCGACCTTAAGCCCCGTGGTATCGACCGTAAAGTCAGAGTCCCTGTATGCCTCTTCTCTACGCCTTAAGAGCCTCTCCGCAGCCGTCTTTTTGTCAGGGTCGGCCAGAAGGGGTCTGTCATCCTTGCCGCCGACACGCCTCAATATCTCATCCACCGAGGCCCTGAGGCAGACGAGTATCCCCCAAGACTTGAGCCTCTTTCTGTTCAGAGGGTCTACAACCGCCCCTCCGCCGGTTGAGATCACGATGCCCCTGCCGAACAGGCCGGATGAGAGCTTTTCGATGACCTCGTTTTCTATCTGCCTGAAGCGCTCTTCCCCGTGCGTGTTGAATATCTCCTTTATCGACAATCCCGCCTCTTTTTCTATAAGGTCGTCGAGGTCGAAAAACTTGAGCCCCAGCTCCCTGGCAAGCCTTCTGCCGACGGTGGATTTGCCCGTGCCCATAAAACCCGTAAGCGCTATATTGTCCCTGTGCCTCATCCTCTTGTTTATACCAAAAACTCAAACGGCATGAAATGAATTTCATGCCGTTTGAAAGGTTTTCGTCTTTCGGGCCTTCCCCGGTATATCCTGACAGGATGTTGAAAAATCCCTCCGTGGCTTTTTCAACTGCGGTTTGGCCGATATTTGATCCCGTAATTTGGGGGTCAATCCGTGGAGCGCGCCAATCGGCTCTTTCCAACAGCCGGCTAATACTCAGCCACCTGCTTGAGATACCCCCTGTAGTTCCTCTCTATCTCGCGGACCGAGTCGCCTGAGAACTTCTCAAGGAAGGCCCTGGCTATCTCGAAGGCCACGACGGCCTCGCCTATTACGGCGGCGGCCGGAACGGCGCAGACATCGGACCTTTCCACGGACGCCTTGAAGGGTTTTTTAGTCTCTATGTCGATAGAGCGCAGCGGTTTGTAAAGCGTCGGTATGGGCTTCATGACGGAGCGCAGCACTATGGGCTCTCCGTTGGACATCCCGCCCTCTATGCCGCCCGCGTTGTTGGTCTTTCTGAAAAAGGAAGGCGTCTGTGGCCAGAAGTTCTTGCCGGCCTTTATCGCGCCCTTCCTGTAGAAAATCTCGTCATGGACCTTTGAGCCCGGAAGGCTTCCCGCACGGAAGCCCATCCCGACCTCGACCCCCTTTATAGCCTGTATGGACATGAGGGCGCCGGCGAGCAGGGCGTCGAGTTTCCTGTCCCACTGGACATGGCTCCCGAGCCCTGGCGGCACGCCTGTGGCCACGACCTCGAAGACCCCTCCGAGGCTGTCACCGTTTTTCTTCGCCTCATCGATCCTGTTCATCATCCTTAGCGAAGCCTTTTTGTCCGGGCACCTCACATCAGTTGCCTCGGCCATTTTAGACAAGACCGCCGGGGCGCCGGAGGAAGACGGGCGCCAGCGGACCCCGCCTATCTCGACTACATAGCTCACGACGCTTATGCCGAATTCCTCTAGAAGCCTCCTGGCAACCGCCCCTACAGCCACCCTCGCGGCGGTCTCACGGGCGCTGGAGCGCTCCAGGATGTTCCTTAAGTCCCTGTGGCCGTATTTTATCCCGCCGGTGAGATCGGCGTGTCCGGGCCGCGCCCTTGTAACGGTCTTGCCGGTGTCGAAAGAGGCCGGCTCATCAGATCCCATGATGTTGACCCAGTTCTCCCAGTCCCTGTTCCTTATGTTAAGGGCTATCGGGGAGCCGAGGGTAACGCCCCACCTCACGCCAGAGGTGATCTCAACCATGTCGGTCTCTATCTTCATCCTCCCGCCCCGGCCGTAGCCGGCCTGCCTTCTGGCAAGCTCCCTGTTTATGCAAGCGGCTGGAAGCTTTAATCCCGAGGGCATCCCTTCAAGGATGGCGGTGAGCTGTTTTCCGTGCGACTCTCCTGAGGTCAGGTATCTTAGCATCTTTCACATGAGGCGACTGCGTAAGAACTTCGCCCTTTACCTTCCGTTTTTTTAAAATCCGGTGCGGTTCAAAAAAAATGCACCCCGAAGGGTGCATTTGACTTATCTGCCGGGGTCGTATCTATCCTACGATCTTGTCTTTCACAATCGTAGGCGTTATGAATATCAGAAGCTCCTGCTGGGAGTCCGACACCGATTTGTTCTTGAAGAGCCAGCCGAGTACCGGGATGTCCTTGAGAAGCGGTATCCCCTTGTCGATATCGTTCTTGTCGGATATCACTATTCCGCCTATTACGGTAGTCTCGCCGTCCTTTACGAGGACATCCGTTGTGGATTCCTTCTTGTTGATCGACGGCTGACCGGAAGATGTCCTGAAAGAGCCTATAGAGTTCCTGCTCGCCTTGATCTTCATAAGGACGCTTCCGTCAGGGGTGATGTGCGGCGTGACGGTGAGGCTTAAATTGGCGTCTATGAAGATCGTTGACGTTCCGGCGGAAGAAGTCGTCTCGAACGGGATCGACTCGCCCTGCTGGATCTTCGCCTCCTTGTTGTCCATGGTAGTGATCCTCGGCCTTGATATCGTCTTCAGACGGCCTTCCGACTCGCCGGCCGAGAGCCTCAGATCGAGGATAAGGGGGTTATTACCGGCTTTGCCCAAAACAAACCCGAGCGCTCCGAGCGTGCCTGCCGTGCCCGTGGCCGGGAGGTTTACGGCGAAGTCCTGAGAGCCGCTGCGCGTGACGAAAGCGGGTGAAGTATGCGTCGGAGGGGTCTGGCCTACCACGGTCGTAGAGCCGAACGTATTGGTGCTTACGTGTCCTCCGGTCTGGAAATCGGCGCCCCACTGGATGCCGAGGTCCCTTGCGAATGTGCTCGTAGCCTCCACGATCCTGGCTTCTATCAGCACCTGGGGGACCCTGGTGTCGAGTTTCTTTATGAGGTTGTCGGCCGACGCGATCCCGAGCCTCACATCATTTACGATCAGGGTATTGGTCCTGGCGTCGCTTGTGACGCTGCCCCTCTCGGTAAGCACGCCCTTGACCTGCTTTTCGAGGTCTGCGGCGGTGGCGTAATTGACGGGTATGAACTTGACTTCGAGGTTCTCAAGCTTCTCCTGCGCCTTTCTGGAGGCGAGGAAGGCCTCTTTCTCCTGCCTGATCTTCGCGGCCGGAGCGACCCTTATGACGTTTCCTTCCCTGACGCTGTCAAGGTCTTTCGACTTGAGTATTATGTCAAAGGCCTGGTCCCAGGGAACGTTTTTAAGCCTTAACGAGATCGTGCCCTTGATGTCGTCGGAGGCGATTATATTGAGGTTGCTCACTTCGGCCAGGAGCCTTAAGACGTCCGTGACGTTGGCGTCCATCATGTCAAGGTCGATCTTCTTGCCCGTGTATCCCTTTTGCTCGGCCACAGCTTTTTTAACTTCCGCGGACGGCGCCGACTCAGCGGCATGAGGGGCCGCGAATTCGACGCTTATGGAGCCGTTCTCTTCCTTCACCTCGTAGGGCGTCTTGTCGGAAAGCTTTACAAGCACCCTGACGGCGGCAGGCATCACCGATTCCTGGTACGAACTTATCGAAGCCACCGGGGTCTTGAGTTTGGCGGCGTCAAGCGTCCTGCTGAGCTCATCGGATATCGTGGCGCCCTTGAGGTCCACTACCAGGGTCATTCCGTCCTGGGATTCCTTTACCGAGTATTCGGCCTTTGCCGAACTTGATATCGTAAGCCTTCCGACCCCGTTGACCTTCCTGAAATCGACCCTGTCCACCCTTACGGCCGGCTCGGCGGGCGCGACTTCCTTAGCGGCTTCTTTCGGGGCCTCCTTTACGGGCGCCTTTACTTCCGGAGGAGCAACTTCGGCCTTCGCTTGCTTCGGGGCCGCGGCCTCGACGGCCGGCGTCACATGGGCGACCTGCGCCTTCTCTGCCGCGGCGGCGTACTTCGTGTTGACAGGCGGAGGCGTCTCTTCTTTTTCGGCCACCACGTTGGGCCCGATAGTCACGACGACGGTATCGCTGACCTTCTTTATGGAATGCGGGAGCACGGTCTTACCGGTCAGGTCCAAAACCAGCCTTGACTTGTCCTTGTGTCCCCCGATCCTGACGTCCTTTAAATATTTGTCCTTTACCTTGACGACATTCTTGCCTACGGCGTTGTCGACACCCCATATGTCGACCACGATCCTTGACGGCGTGGTGAGATCGAATGAGTTGAGGTTGCCCGGCAACCCGTCCGTAGTGATCTTTAACACCGTGTTCTCGCCCTCAGTGGAGGACTCAACCTTAAGTATCCTCTTGGCCGGTTTAGTCGGGACCGGCGCCTCCGTGGCCGCGGCCTTCTGGACTTCGGTGGCTGCCGCGGCTACCTGGGTAGCCGCAGGGGCCTCGGCGGCCTGCGCCGGTTCAGCGGCGGGCGGGAGTGTCGGGGCTGCTGCCTTGTCGGCTAGCGGCTCGGCCTTCACCGCGTCGGAGACGGAGGCATTAACGACCTCGCCCTTGGGCTCCGCGGCGGCCACGCCCGGCTTCTTGAGGCTCACCAGGATGCTGTTCTCGCCTGATTTCACATCGTGGTCGACGCCTTCTTTGATGCCGATGATTATGCGTCCGATATCCTGGTCCTCACCGTAGCTTATGGACGAGATCTCGTTGAGGAAATCGTTGTTTACTTCTATGGATGACGCTACCTTCGAAAGGTTTACGCCCGGCATGTCGACTATAAGCCTTGACGGCTCGGTCAGCTTGAAGACGGTGTACCTTGTAGGACCGGTCGTGCCTATCATGATCCTGTCGCCGTCGCCTACCACGTTTATGTACTCTACGGAGATCTTGTCCTGCTTTTTCTCGGGTGCGGCCTCTTTCGCCTCCTGTTTTGTCTCGGAAGCGCTTTTTATATCTTTGGGGCCGGGAGACGCGCACCCGCTGAATACCAGCAGGCTCGCTAGCACCAGGCCGCAGAGTCCGTGACTCAAACGATTATCGAATATATTCATAAACAACCTCCGTAACTGCGATAGCTATAATTGGGACGGCACAAGCGGTGACGTCAAAAAAAAGAGCGCTGCCGGGAATACTTACCTTGACGGCCTTCTGTCTTCTTCCCTGGAGGCGAGAGTCAGTTCGGTGTCGGCCGAGGATACTGTCTTTCCTCCCTCATCTGCCACAGATTCCCTGACCGTCAGGGACCTGTCCTGTATGTTTATTATCTTTCCGTCTCTGGAGCCGAGGACGTCTCCACGCTTGACGATATAACGCTTGCCGTCCGGGGCTTGAACAAGGGCGGAAGAGCTTCCCGGGGCCACCACAAGGGCCAGGAGCTTGAACTGGCTGACCTCACAGCACTCAAGAGGGCCCTTTATCTTTCTGGCCGTTTCAGAGCCCCTCAGGAGCAGGATATGGCTCACGAACGGGTTTCTTTCCCTGGAGGTCGAGGTCAATTCATGGAGGTCCGTTTTAGCCTCCGCGTTCTCGACCGCCGAGGTCTGCTGAGCCGGCTTGGGCCTCTTTACCGGGACGGCGTTGTGCTCCTCTTTTTTGCCGCAGGAGGTCAGAACGAACGGCACCAGCGCTGCTATGAACAATATTTGGAGTCTTTTAACCATTATTTTTTCGGCGCTCCTTCAGGTGGGCTTGGGATGAACCTGAATGTCGTGGCTACGAAACTCGCCTTTAAAACGGGTACCTTGTTCTTGTGCCCGAGCGACTGAATATCCATCCCGCTGACATTGACGATCCTCGGGAGGGTTGCGACCTTGATGCTGAAGTTATATAAGCTCTCGTATCTCCCCTCGACCTGCATATTGACGGGGACTTCCGCGTAAAATCCCTTCTTTACCTCATGCTCTGGTTTAAAGAGCAGGATCTTGAGCCCGGACTTCTGGCCGGAGACGCTGATGCCGTCGATGAGGTCGGGTATCTCCTTTTCATTGGGTAGCTGAGCCACGGCGGCCTTGAGCTTGTTCTCCATATCCTCTTTTTCTTTCAGGTACCTGGGGATATCGGCCGCAATGGACCTGTTCTCGTTGAGCTTCACGGTAAGGTCCTGAAGGTTCACATTGAGGCGCTTCACCTCATCCGACTTGGGGCCCGTAAAAAACCAGTAGACCAGTCCGGCGATTACGATGTTTATGACGACGAGTATCAGCACCCTCTTTTGAAGGGGCAGCTTCATCACGGAATCCATGTTTATTTTTAGCGCTGGCATAGGATACTATTTCTCCTTGGGCTTCTCAACCGGCTTCTCAACGACCTTTTCAAGCCGTATCGTAAAGCCCACGACATCGCTGCCGGTTTCCTTCTCTACCACCCGCTGCGCCACATCGAGCTCGACACCGCCGAGCTCCCCGTGCTTTTGCAGGCCCCTCATGAAATCCGCCACCACCTCGTCGTCCGAGGCGTAGCCCTTGAGGGTTATAAGAGCGCCGTCATCCTTTATCGACGCGATCCATGCCTTCTCCGGGACCGATTCGCTTATAGCCTTGAACAGCTTGGTCGGGCCCGTCCTGGCGGCCTCAAGGGTCTTTATTATGTTAAGCTTGTCCTCGACGATCCTCTTCTGTTCCTTGATCTTGGAAAGCTCGCCTATCTTTACCTTGAGCGCGTCAAGCTCATGGTTCCCGCTCTCTATCTGCGCGGTGACGCTGTTTGCCTCGCTCCTCACCGTCAGGTAGACGCCGACGGAGACGGCGAAGACAAGGAACGTGGCAAGTCCGGCCACGGTGAGCTGAAACCTGACGGATTCTCTTTTCTTTGCGGCCCTTACGGGCAGAAGGTTTATGCGGATCATCTGTCGGCAAACCTCCTTGTGGCAAGCCCCACGGCCACCCCGAAAAACGGCGCCAGCTCCTTGAGGCTTTCCCTGTCAAAGGTCTTGGGGTTGACCTCAAGGTTCTTGAACGGATTGGCCGTCTCAACGGGTATCGTGGTCTTGTCCTGCATAAGGTTCTGCAGCCCGGCCACCTTCGAACCGCCGCCGCTCAGGTATATCTTGTTCACATAAGACCCCTGGCTTCCGCCGAGGAAGAAGTCCAGCGACCTTTTGACCTCGAAGGCCAGGTTCGTGGATATCGTCTCTATCGCCAAGGGCAGTGAAGATGCCTCCGCGCCGGGGGCCTTTCTCCCCGTTTTGAGCTCCTCGGCGTCCTTGAAGCTTATGTTAAGCTGCCTCTGGATCTCCTCGGTGAACTGGTTGCCGCCCATCGGGATCGACCTCGTGAATATCGTAAGCCCCCCGAGTATCACGCTTATGCTCGTTATGCTCGCCCCGACGTTGACCATGGCGATGTTCTCGCCGGGGGCCACCGGGTAGTTTATCTCCATCATGTTCTCAAGGGCGAACGAGTCGACGTCTATGACGACCGGGTTCAGGCCCGCTTCCCTGATGACGTTGGTATAGTCGTTGATGACGTCTTTTTTGACGGCCACGAGCATGACATCCATCTGCCCCCTGCCCTCGGTGTCGGCCCCCAGTATCTGAAAGTCGATATTGACGTCGGTTATGGGGAACGGGATGTACTGCTCGGCCTCCCACTGGATGGATTCGGCGAGTTCCTCCTCGGTCATGGCGGGGAAACTGACCTTCTTGATGATGACGGAATGGCCCGTAAGGGAAGAGACCGCGTCCTTCACCTTCACGTTGTGTTCCTTTATGAGGTCCTTCAACGTGTTGGTCACGGTCAAGGCGTCGATGATGGAGCCGTCGACTATGGCCTCGGGCGGCAGCTCCGCCATGCCGAGCTTCAGGAGTTCCCAGCCCTTCTTGGTCTGGTTCATCTGAACCAGCTTTATGGAATTGGAGCCGATGTCAAACGCCGCAGCGTCCTTTTTCTTCAGGAACGGTAAGTTCATCTATACCTCTTTAGTCGGAAAACACCTTGCCCTTCTCGGATATCTTGAGACCAAGGGCCTGGATTATCTTCCTTTTGGTATCAACCCTGCAGGGATACCCTCTTTCTATCCTGTCGATGGTCAAGGGTGAAAGCCCCGCTTTTCTGGCGAGTTCGGACTTGCTCAGCAGGATGTTCTCTCGTATCTTTTTTAGATTATTTCTTGTCATAATTCAAGCACTAAAGTCACACTATCTAGAAAAAGTGAATTTTGCATCCTCTTTGACAAAATATAGACACCTGATACGAGATTGGCTAAATCTATTCCATTCTTGCTTACTTGTCAATAGTTTTTTATAATTTATCTATAATTAGACATAATTCTTGCTACAGTCCACTATAACTCTTTTTCGGCTGAAAAGGCTGTGACTTTAGTTTTTTTATTTTTTTGAGGGCTGAATGTCCGGGAGAGATAGAGCGGGGTGTGATAAAAAAAGAGTCTTTACCGCGTGGTGCAGGCGTATAAAAGCCCCGGAGGGCGTCCCTCCGGGGTTGTATTGCTTTAAAGTCTCTTCCAGACCATCGTGGCCGAGCTGCTTGTCTGCCTGGCCATCTCCTGCAACTCGTCAAGTTCATACTTGGCCGTAACAGAGCCGTTAAGTGTGACCGCCTGGTTCGCCATTATCCCGCCCTCGATATTGACGCTTCCTGACACGGTCAAAGTCCCCAGGACATAAATGAGCCCTTCCCACTTGACGGTGCCGGATATCTTGAGGTCGCCGGTCACTATGAGTATGCCCTCGCCGTCGACATTTCCCGTTATGCTGACCTCTTTGCCTCCGGAGTTGTTTATGTACAGGAGCACCCCTTCCTGCGGACCGGTTCCCTTCCAGTTCGTCACGACGCCGTCAAGCTGGCCGCTTGCCGGGATGTCGTTCCCGGCGCCGTTACATGTGGCGGTGGTGCAGGAGTGGACCTGATCGGCGTATGTCTGTATGTTGGCAAGCGAGTCTCCAAGATAGGTCTGCATATCTATAGGCGCGGTCTTGTTGGGAGAGCATCCGCCGTTCAACTGCGGGTCGCAGGCGCAGCCTGCCCCCTGCTGAACGCTTCCGGTAATGGTATTTGACCCGCCGGATACGCCTATGCAGGAGTTGGTGTTGATAGCGAATGTGGTATCGGTATTGAGGTTACTCTCTCCGAGATAAGCCACTACCGTCCTGCTGGTGCCGTTTGAAGTGCCCGTGGATGTCAGCTTATAGACCGGCAGAGTGCCGTACTTGATGTAAGAGACGGCGCTGTTGAGGTTGAAGTCCTGCCCGTACATGACGATCTCGGGAGGATTTTTTGCGCACGCCGCCGGAGGGACGCTGGCGTTACCGGCGTCGTTGTTAGCCACGTTATTGCTGTCGCAGAAACCCTCCGGGTTGTCCTCGGTGAGATAGTTTATGGTGACCGTGTAGTTGAGGTTGTCAACGCTGGCGGCGGCCCCGGCCATGCCGGACCCGAAGTTCCTGCCCAGGGAGTTGTTGGCGTTCCAGGCCGTCGTCCTGTAGCCGGCGTCGGTCGATTTCTCGCCTATGTACTTCGCTTTTGTGCTCGTCAGATGGAGCCGCGCCGAGGCCTCCCTCAAGCCCGCCTCGGCGAGCTGGAAGGCGAGCTTTGCCTCCCTGTCGTTTCTGGCCAGCTGCATGTCGGTAGTCATGTTCATCACGACGCTCAATCCTATGAGCGTCATCGCGAGCATGGTAACGAGCGCGAGTATCAGAATAAACCCCTTATCTTCCCTGATTCCGTCTTTTAGATCTTTGATCTTCATAAAGTACCCTCCTGAGGTACGCCCTCATCATTTATTTCGTCTCGTTCCATAAAGGAGTCGAATGGGTGGTGTCATTCTCTTTCGGCGTCCCACAGGTATCGTAGGCGGTGACCGTATAGTAATATATATGGTCACTTATATTTCCAAGGCTGTCCGTCTGGACGTTCCTGGGCCCAAAAGCCGTCGTGGGAGACGCACCGATAAGCAACCAGTCCTGCTCGATGTCGCCGCCCGTGCAGTTGGTCTTGCCCTTCTTGCATACCTTCTCGTATACCTTGTAGCCGGCGAGGTCCGTAATAGCCGTGTTGTCGGTGTTCTGCGTTACGGCCGTCCACGAAAGCGTTATGTTCTGCCCGTTGACCGACCCTGAAAGGCCGGTAGGCGCTTTCGGGGTGGTCGTACACGGGTCTACCGTGACGCTCACGGTCTTGTCCGCGGGGTTGGCGAACGGGTAGTGGACCGTTATGGTGTCGGTCGGGAGCGTAAGGAGCTTACCCGTGTCGGCGGAGTTGCCGGTCGTGGTTATGGTGGTCGTGAAAGTGCCGGTGGCCGCGCCGCTCTCCGTTATCGTCGGGTTGTACGGGTTTATCGACCCGGTCAATGGCGCGGTGCTCGTGTTGGTAAAGCCGAGGAACCCGGCCGTTAAGTTTATGGTCTCAACGCTGGTGGCGTACGCGTCTTTCATGGCGAGGCAGTCCAAGATGGTGATTGTGTAGCTCTGGCCCCTGAATATCGAGGTCGGCGACACGCTTATCGTGGCCTGGCCGGAGTTGCCGGCGCACGAGGCCGCCACATTGGAATCCGCGCTTACATTGGGGCCCGGCGCCGCGCATGAGTTTATCGCCTTTACGGTGTAGCTGTATACGCCGGCAACAAGGCCCGCGTCGTTATAGGTAGTGGCCGCCTGGTCCGCGCCTATCTGCGTGGTCACGGTCACGCCGCCCGTTGTTGTTGTCCTGAATATCCTGTACTTCAGCGGGTCGAGCGCCGCGTTGATGGTGGAGCCCGTCGTGTAGGTGGTCGGGGCAGTCCATGAAAGCGCTATAGTGTACGGGCCAGCGCCTGAAACCGTGGCAGTCAGGCCAGTCGGGGCGCTCGGGGTCACGTCGCATACATTGAAGTTCTTCTGGTCATAGACATATGCGCCCGCCCCTATCTCGGGGTCCCTGTCCCAGTTGCCGTCGGTGTCCGTGGCGAGTATGTAATACCATACCCTCATGCCGTCGTTGGAGGGGATGGAGGCGCTCCAGGTACTGCCGCCCGTGTTCGTCATGGTGACCACGGAAAAGCCGCTCGTCGGGGCCACGGTGACGGTCTTGGCGGTAGCCGCGTAGTAAAGCTTTACGGTAGAGACGGGTATCTTTGCGCCTGTCACTTCGTTGGTCGTATTGCCGGACACGCTCGTCGATATCGTCACGGCGGTGCTTGAACCGACGATTATAGGGCCGTCCGTGCCTGATTGCACAGTGTTCAATCCCGTCGCTCCAGGTACCGCGTAGCCGAAAGTGGGGGCCGCGGGCTTGTTCTGCTCCGTGGCGGTCACGCTCGGTCCCAGGGGTACGAAGATACCCTCAGACCCCCCGGATACCGTAAGGTATGTCACGCAGCCTGTCGTGCCCGTGGCGTCGTTACGGACATTGATGGTTACAAGCAGGGTGTCTTCCCTCATGTCTATGGCGCTGTCGCTTATGTCCCTGAACCTGAATATTATCGGCACGTACCTCGCGCCCGCGGTTATGGTCGCGTTGGTGAGGGCCAGGTTGGAGACCGCGCTGGCGTACGGAGGGTTGCCCGTTACCGCCGTCGTGGAGCCGGCGGCGATACTTGTAGCGGTAGGGCCCACGCCGCTTCTGCCGCCCCCTATCTTTATCTCGCGCAGATAGGCCGAGGCGTTCGTCCAGGTAACGCT
>JACRCH010000058.1 GCA_016219115.1 Deltaproteobacteria bacterium
GGCCATCGACCCGGAGAAGGTGCTCTGTGACGCGGGCCTCAAGGAAGGGGACTTCTTCGCCGATATCGGCTCCGGGCCGGGGTTCTTCTCCATCCCGGCCTCGAAGATAGTCGGGGTCAGAGGGGTGGTCTTCGCCATCGACACGCAAAAGGAGATGCTCCTTGACCTGAGGGACCGTAACCCTCCCGACAACATAGTGCTGCTGGTCTCCGAGGAGGACAGTATCCCGCTTGGCGACTCGGAGACCGATTTCGCGCTCATGGCCTACATGCTCCATGAGACCGTCAGCATGGACGCCTTTTTAAAAGAGGTCAGGCGCGTGTTGAGGCCCGGCGGGACAGCCCTCGTCATCGACTGGAAGAAGCAGAAGGAAGAGCACGGCCCCCCGGAGGAAGAACGCCTGACCGAAGAACAGGCCGCGGCGAACCTGAAAAAGGCCGGCTTTAAGGTCGTCTCGGTGACATCGCTGAACCCCTCTCACTACAGGATACTCGCCGAAAGAGAATAACCCGGCGCTCTTCCACTCCGCCCGTTCCGTGGCATACTTATACCAGACGCAGCTTCCCTACGGAGGTCTTTCATGGAAAAACGGATCGGCTCAACCACGGTCTCCCTCGTCAGGGGGGACATCACGGTCGAGGAGACCGACGCCATCGTGAACGCCGCCAACTCAAGGCTTGCCGGAGGAGGCGGGGTTGACGGGGCCATACACAGGGCCGGCGGGCCCAGGATAATGGAGGAGTGCAGGAAGATCGGCGGATGCCCCACCGGAAACGCCGTCATCACCACAGGGGGCGGCCTCAAGGCCCGCTATGTCATACACACGGTGGGGCCGGTCTACAGGGACGGGTCCCACGGGGAGGAAGAACTCCTGAAAAAAGCCTACAGGGAAAGCCTCAAGCTCGCGGTAAAAAAGGGGTTGAAGACCGTCTCTTTCCCCTCCATAAGCACCGGCGCCTACGGATACCCGGTCGAGAAAGCCTCGGAGGCCGCCTTGAGTACCGTCATGGAATTCATCAAGAACAACAAAGGGTTGGACCTCGTGAAGTTCGTCCTATTTTCCGACAGGGACCTCACCGCATATACCCGGGCCTTGGAGAAACTCACTTCCTGAAAGTCCCTCTACCCGTGTTGCCGACTCCTTGACACCAGTCACAACAAGTCTCATAATTTAAGTAAGGAAAGTGTTGGGCCTTTCGTAAGGTGGTGGATTATGAACAGGACCAAAGATGAGGGGGTAGACGGTTTTAGCGCAAACGCATCTTCAGGGTGCCTGGCGAGTGCTTGGTTATTATCGCCGTCACAAAAGGGGTAAAACCCTTTTTGTGTTCTTTACTCCCCTACTTTGGCCAGCAGGCCCTTCTTTTTAACAACCGAAAAGTTCCACGAGAAAAAGAGTGCCGCCGAGGCGATGTACACTGCGTTTAACGAGAAGGCCCAGATAAGGTCTTCGGTCGGAAAGCCCCCGTTCGATATTACCTTGCGCATCCCCTCAAAGACATGCGACGACGGCACGAAGAGGGCTATAGTCCGCACCCATCCCGGCAGCACCTCCACGGGATAGAATACGGCCGAGACCGGCTGGAAGAATAACGCCACGCCCCACGCCAGGATCTCGGCCTCCTGCCCGAACCTCAGGATCAGGGCCATGGTAATAATACCCACGGACCAGCCCATGACGACGAGGTTGGCGATAAGGGGGATGAGGGCGAACCCGAGGGTGAAGATGTCGAATGAATAGAAGAGCCACGCCAGGGTCGCCATGACGGTCGAGGTCAAAAGGAGCTTGACGATACTTATGAGCATCAGGGAAGAGACATACTCAGCGGGGCTCAAAGGGCTTACGAAGATATTAAGCAGGTTTCTCGACCACATGTCCTCGAGGAACGACACCGATATCCCCTGCTGGCTCCTGAAGAGGATATCCCAGAGAATGAGGGCCCCGATGAAAAAGGTCACGAACCCCGGCACATCACCGGCGTGCCTGCCGAGATAGACGCTTACGAACCCCCAGAGGAGCAGGTCCAGAACAGGCCAGTAAAAGACCTCCATGAGCCTCGGCAGGCTCCTTTTGTACAGGAACAGGTGTCTTGTCGTATAGGCTAAGACCCTTGATACTTTCATCCCCTCACTCCAGCCTCGCGATCTTTAAAAAGACCTCCTCGAGGGACGCGCCGTGGAACTTCTTCTCTATCTCCTCGGGCCTCCCGAGGGCTATGACCTTGCCCCTGTCCATGAAAAGTATCCTGTCGCTCAACTCCTCCATCTCCTTCATGTTGTGCGAGGTGTAGAGTATCGACAGCCCGTTATCCTTCCTTATCCTTTGCAGGAGTTTGCGGGTCTTGTCCGCAATGTCGGGGTCGAGCGACGCCGTGGGCTCATCGAGGAAGAGCACTCTCGGGTTGTTAAGGAGGGCCTTGCAAAGGCATACCCTTGTTATCTGCCCGGACGAAAGCCTCCTTGTCGGGATGTTCCCGATACCGTCTATCTCGAAGGTCTCCAAAAGTCCGTTGATCATCTTTTTAGGCTCCCTGACCCCGTAGAGTCTCGCGAATACCATCAGGTTCTCCCTGACGGTCAGTGAAAACGGAAGAGAGATGTAGGAGGAGGAGAAGTTGACCTTGTTCAATATCTCCTCGCGGTTTTTCCTGAGGTCGAGCCCGAATAGCCTTATCTGTCCCGAAGTCGGGGTGGTGAGGCCCAGAAGCATCTGCAGGGTCGTGGTCTTTCCGGCCCCGTTCGGGCCGATGAGCCCCAATATCTCGCCCTCGTACATCTCAAATGAGATATTGTCTACGGCCGTCGTGCCGTTAAAGACCTTTGTAAGCCCCGCCACCTCCACTATCGAATTTACACCGCTGCTCATACTCTTCCCTCTGGCCGGCTCTCAGCCGTCCCACTTAGATTCTATCTGAAAAACCCGTTAACCGTATCAATGTAACAGCCGCCCGGGGGATAATCAAGGGTTTAGCCGGCCGCCGCGCCTCTGTTGCGCGGGCCTGCGCCTTCTGATAGAATCTAAATGGGGTAACGGTGGCCGGGCAAGCCCCGCGAAGCCCAATTTAACGGAGGTATCATAATGGCGAAGGGCATAAAACTGTTCAGGGTCCTGGGCATCCGTATCTCGGTAGACTGGTCATGGTTCATAATCTTCGGCATCTTCGCGTGGTCGCTTGCCTACGGGTACTTTCCTTTCCGCCAGCCCGGCCTCGGTCCGCTCACCTATCTGACCCTCGGGCTCGTCTCGGCGCTGCTGCTCTTCTCGTGCGTCCTCATTCACGAGCTATCGCATTCGTACACCGCCAACAGGCTCGGCCTTGACATACACGAGATCACGCTTTTCATCTTCGGTGGCGTGGCGGAGCTTACAAAGGAGCCGGAAGACCCCATAGTCGAACTTAAAATCGCCCTTGCCGGGCCGGCCGCGAGCCTGGTCCTTGCCGTACTCTTCTGGGGCGCCTCCAGGCTCATCCCGAGTTCCTCTTACCCGCTTGTCCGCGCGGTGGTCTCGTATCTGGCGCTCATAAACCTCGTTCTCCTGATATTCAACATGATCCCGGGCTTCCCGCTCGACGGCGGCAGGGTCTTCAGGGCCATCTGGTGGGCCAGGACCGGCGATATCGACATGGCGACGCGCATTGCGAGCCGGATAGGGAAGGGGTTCGCCGTATTCCTCATCATCTGGGGCTTTTTAAACATCTTCACGGGCAACTTCACCGGGGGGCTCTGGTCTGTACTCATCGGCGTATTCGTGCAGCAGGCGGCCGAGAGCGGCTACCAGCAGCTCCTCATAAAAAGGATGCTCGAAGGCGTCAAGATAAGAGACATCATGTCTAAAGGAGTGATCCATGTGCCCGAAAGCAAGACCGTGGCTGAGGCCGTAGACGAGTATTTCTTCAAGTACCACTTCGTAAGCTTCCCGGTCACCGCTAACGGCAGGGTCGTGGGGCTGATATCCCTGAACAATGTCAGGGCCCTCGACAAGGAGAGATGGGCGACGACCTCCGCGGGCGAGATAATGCACAGGCTTGCTTCGGAAGACGCCCTCGCGCCGGAAAACAACGCCCTTGATGTGCTGACAAAGATGTCAGCCGAAAACGGCGGGAGGTTCCCGGTAGTGGACCGCGGCGAGCTCGTAGGTATTGTCACAAGAAGAGACATCATGAAGATGATAGAGTTCAAGAGCGGGCTCGGCAGGTAAAGTGAACTACCGCTGGCCCGCGGTTTCTCGAAGCATGCAAAATCTGAAAAACCAGATTTTGCTAATTAACTTCCGCTTCTTACCGGCAAGCAGTATGCTCCGCGATATCCGGCCTCTTCATCCACCAAAAAAAGAGACCCCCCGCCCGGTACCGGGCGGGGGGTCTCTTTCTGTAAAACGGTCTATGTCCTTAGGCTTACTTCTTTTCGGCCTTTACCTTGCGGCTGTTGAGCGGTTGAACGGGCCTGCTGTTGCCCTTGTGCACGCCCATGAAGGCGTCTATCTGGGCCTGTGACATCTGTACCGGGGTCTTCAAAACGAGCCATGTCACGCCCTCGGAGCACGGGGGTGTGGTCAGCGACCCGGGGTAGGTGTAGTACTCCTTTGACGCCGGCATAAGGTCCGAGGCGTTTACGGTCTCCTTGAGGTCTTTCTTTTCGCCGGCCTTCCCTGGGATGTTCGCCCATACCGTCTTGTAGGCGGGGTTCTCCTTGCCTTTTTCGATGAGAACGCCTACGACGGCCAGTTCACCCTTGCCGTTCTTGTGCACGAGATGGAGTTCCATGCCGAAGGATTTGCCTCCGACGGTGTGCTCGCTCGGGTCGTGGAAGTGGAACTGGAGAAGCTTGTATTCCGAGCCGTTTACCTTTATCGAGCTGCCCTCGTCGTAGTTGACCTGTACGGTGTGGCCGTTATTGAGGATGTTTATCCTGGAGGGCTTGTAGTTGAATACGATGTCGGCGAGCTTCTCGTCCTGGGCGCCCGAGATGTCGATGGGAGACTGGTTCTTTCCCTTCCCGCAGGCGGCGTACTCCTCGGACATGTGGCCCCAGTGAGCCGGGCCTGCGTCCCCCTCGTAACCCCAGTGAGGGTGCGACGCGTGTTCGGATGCCGTAGCGTTGTAGGCTGCGCAACTTAAGCCCGCGGCTATGGCGATGGCAAGAAATGACTTTGACAGTGACCTCTTAAAACTCATCTTCAACTCTCCTTTCGCCGCGCTGCGGCATTGGTGATTTTTACCGGCGTCAAGCCGTTTAAAGCGGGTGGAATATTACCTTTTCCGGATTGCAATTTCAATAAATTTCACGACCCCCCGCTACTTCGAGAGCAGCATCTTCAGCGCTACCGCGAGGAGCACCGCCCCGAAGACCTTCTCAAGGACCGGGTTCGACAGCGTTACGGCGACCTTCGCGCCCAGAAGCCCCCCGAGGAAAAACCCGGCGCAAAGCAGCCCGGCTATCTTAATATCCACATAGCCTGCCCGGTAGTATGTCCAGGCCGCCAGTATCCCTATCGGGGGGACCAGCATGGCAAGCGTGGTGCCCTGCGCCTGGTGCTGAGTCATGCCGAAGAGGAATATGAGCCCCGGCACGATCAGTATCCCGCCGCCGATCCCCACGAGGCCGCTTAAGACCCCGGCGGCAAGCCCCAGCAGGACATATAAAAAGATATGCATCAGCCCCTCCATGCCGGGTATGAGACGGATATAAAGGTTAAAGAGCCTTTTGAGCGTCCGTGTAAGGGCCGCTCACCTGTCCGGTTTTCTGAAGAAAAGGTCGTGGAGGGTGTAGACTTCGGTGACGGCGTACTCCTTCACGCCTGTCGGAAGCGCGATGGTGACCTCTTCGCCCGCGGCCTTGTTCAAAAGGGCCTTGCCTATCGGCGAGCTTACGGATATCTTGCCGTTTCTCGCGTCGACCTCCTCGGGCGTGACAAATTCGTAGACCACCTCGTCTCCGGTGTTCTGATCCTCAAGGTGCACCCTGGAGCCGAAGCCGACGGCGTCTTTGGGGATGTTCTCGAGCTTAAGCGACGAGAGCGTGTTTATCCTCGTTGAAAGATGCGCCACCCGGGCCTGGAGAAAAGACTGCCTCTGCTTCGCGGCCTCGTACTCGGCGTTCTCCCTCAAGTCCCCGTGCGCCGCGGCCTTGCGGAGTTCCTTGGGCACGTCGATCCTCAGCTCCTTTTCGACCTTCTGAAGCTCTTCCTTGAGCTGTTTTACTATCGGAAGTTCCTGCATGGATTCTCCTGAATAAAAAATAGTCCGGAAACCCGCCGTAAAACAACCCGGGTCTCCGTTTATAAAATAAGCAGCTTTACCGGTTTAACTCCAGCCCGACAATGCTTTCAATGTGATATGTCTGGGGGAACATGTCGAAAAGGCCGGCTCTGAAGACTCTGTAGCCGCTTCCGGTGAGCAGTGAAAGATCCCTCGCGAGAGCGGGAGGGCTGCACGACACGTATACTATCCTTTTGGGCCTGAGAGCGCTCAGGGCCCCGGCCGCGTCGATCTCACCACTTCTCGGCGGGTCTAAGATTACCACAAGAGACCCTTCTTTTTCAAGCGTTTTGAAATTGTTTCTGACCCAGACCCCGGCATCCTCGCGCATGAACACGGCGTTTTCCACGGAATTCCTCCCGGCGTTCGCCCTGGCCTCCCTGACCGCCTCGACGCTCGTCTCGATCCCTATCGTCTTTTTAGAGCGACGGGAGAGCGGAAGGCTCAGGTTGCCGACCCCTGAAAAGAGGTCCACCACAGTCTCGGTCCCGTCAAGCCCGGCGTACTCCACCACCCGGTCCACGAGGGCCCTGTTCTGGGAACGGTTGACCTGGGAGAAGACATTGATCCCGGCGGTAAATTCCATCCCCCCGGCCTCGTAGACGAGCCTGCTGTCCAGTTCGGTAAAAACCCTTTTACCCTTACCCTTTTTCAAGGGGTTCAGCCTCACCTCAAAGCCCTTGAGACCCGTCCCCGCGAGCGCCCCCTTCCAGTCAAAACGGGCTTCCCCGGTCACATGGAAAGAAGCCACGGCCAGGGCGTCCTTTTCGCTCACGCCGATGTCGAGCGCGTAGATGTTCGTATTTTGCCCGGCAAGCGCCTTTTTTATCGCGCCGAAGGCGCCGTTGATGAGCGGGTCGGCTATCGGACAGCTCTCGATGTCCACTACCCGGTGGCTCTTTGACTCGAAGAAGCCCCACCTTCCCCCCTCTATCTTGAACCCGACCCTTGAGCGGTAATTGTACGGCATGGGAGACGGCGCCGGCGGGTCGTAGCGCGATGGGGACACTTTGCCTATCCTCCTCAAGGTCTCCTCGAATATCCGCTCCTTCCATTCGACCTGCGCCGCGTACCCCATGTGCTGCCAGGCACACCCGCCGCAGCTCCCGTAGACCGGACAAACGGGCTTTGTCCTTAATGGCGACGGTTCGATGATATCCGTTACTACCCCCTCGGAGAACCCCTTCTTCTCCAGGGTAAGCCTCACCCGGACGCGGTCGCCGGGGGCCGTAAACGGGACAAAGACGACCTTGCCGTCGATGCGGCCTACCCCCTTGCCTCCAAAGGCAAGTGAAGTTATCTCAACGGTATCTTCCATTATCCTCTCCCGGTCCGTCCGTAAAAAACAGGCGGGTCCGGCCTACGCCGGACCCGCCTGGACTTTATGCCGATGGCGGCCTTTTAATATTTCCTTCGGGTTGAATGGGTGTGCCACTCCTTGACCCGTCGCTTTAGCGGCGGGTCAAGGAGTGGCAAATACAAATGACCTTCCATACCATCAAAATTCTCCGTCATTTATGGCGGAGAATTTTAATTAAGCGCGGCTTGCCGCGCATATAAAAACAAAATTCCCAACGGATACCCCGCGAGCAAGGCTTGCGGGGTGGTTCATGCGCGCTCCTTCACCATCCGCTTCATCTTCTCAACGGCCGAGAGGGCGTCCCCGCCGTACTCATCGGCGCCGATCTTATCGGTGAACTCCTTTGTGACAACGGCCCCGCCGACTATGGTCATGACCTTCACGCCCTTTTCCTTGAGCCTCTTTATGACCTTGTCCATCTCCATCACCGTAGTCGTCATCAGGGCCGAGAGTCCGACGATATCGACCTTGTTCTTTACGGCCTCCTCGACGATCTTGTCGGACGGGACGTTTTTGCCGAGGTCCAGCACCTCGAAGCCGTGGTTCTCAAGGAGCGTGGCCACGATGTTTTTCCCGATGTCGTGTATGTCCCCCTCGACCGTGGCGAGCAGCACCTTGCCGCGGGAGGGGCCTGTTTTGCCCTTCAGCTCCTTTTTAAGCCTCGCGAAGGCCTTCTTCATCGTGTCGGCCGAGAGCATGACCTGCGGGAGATAATAGGTGTTGCAGGCAAAGAGCCTGCCGACCTCTTCAAGGCCGGGGACAAGGCCGTCGTTGCTTATCTTTATCGGGTCCCACCCCTCGCCGAGCGCCCCTTCGACGAGGGTCACTATGTTCTCCTCATCGCCCTCGATTATCGCCTTTTTGAGCCTCTCGCCGATGCCGGGCGCCATCGATGCCTCTGCCCTGGCCACCGTTGCCTGCGGGGGGACAATAGCCTGATACCTCTTTATGTACCTTTCGGCTCTGAGGTCTTTATTGAGCAGCACGAGGGAGGCGTGGTACGCGTCCATCATCGCCTTGTTGTTCGGGTTTATTATCGCGCAGTCGAGACCCGCCTCGATGGCCATCGTGAGAAATGTAGCGTTTATGACCTCTCTTGCCGGAAGTCCGAACGAGATGTTGCTGACTCCGAGGACGGTGGTGAGGCCGAGCCTCTCTTTTACGAGCCTTATCGCCTTCAAGGTCTCCAGGGCGCTAAGCGGCGCCGCGCTTACCGTCATGGCAAGACAGTCCACGACGAGGTCTTCTTTCCTTATGCCGAGTACAAGGGCCTTATTGAGCATCTTCTCGGCGACTCTTACCCTGCCTTCGGCGGTATCCGGGATACCGGCGTCATCGAGCGTGAGGCCCAGCAGAGCGCCCCCGTATTTCCTGGCGAGCGGGAGAATGGAAGCGAGTTTTTTCTCCTCGCCGCTTATCGAGTTTATAAGGGGCTTGCCGTCAACCGCCGTAAGCCCCGCGACTATAGCCTCCGGGTCCGATGAGTCGATGACCGCCGGGAGCATGCTGTTCTCGTTGACGGCGAAGACCGCCATTTTCATCCCCTCGACTTCCCTGATCCCCGGCACTCCGACATTGATATCGAGGGCGTGCGCGCCTGATGCGGTCTGGCTCCGGGCTTCGTTTCTTATACCGGTGGTCTTGCCCTCTTTTATCTCCCGGGCCAAAACCTTCCTGCCCGTGGGGTTTATCCTCTCGCCGATAACTACCGGCGGCAGGCCCGCTCCGAAGAGCGTAAAAGACGTCCTGCTCGACAGGGCCGTAAAACCGTGCGTCCCCCTCTTTACGGGTTTAAGGGATTTGAAGACCTCTCCCATCTTCTTTATGTGGTCGGGGCCGGTGCCGCAGCAGCCTCCGAGCACCGCAACGCCGGCCTCGACGAGCCTGGGCACAAACGACGCCATCTCATCCGGCGAGGCCGGGAATACGGTCCGGTTGTCGCGCAAAAACGGGATGCCAGCGTTGGCCTGCGCGATTAAAGGCGTGTCCACGACTTTGCTCATCGCCGAGACGGCCTTATAGATGCCTTCTATGCCCAGCGAGCAGTTGGCCCCTATGCAGTCCGCTCCGAGAGAGGCCGCCGTTATGGCGAAAGACTCCGGAGGGGTCCCCAAAACCGTCCTCATCGTCTCGTCGAAGGTCATGGTGGCGACGACAGGCAGTCCCGTGGACTTGCAGGCGATGATCGCGGCCTTCATCTCCTTTATATCCATCATCGTCTCGATTATGAAGAGGTCGACCCCGCCAGCCTTTAAAGCCTCGGCCTGCTCGGTAAAGACCTCTAAAGCGGTCTCAAAGGAAATGTCGCCGACAGGCTCCAGGAAGCGCCCGGTGGGCCCAAGGCCGCCCGCCACGAAACCGTCTTTGGCCTCGGCGCGGGCACACCCGGCGGCGGCCCTGTTTATCTCGGAAAGCCTGCCTTCGAGAGCGTACTCCTTAAGTTTTATCCTGTTTGCGCCGAAAGTATTGGTAGTGACTATGTCAGAGCCGACCCCGATGTAAGCCCTGTGCACCTTCCTTACGATATCAGGGTCTTTGAGGCTCAGCTCATCGGGACACCCCCCGGGCTTCAACCCGAGCCTCTGAAGCATGGTGCCCGTGGCTCCGTCGAAGAGCAGCGGCCTTGTCTTTAAGGCTTTAAGAAAATCACCTGGCATTTGGCAAAGTCTCTCCCGTTTGAAATTTAATGAGTAATTGTATCCGTTTACGCAGTGACTATCAAGTAAGAGTTTGAAAGTTCCGTTGTGATCAAAGTCACTTGATCTTTGTTCCAAAATGGCTATCATTTTTATTTTGAGCCGGAGGCCGACATGAAGAGGATCTTTTTAGTCATAACGACCGCGATACTGGCGGGATGCTCCGCTCAGAACGCGGTCAAGCGCGGCGAACTGCCCGAGAAAAAAGAGCTTGAGGTCTGGCAGGTGATGCGTCACGCCGGGGAAGGTAAAAAACGGTTCAACATCGAAGACACCTGGTACATCTACTGCATGGACCTCACGTACGTCTCCGGAGACAGGCCGAGGCAGATGACCAATGAGTCGATGGGCGGCCAGTGCCCGATAGAAAAGGCCGCGTACCTGGTCTATGACAAGGAGACAAAGACGGTCGTAAGGGACGCGGTCCTTTCGCAGGAACGCTGCGCGGATTGCCACAGGAGGTAGAATAAAAAAGCTCCCTTCACTCCATTTCGTTCGCCTCCCGGAGCCGCGCCTGTCGCGGCGGCGGGCGGAGGCGGTTTTTCTTTACTTTTTTTTCTCGCCAGGTGTATCTTTAGCCCATTGAGTAGACTTACACATTTTAAAACGAAGGAACGGACCGTCATGAACACCTTCGAGCCTCATCTCCACCTGCCCATAACTCTCGGCACCGAGCTTTTGCTGGAAATAGTGAACCTGAAGCTTCGCACCAAGAGCGTGTTGATCGGGATGGAGAACTCCAGCTACCTGATAATGAAGCTCTCAAGCCAGGACTTCGAGGCCGGCCTCGCCGATGAAAAGGTCAGTGAGAGCCCTCTCATCGTAAGATATCTATTCAGAGGCTCGGTCTACGGTTTCAAGACGCGCCTCCTGAAGATAATCGCCGAACCCTCCAGGCTCGCCTTCTTATCGTACCCGACCAAGATAGAGGAGTTCAACGTAAGGCACAACCCGAGGTACGAATGCATCCTCCCCGCGGAGACGCTGTTCGGCGGTGAGCAGGTTGAGCTGGTCATCGTCGATATCAGCCTGAAGGGGTGCAGGTGCGTCGTAAAGACCGCGTCAATATCGAACAGGGATCTTCTTTACTCCTCGATAGACATCGACAGGGAGATGGCGCTCAGGATAAACCTGCCGGGCGTGGAAGAAAAACTCGGGGTCAAGGGCAAGATAAGGAACATAAACAAGGACAATGACAGGGTGATATTCGGCGTCCTCTTCGATGAGCTGGCGGGAGAGGCGGAAAATATGCTCAACCGCTTCATCTCCCTGATATCTGATATAGAGAAGATGTAGCCGGGGGTTTAAAACCGGGGGGCGAAAAGCCATGGGCCGTTTTTTTATTTTCACATGGCGGCGATTATGAACCACCCCGCTAGCAAGCCTAGCGGGGTATCTCCTTCACCCTTCCCTACCTCGATGGGAGGGTGAAATTCCGAAGGCTGAAAGATTATTTTCACCCCTACCCTCCCCCTCGATGGGGGAGGGTTTTTTATGAATTCCCCGCGGCAAGCCGGCTTAATTAAAATTCTCCGCCATAAATGACGGAGAATTTTAATGGTATGGAAGGTCATTTTTATTTGCCACTCCTTGACCCGCCGCTAAAGCGACGGGATTGCGGAGTGGCACACCCATTCAACCCGAAGGAAATATTAAAACGCCTTCCGGCCGGCTGAGGGAGCGCCGGACTAACCGAGCGAAAGTTCCCTGTCCTCAAGCTCCTTTATCCTGTCCCTGAGCTCCGCGGCCTTTTCGAAATCGAGCTTCTTTGCCGCCTTCTCCATCTCTTTGCGGAGCGACTTCAATATCCGCGGTATCTCGTGCGCGGGGACGTACTCCCCGGTCTTCTCCGCGGCGGCCGGGACGGTGTAGTAGTCGCTTTCGTAGATGGAGCTTAAGATATCCTTTATCCTGCTCTTTATCGTCTCGGGGGTGATGTTGTTGGCCCTGTTGAAATCCCCCTGTATCCTTCTCCTCCTCTCGGTCTCGTCCATCGCGGCCCGCATCGAAGGGGTTATCCTGTCGGCGTACATGACGACCCTGCCGTCCACGTTCCTGGCGGCCCTGCCGCAGGTCTGGATGAGCGAACGCCCGGAGCGGAGAAACCCTTCCTTGTCGGCATCGAGTATTGCCACGAGCGAGACCTCCGGTATGTCGAGGCCTTCCCTCAGGAGGTTTATGCCGACGAGGACGTCGAACTTGCCGAGCCTCAGGTCCCTCAGTATCTCTATCCTCTCAAGGGTCTCGATGTCCGAATGGAGGTACTTGACCTGTATCCCCAGGTCCGAGTAGTACTGCGTAAGGTCCTCGGCCATCCTCTTGGTCAAGGTCGTGACGAGCACCCTCTCCTTTTTCTTGACCCTCTTTTTTATCTCTCCGAGGAGGTCGTCTACCTGGGCCGCGGCCGGCCTCACCTCTATCTCGGGGTCCATGAGCCCGGTGGGACGGATTATCTGCTCGACGACCGCCCCTCCCGCGGCCTTGTACTCGTAGCCCGCCGGGGTGGCCGAGACATATACCGCCTGGCCGATCCTCTTTTCGAACTCGTCGAATTTAAGCGGCCTGTTGTCGAGCGCCGAGGGGAGCCTGAAACCGTACTCGATAAGCGTCTCTTTCCTGGAGCGGTCGCCGTGGTACATGCCGTTAAGCTGGGGCACGGTTATGTGGCTCTCGTCGATAAAGAGGAGGTAGTCGTCCGGGAAGTAGTCTATGAGCGTGTACGGCGGCTCGCCGGCGACCCTTCCGGTTATGTGCCTTGAGTAGTTCTCTATGCCGGGGCAGTAGCCCATCTCCTCCATCATCTCTATGTCGAAAAGGGTCCTCTGTTCGAGCCTCTGGTACTCAAGGTGCCTGCCGGCCCTCTTGAGTCTCTTCAACTCTTCCCTCAGCTCCACGCGGATGGAGTCTATCGCCCTCTTCAGCTTGTCCCTCGTGGTGACGAAGTGGCTCGCCGGGTGTATGAGCGCCCGCTCCACCTTACGGAGCGGCTTGCCCCTCAGGGGGTCTATCTCCGAGATGTTTTCCAAGGTATCGCCGAAGAACTCGAACCTCAGGGCCACCTCGGCCTCGTAGGCGGGGAACACGTCCACGACATCGCCCCTGACCCTGAAGGCGCCCCTGTGAAAATCGTAATCGTTCCTCTCGTACTGCATCTCCACGAGCCTCTTCAGGATGGCGCCCCTGTCGGTCTCCATCCCCCTCTCGGCGTAGATGCGCATCGAGCCGTAGTCGTCCGGGGAGCCTATGCCGTAGATGCAGGAGACCGACGCCACTATGATGACGTCCCTCCTTGTCAGCAGCGAGTGCGTGGCCGAGTGGCGGAGCTTGTCGATCTCGTCGTTTATCGAGGCGTCTTTTTCTATGAAGGTGTCTGTAGTCGGGACATAGGCCTCGGGCTGGTAGTAATCGTAGTAGGAGACGAAATATTCGACGGCGCTCGAAGGGAAGAGGTCCTTGAACTCGGCGTAGAGCTGGGCCGCGAGAGTCTTGTTCGGGGCTATGACGAGGGCTGGCCTGCCGAGCTCCTCTATGGCCTTGGCCACGGTGAAGGTCTTGCCGCTTCCGGTGACGCCAAGGAGTATCTGGTGCTTTTCCCCCCTCTTTACCCCCTCAACGAGCTGCTCTATCGCCTTGGGCTGGTCGCCCTTCGGGGTGAACTCGGACTTTAACCTGAAAGGCTCCCCGGCCTTTATTATCCTTTCCATACATTCCTTTCAGCGTATGATCGAAAAACCCGCCTCTTTTACGGCCTGCGCGCGGCTGTTATTAGTTATCGCCGCAAAGGCCGCACATTTTAAAATACCACGAAACGGGCGATGTGTAAACCGCATGCACCAGGGCGGCGGGAGAAAGGCTCAAAAACCCATATATAATTCAGTCAATATGCGCCCTCATCCCATTAAAAAATCATTTTATTTCGGATAGCCTTGTGTTATTAATGAAGATTACGGCAGAACCCGGCGTATCACCCTTAAATCCAAGGAGTTGTGTTAGAAAATGGACTACAAAGCGACCCTGAACCTCCCGAAGACGGATTTCCAGATGAAGGCGGAGCTGCAAAAAAACGAGCCCGCCGCGCTGACGAGATGGGAGTCAGAGGGGCTTTATGAAAAGATAATGGAGGCCGGGAAGGGACGGCCCAGGTACACGCTCCACGACGGCCCCCCTTACGCCAACGGCAATATCCACATCGGCCACGCCCTCAACAAGATCCTCAAGGACTTCGTCGTCAAATCGAGGCAGATGATGGGCTTCTCCGCCGACTATGTGCCCGGCTGGGACTGCCACGGCCTGCCCATAGAGCTGCAGGTCGAAAAAGAACTGGGTCAGAAGAAACAGGAGCTCACAAAAGGCGAGGTGAGGAAGAGGTGCAGGGCGTACGCCGAGAAGTTCGTGAATATCCAGAGGGAGGATTTCAAGAGGCTCGGCGTCTTCGGCGAGTGGGAAAACCCCTACCTCACGATGAGCTACGGCTACCAGGCCTCGATATTAAGGGAGCTCGGGCGCTTCAACGCCAACGGACTCGTCTACAAGGGCAAAAAGCCGGTCCACTGGTGCTCGTCCTGCAGGACCGCTCTCGCCGAGGCCGAGGTCGAGTACGCGGACAAGACATCGCCTTCGGTCTATGTAAAGTTCGAGGTGAAAGATGTTGCTAATAAGAATAACGAAATTGGATTTAAAGAGTTTCCAAGATTAAAGCACTATATAATTATCTGGACTACAACACCTTGGACTTTACCTGCTAATCTGGCCTTAGCAGTGCATCCTGATTTAAGTTATTCCGAAGTAAAAGTAAATACAGGCCGTAATGAGGAAGTGTGGATTATATCCAATGCCCTTATGCTGGAATGCATGGAAAAATTTGGATTTCAATGGGATGGGCAATACGACCCTAATAATCCAAAATCTAAATTAAAAGAAAAAGGATATTCTAATATAAATGCACATTCTGGCAAAGATTTAGATCGTTTAATTTGTAAGCACCCCTTCTTAGACAGGGATTCCGTGGTCCTGCCGGGCGAGCATGTGACGCTTGAGGCCGGCACCGGCTGCGTCCACATAGCCCCGGGCCACGGCCAGGAGGACTACGAGATAGGCCTTAAATACGGCCTCGACATCTACAACCCCGTTGACAACTCGGGAAAATTCACGAAAGAGGTCCCGCTCTTCGAGGGGCAGTTCGTCTTCAAGGCCAACGAGAAGATAGTGGCGCTGCTTAATGAGAAAGGGGCGCTCCTTTTAAAAGAGGAGATAAGGCACTCGTACCCGCACTGCTGGAGGTGCAAGTCCCCAATCATATTCCGCGCCACCGAGCAGTGGTTCGCCTCGATGGAGTCCGGCGACTTAAGGAAAAAGGCCCTCGAAGCCATCGATAAAAAGGTGGAGTGGATACCGTCGTGGGGAAGGGACCGCATCTACAACATGATACTTAACAGGCCTGACTGGTGTCTGTCGCGCCAGAGGGTCTGGGGCGTGCCTATCCCGGCATTGAAGTGCAAGGGGTGCCTGAACTCGTTCCTCGACAACACGCTCATTGAAGGCCTCGCCGCCTCTTTTGAAAAAGAGGGCGCGGACATCTGGTTCGAAAAGCCTCTTTCCGAGCTGGTGCCGAAGGGGGTCAAGTGCCCCAGGTGCGGTAGCGAGGAGTTCGACAAGGAGGAGGACATCCTCGATGTCTGGTTCGACTCCGGGGTGAGCTTCGCGGCGGTGCTTGAGAAGAGGCCGAACCTCAAGTTCCCTGCCGACCTTTACCTCGAGGGGAGCGACCAGCACAGGGGCTGGTTCCACTCGTCATTGCTCGCCTGCGAAGCTACCAGGTCGACCGCCCCGTACGGGGCGGTGCTGACGCACGGCTTCGTCGTGGACGGCTCCGGCAGGAAGATGAGCAAATCGATAGGCAACGTAATCGCCCCGCAGGAGGTCATCAACAGGTACGGCGCCGAGGTCTTGAGGCTCTGGGTCGCGGGGGAGGACTACAGGGAAGACATCCGCATATCGGAGGAGATATTAAAGAGGCTCTCCGAGGCCTACAGGAGGATACGAAATACCTTCAGGTACATACTCGGCAACCTCTACGACTTCGACCCCGCGAAGGAGACGGTCGCTTACAAGGACCTCGATGAGCTCGACAGACTGACGCTCCACAGACTCAACAGACTTACCGAGAGGGTCACGGCAGCGTACAAGACATTCGACTTCCATGTCATCTACCACTCGGTCCACAACTTCTGCACCGTGGACTTAAGCGCCTTCTACCTCGACATACTCAAGGACAGGCTCTACACTTGCGGGGCGGGCTCCAGAGAGAGAAGGGCGGCGCAGACGACCATCTACAACATACTCGACTGCCTGGTGAGGCTCACGGCCCCGGTCCTTGTGTTCACCTCCGACGAGGCGTGGTCTTTCATGCCCGGCAAAAAGGAGCAAAGCGT
The DNA here is from genome assembly GCA_016219115.1 of Deltaproteobacteria bacterium. Classification (GTDB taxonomy): domain Bacteria; phylum Desulfobacterota; class GWC2-55-46; order GWC2-55-46; family GWC2-55-46; genus JACRCH01. The sequence goes on from JACRCH010000058.1 coordinate 16,748, forward strand.
CCATCTGGCCCCGATGCCGGAGGTCAGGAAGGACTGGACGGACACGGCTCTGGAGAAAAAATGGGAGACGCTCTTTACGGTCAAGGCCGAGGCCTCGAAGGCGCTGGAGACGGCCAGACAGCAGAAGATAATAGGCCACCCGCTCGACGCCAAGGTGACGCTCTACCCGACGGCGGAACTAAAGGCCCTTCTTGCCGGGGAGGCGCGCGCGTTGGAAGAGGTGCTTATCGTATCACAGCTGAAGGTCGCCGAAGGGACTCCCGCGGCGAAGGAAGGGGCCGTACTCTACGAGTCTAAAGACATCCCCGGCCTCAGGGTCACGGTCGCAAACGCCGACGGGTCCAAATGCGAGAGGTGCTGGCACTTCTCCACAGCGGTCGGCGCTGACGCGGCCCACCCCACGATATGCGACAGATGCACGGAGGCGCTGAGATAAGACAGAACCTTAAAATGATCCTCTTCACCGCCCTGGCGGTGACGGTATTCGATCAGCTGACGAAGCACCTCATCATGCGCTCGCTCAGCCTTAACCAGGTCGTCGGCGCGATACCCGGACTTTTCGACATAGTCTACTTCAAGAACCCGGGCGCGGCCTTCGGCATATTCAACGACGGCGGGGTCTGGAGGACGGTCTTCCTTATCGGGACCTCGCTGGTATCGCTCGTCGTCATCGGGGCCCTCATGAAGCAGTCAAAAGACACCCTGATGACCTTCGGGCTCTCGCTCATAGCCGGCGGGGCCGTCGGGAACCTCATCGACAGGGCCAGGTTCGGCTCGGTCGTGGACTTCCTCTACTTCCACCTCGGCGAGTACTACTGGCCCGCCTTCAATGTCGCCGACTCGGCCATAACCGTCGGGGTCATACTCGCCTTCATATCGTACTACCGCGCCGGCCACAAGGCGTAAGAGGCCAATGAACCACCCCGCAAGCCTTGCCGCGGGCAGCGCGCTCGCGGTGCATTTTCAGCGGACTCTCCGGTCGTCTTTGAAAGCCATGACGACGGTCCAAAAGCAGCCGTCACACTTGGGCCGTCTCCAGTTACTCCGTATCCAGCCCCAGGCGCTTGATCTCGGAAGTCACGAAGCTTTTGAGGAACGCCTGCTCCTCTTCCGAAAAAGAAGTGAACATTATCCCGTAGCCGCCAAAGAGCGTCTTGTTCGCCACTTCGTTGGTCGACCATTTCACTATCCCCTTCAAGTCCAGGAGCCTCCCGGTGCCGGGCAGCGTGAACTTGAGATGCACCATGGACCCGACCAGAAGCTCGGTCTTCGTATGCAGGAATGTGCCGCTGTCGCTCAGGTTCAGAAGGAACCCGGTCCTTACGGTGTCGCCGAGCATGAAATCGACCGGCAGCGATACCGGCACCCTTTCCCTCGGCGTCCCATGCTGTACCTTGTCCGGAAAGAGTATCCTGTTCACGCGGAAGATTATCTGCTCGGGCGTCGACCCCTTGGTCATAAGCCCCGTGGCCCCGAGCTCCCTCAACTGCTCCATCACACGGACCGGCTCGTAGACGCCGGTGATCACAAGGACCGGGAACTTACCCCTGTACCCGTTCTCGTTAAGCCACTTCAATACCCCGAAGCCGTCTATGTCCGGCATCTGCAGGTCCAGCATCATGAGGTCCAGCCCTTTTGAGTCTATCCTCAGTTCGTTGATGACCTCCCGGCCGTCCTTGGCGAACCGGACCTTATGGCCGGCCTCCACGAGTATATCGCTCAGTTTTGTTCTGAAAAAGACGCTGTCGTCGGCTATCAGGATGCTCTTCGAGTCCTTTGTAATCATGGCTCCGCCCTCTCAACTGAATTGTATTTGACCGTAGGGAAAAATCTCTAAGCCGCTTTGGGGGTCGCGTCAGGAAGGCCGGTTCAAGGATGGATGAGCTTGCTTTCGTATCGGATTATACTACTAACGCCCGGAAAATGGAAGTCCATGCCGCTAAAAACAGAATGAAACCTCATCTCCTGAATATCTCCTAAAACCTCCCCTCCCTTGATTGCGAGGGGACTCAAGGGGAGGGTTTTTATAAGGAAACCCTGCTATCTTGCTACAGGGAATTTTGTGATTAACCGGTTAAACGCTCCGGCCGTTCAGGCCTCCTCCTTCTTGGGCATCTCCCAGGTGGCGTATTCGCACTTCGGGTATTTGGAGCAGCTGAAAAACACCCTGCCCTTCTTGGTGCGTCTCTCCACGAGCATCCCGCCGTCGTCGTTCGGGCACGGTATGCCGGTCGAAAGAGGGAGCGTGCTTTTGCAGTCCGGGTAGTCGGAGCAGGCCAGAAACCTTCCGAACCTGCCGCTTTTGACGACCATGGGTTTACCGCACTTGGGGCAGGGGGTCTCGGTCGCGACCTCCACCCTCTCGACCACCGTGACCTTGCCGCTCTCGTCGGTCGTGAAGTCCTTGGTGTTCTTGCACTCGGGATAACCGGAGCAGGCGAGGAACTTGCCTTTTCTCCCCCACTTGATGACCATGGTCTTGCCGCATTTCTCGCAATTGATGTCGGTGGGGACCTCTTCGGCCTTGAGGTTCTTCATGTCCTTCCTGGCCTTCTCAAGGGAGGCGTGGAAGGGGCCGTAAAACTCCCGCATGGCGGTGCGCCACTCCATCTGCCCCTCCTCTATCATGTCGAGCTCCTCTTCCATGTGGGCGGTGAACTCGACGTCGAGTATCTCGGGGAAGCTGAGTATAAGGAGGCCCGTGACCGTGAACCCAAGCTCCGTGGGCTTGAGTTGGGTCTTGTCCTTTATCACGTACTCCCTGTCCTGGATGGTAGATATGATGGCGGCGTAGGTAGAAGGCCTGCCGATCCCCTGCTCCTCAAGCTCCTTGACGAGCGACGCCTCGGTGAACCGCGGCGGGGGCTGGGTGAAGTGCTGGTCCGGCAGCAGCCCGATGAGCTTTAAAAGCTCGCCCTTCCCGAGCGGCGGCAGCCTCTCCTCTTTTTCTTCCTCCGTGTCCTGGCCTTCGATGTATACGGCCATGAAGCCGGGGAACTTGACCGCCGAGCCGGAGGCGTTGAAGACGTAGTTCCCGGCCTGTATCTGCGCCCTCGTCTGGTCGATTATCGCCGGGTTCATCTGGCAGGCTATGAACCTGTTCCAGACAAGCGTGTAGAGCTTCAACTGGTCCTTTGAGAGGTACTTCTTGACCGCTTCCGGCGTATACTGGAAGTATGTAGGCCGTATCGCCTCGTGCGCGTCCTGTGTCTTTTTCTTGCTCTTGTAGACGTTGGGCCTGGCCGGCAGATAGTCGGCCCCGTATTTTGACTCGATCAGGGCGCGCGCCGCGTCTATCGCCTCGTTGGATACCCTGGTCGAATCCGTCCTCATGTACGAGATGAGGCCCACCGGGCCCTCGTCCCCGATCTCCACGCCCTCGTAGAGCTGCTGGGCGAGCATCATCGTCTTTTTGGCGGTAAACCCGAGCTTCCTTGAGGACTCCTGCTGGAGCTTGCTGGTGGTGAACGGGGCCGCGGGGTTTCTCTTCGTCTCCTTCGTCTCTATTTCGGATACGGTGAACTCAGCGCCCTTGAGGTCGCCGAGCACTCCATTGGCGTCCTTTTCGTTGTTGAGCTCTATCTTCTTGCCGTCTTTTTTTGCGAGCCTGGCCCTGAACTTATCGGCGGCGGCCGTCTCAAGCTCGGCTGTGACCGACCAGTACTCCCTGGGGACGAAAGCCTGTATCTCCCTCTCCCTGTCGCAGATGAGCCTTACGGCGACGGACTGCACCCTTCCGGCGCTCAAGCCCCTTCTTACCTTGTCCCAGAGGATCGGGCTTACCTGGTAGCCCACCAGGCGGTCGAGCACGCGTCTGGCCTGCTGTGCCTCGAACTTGTTCTGGTCGAGAACCGTAGGGTGCTTTATCGCCTCCCTGACGGCCTTCTCGGTTATCTCGTTGAAGAGGACCCGCAGGGTCTTCTCCTTCTTCTTGTCTATCTCCTCGGCTATGTGCCAGGCTATCGCCTCGCCCTCCCTGTCAGGGTCGGGAGCGAGGTATATCTTATCCGCCGCCTTGCCGGCCTTTTTAAGCTCCTTTATGACGGCGGCCTTGCCCTTTATTATCTCGTATGTGGGCTCGAAGCCATTATCTATCTCTACCCCGAGCTTGCTCTTGGGCAGGTCTTTCACGTGTCCCACGGAAGCGAGCACGGTGAAGTCCTTGCCGAGAAACTTATTTATAGTCTTCGCCTTGGCCGGCGACTCAACTATTACCAGTGATTTTCCCATAAAGAGTGTTGTTTTCCGTTCTCCGTTTTTTTTATTCCCTGCCGCTTTACTCTGTTTAAGATATATGCGGCCCTTACAGGCTGATGGATTATAACACAAGGCGAAAATATTTGTCCCGGCGCGGGCAGGCCCTTTACGGTTACTCCCGTAGTACCGGTCTAAAAACCCCTTGAGAAACGCTTGCCCGGCTGCTGGCGCACAAGCCCCTTGAGCTCCATCTCCATCAACGTCGCGGACGCCTTCATGACCGGCACCCCGGCGCTGAGCGCTATCGCGTCTATGTGCAGGGGGACTTCGCCGAGCGCCTTCCACATAAGCCGCTCTTCATCATTAAGCTCTGGCGCGGCCTCGCTTTTCCGGGGCGCGTAAACGAGCGAAAGGGCCGCCATCACGTCCTCGGCGTTCTCGACCAGAAAGGCCCCTTCCTTCAGGAGCCTGTTCGTGCCGGCGCTCTTGTAAGAGGTCGCCTGGCCGGGTACGGACAGGACTTCCCTGTTATATTCGAGCGCGAGACGGGCCGTCATGAGGGCCCCGCTTCTTAACGGCGCCTCGACTACCACCACCCCGGCAGAGAGCCCGCTTATGACCCTGTTCCTTTTCGGGAAGTTATACGGGGCCGGAGGGGTAGACATCGGCAGCTCGGTGATAACGAGCCCCTTTTCGGCGATCTCCCCGTACAGGCGTTTGTTCTCCCTTGGGTACGGGACATCCACGCCGGTGCCCAATACCGCCACCGTCATCCCGCCGGAAGAGAGCGCCCCTTTGTGGGCCGCGGTGTCGCACCCGCGCGCCATACCGCTTACCACCACCACGCCCATGGAGGACAGGTCCCTGGCCAACACCTCCGACATCTTGAGTCCGTAGTGCGTGGGATGTCTCGTGCCGACGACGGCAACGGCCGGCAGGGATCCGTCGTACCCGCTCCCCTTCGCGTACAGGAGGCACGGCGGGTCGCATATCTCTTTCAATGGCGCCGGATAATCAGGGTCGTTGTATGTGATGACCCGGGCCCCCTTCTCTTCGATAAGCTCGATTTCCCTTTCTACCCGGTCCCACTCCTTGAAGGCCTCGACGTTCTCGGCGAGCGCCGTCGAGAAACTTCCGAGCTCAGCCTTTCCGGCGTTGAAGATCCCCTCGGGGCCGCCGAACCTGTCGAAGAGCCCCTTGAGGAAAAAAAGCTCCAAGCCCTTTACCCTTCCGAGCGCGAGCCAGTATTTTATCTCCTTGTCCACGGCAACAAGACCCGAAA
>JACRCH010000054.1 GCA_016219115.1 Deltaproteobacteria bacterium
AATGACGTAGAATTTTGATGGTATGGAAGATCATTTGTATTTGCCAGCCTTGACCCGCCGCTAAAGCGACGGGATTGCGGAGTGGCACACCCATTCAACCCGAAGGAAATATTAAAACCGCCCAGGATAACGGCGCTCGCGTTGTGACCGGTAAATGCCGCAATTGACTGCGTCACGGGCCTGGGCGGCGGGCGCGGCGCAAGATCAAGGGTCCTGTTGTCGCGGACCACAAATAGAATAGAGCAGGAAAGGTCAGCTTTTGAGGTTCATTCGTACTTTAACGATAATCTTTGCGCTTCTTTTCGTATTGCCTCATTCGGCGCGGGCACAGGCGCAGGTCAGGGTTCTCCTGCTGCCTTTCGAGATGCACAGCGCGACCGACATCTCCGGCACCAGGAGACAGGTCATGGAATCGCTCGCCTCGTCACTCGACTCCGAGGGCGCAAGGATCGTCGGCCTCGACGAGATCAGGGAAGAGGTCCTCAAGTCCGGGAGAAAGTCCTTCAACGACGAGAGCGCGTTCAGGCTTTCGGAGAAGGTGCCTGCGGATTTCGCCGTCGTAGGGTCGATCGTACGCCTCGGCGACGCCATAGACGTGGACTGGCATATCCTGGACCTTAAGACGAAGGCCATTGTGGGCTTCTACTTCAAAAGCTCCGGGGCCGAGTGGGAGCTCTTGAAGAAGGTCGGGGAGGCCGGAGCGCAGGTCTACGTCAGGATGCTAGCCTCTCTGAAGGCGCGCCCGGCCGTAAAGTCAGGCGTCATAGACGGCATAACGGTCATCGGCAACAGGCGCGTCGACGCCGAGGCCGTGCTCAAAAAGGTCACCTCGAAGACCGGAGCCCCCTTCTCGCCGGACGACGTGAAGGAAGACCTGCGGGCGATATACGCCACCGGCTACTTCGACGACGTCTCGGCGGACCTCTCCGACAGGGCCACCGGCAAGGTTCTGACCTTTATCGTAAAGGAGATGCCCTTCATCAAGAAGATATCGTTCAGGGGCAACAAGGAGCTTAAGGACGAAAAGCTCAAGGACTCGGTCACGATAAAGGAGAATACCGTCCTTGACAGGGTCCTTCTGGGCGAGAACGCCGAGAAGATAAAGACGCAGTACTCCGAGGAGGGGTACTTCAACGCGACGGTCACTCCGGTGATAGAGACCGACGGGCTTGAGGCCTCCGTCATATTCGACGTAAACGAGGGGCCCGAGGTAAAGGTAAAACGCATAACGTTCATCGGCAACAGGTACTTCAGCTCCTCCAGGCTCAAGGGGCTCATGAACACGAGCGAGGCCGGGATATTCTCTTTCCTGACCAAGTCCGGCAAGTTCAACGACTTCGCCCTCCAGAACGACATCGCCATCATAATGAGCAAGTACTTCGACAACGGCTTTATCCGCGCGGACATACTGGAAAAAAGGGTCCTCTTGAGCGAGGACAAGAAGTGGTTCTACATAACGATAGCCCTGACCGAGGGCGAGCAGTTCAGGGTCGGCAGCGTCGACGTCAAAGGCGAGATACTCCCGTCTACGTCGAAAGAGGATCTCCTTGATAAGCTCAAGATTAAAAACGGCGAGATATTCAGCAGGTCGAAGCTCTCCAAGGGCATAGAGGCCGTAACCGACGTCTACGGGGACAAAGGCTACGCGTACGCCGACATAAAGCCCGTAACGCAGGTCGACCCCGAGAAAAAGACCATAGACGTCACGCTCGATATAAAGGCCAACGACCTCGTCTACATCGAGAGGATCGACATCACCGGCAACGTAAGGACCCGCGACAAGGTCGTAAGAAGGGAGCTCGAGCTCGGCGAGGGCGACCAGTACAAATCCTCGGAGCTCAGAAGGAGCAGGAACAACTTAAAGAGGCTCGGGTACTTCGAGGACGTAAGGATCAATCAGACCCAGGGGTCCGCTTCCGACAGGATAAAGCTCGATGTCAATGTCAGGGAGAGGCCCACAGGGGCGATCTCTTTGGGCTTCGGCTACAGCTCCGTGGACAAACTGATAGGAACGGCGTCGGTCTCGCAGTCGAACTTTATGGGCACCGGGGTCAAGCTCGATCTTTCCGGCACCGTAAGCTCCACGAGTTCCAAATACGTCCTCGGCTTCACCGAGCCGTGGCTCTTCGACAGGCCCATAAGCGCCGGAGCCGACATCTACAACACCGACAGGGACTACCCGGGCTTCAAGCAGACCAAAAACGGCTTCGACCTGAGGTTAGGCTTTCCGATATACGACAGGGTTACCCGCGGGTTCTTGACCTACAAGCTTGAAGACGTGAAAATATCCAACGTCAAGGATACCGCCTCGAACCTGATAAAGGGCCAGGCGGGCAAAAGCACGGAAAGCAGCTTGACGGCGATGGCGAGGAGGGACACCAGGGACGACGCGTTCTTCCCGACCGATGGAGAGGTCCTGACGGCCTCCACCCAATTCTCGGGAGGCCCGCTGGGCGGCACGAGCCACTTCATCAAGTACGAGGGTGACGCGGTGAAGTTCTTCGCGCTGCCGTGGGAGACGACGATATCGTTCCACGGCTCGGTCGGCTTCATACAGGGCTACCAGGGCAAGACCGTCCCTATTTTTGAGAAATACTACCTCGGCGGCCTGAACTCGATCCGCGGTTTCAAGACCAGGACCGTAAGCCCGAAGGACCCCGCGACCGGGGATCTCATCGGCGGCAATACCATGATGACTTTCAACACCGAATTCCTGTTCCCGCTCTTCTCCGAGCAGGCCGTCAAGGGGCTTATCTTCTTCGACGCCGGCAACTCGTACAAGGGCAGGATAGACTTAGCGGACATAAGGACCGGGGCCGGGGTCGGCATAAGGTGGTTCTCGCCCCTGGGCCCGTTGAGGTTAGAGCTCGGATTCAACCTCAACAAACGCGAGGGCGAGTCCTCCAAGCAGTGGGACTTCGCCATAGGGACCGCCTTTTAAGGACCCGGCATCCGGCAGCGCGGCAGAGGCCGAAAAAAACCGAAATACCAAAATAAAGGAGAACAAGTGCATGAAGACGATCAAGGCAGCGGGACTACTTTTTCTGGCTCTTCTGATTTTCGCGGCGCCGGCTACGGCCGCCGAACTCAAGCTGGCCTACGCCAACCTCCAGAAGGCCCTCAACGAATGCGAGGCCGGGATAAAGGCGAAGGACACGCTTAAGGACGAGGCCAAAAAACTCGAAGACGAGCTCAATGTCAAGCAGGAGGAGCTTAAAAAGCTCAAGGAAGAAATGGACAAGAAGGGCAACGTCTGGAACAAGGACACGAAAGAGGCCAAGGACAGGGACTTCAAGAACAAGACCCAGGAGTTCCAGAAAAAATACATGGAGTACGGAGAGCAGCTCAACAAGAAAAAACAGGAGACTGAATCCGACATCATAGACGAACTTCGCGCGGTGGTCGAAGAGATAGCCCAGAAGAAGGGCTACACATATGTGTTCGAGAGGTCGGTCGGCGGGCTCCTGGTGGCCCCCCCTTCCGACGACCTTACCGACGAGGTGATAAAGGCCTACAACAAGCAGTTCAGGGCCAAGAAATCCAAGTAAGTAACGCCCTGCCAAGGAGCGCCGATGGAAAAGACCCTTGAGGAACTCGCGGTTCTTGTCGAAGGCGCCGTAGCCGGGGACGGCTCGGTCCTTATAACGGATGTAGCGCCGATTGACGAGGCCGGAGCGGGTGACATATCGTTCATAGCGGACAGCAGGCACCTGAAGCTTTTGGCCGGGACAAAGGCATCGGCCGTTATCGTGAAGGAAGGGACCATTCTCGCGGACGGGCTGAACCTTCTCCTGGTCAAAAACCCGCAGTTCGCGTTTGCCAGGGTGGTGGAGGTCTTGAGGCCTCCGGTCCTCCCTCCCACGGGAGTCCACCCGAAGGCCGAGGTGGCCGAAAAGGCCATCCTCGGGCAAGACGTTTCCGTCGGCCCCTTCAGCGTCATAGAGGACGGGGCGATCATCGGCGACAGGGCTGTCATATACCCGGGCGTGTATATCGGCAGGGACGTCCTGATAGGCACGGACACGGTCCTTTACTCCGGCGTTTCCGTGAGGGAGGGGTCGGTCATCGGCAAACGCGTCATCATCCACTGCAACTCCGTCATCGGAAGCGACGGGTTCGGCTACGGCTTTGAAGGCACGAAATATTTCAAGATACCCCAGCGGGGCATCGTCCGCGTAGAAGACGACGTTGAGCTTGGCGCCTGCGTGACCGTGGACAGGGCGGCCCTCGGCGAGACCGTCATAGGCCGGGGCACGAAGATCGACAATCTCGTGCAGGTCGCCCACAACGTCAGGATAGGCACGGACACCGTGATAGTGGCCCAGGCCGGGATAGCAGGCAGCACGCGAGTCGGCTCCTATGTCCAACTCGGAGGGCAGGCCGGCCTGGCCGGACATATAACGGTAGGCGACCGGGTGACGGTCGGGGCCAAATCCGGCGTCACAAAGGACATCCCTGACGGCAGGACCGTCTCGGGCTTTCCGGCCATCGCGCACACGGAGTGGCTCCGCGCCCAGACGGTATTCTCAAAACTCCCGGAGCTTAAAAAGACTCTCCAGGTGATGCTCGAGCGGATCGAGGCGCTCGAGGCCAAATCAAAGAAGGATTAGTCCCTGCCTCCGTCAGGCCGGGTTCCGGCGGGGCAAAACGGCGACGGGGGTAAGGTCACACGACAAAAGGAGGCGACATGATAGACATAAAGGAGATCCTGACCATTCTTCCTCACCGTTATCCGTTTCTCCTTATAGACAGGATCATCCGGATGGAGGCGGGCAAATCGGCAAGGGGTCTTAAGAACGTCACGATTAACGAGCCTTTCTTTCTCGGCCACTTTCCGGGCCACCCCATCATGCCGGGGGTCCTCATAGTGGAGGCGATGGCGCAGGTTGGCGGGGTCCTCGCTTTCAAGTCGGCGGCAGCCACGAGCGCCGACGTCAGCAACAAGGTGATGTACTTCATGGGCATCGACAACGCCCGCTTCAGAAGGCCCGTGCTCCCCGGAGACGCCCTCGAGCTTCAGCTCACCGTGACGAAGTGCAGGGGGACCATCTGGGCCTTCAAGGGCGAGGCATTCGTCGGGGACGCGCTGGCCGCCGAGGCCGAGCTTCTAGCGACGATAACGGAGAAGTGATATTTTAACTGCTTAATATTGCAACCAGGCTGACGGCGCCAACCGTCATGAGAGGTAATAATCCAAAATGAACACTTCCGCGAAGAAGATGAACGACATAAAGATAGACCCGACGGCCTCTGTCCACCCCACGGCCGAGCTCGACTCCGGGGTCGAGATAGGGCCCTACACCGTCATAGGCGAAGCGGTGAAGATCGGCAAGAACACCAGGATAAATTCCCATGTCGTCATAGACAGGTGGGTGACCATCGGGCGCGACTGCAGGGTCTTCCAGTTCGTCTCCATAGGGGCCGCCCCGCAGGACCTCGGATACAAGGGCGAGAAGACCGAGGTCATAATCGGCGACAACAACGTCTTCAGGGAGTTCGTCACGGTCCACAGGGCGACCACGAAGGACCAGGGCAAGACCATTTGCGGCTCCAACAACCTGTTCATGAACTACGTCCACATAGCGCACGACTGCAGCCTCGGGAACAATATCATCATGGCCAACTCCGCCACGCTCGGCGGCCACGTCACCATAGACGACCACGCCATCGTGGGCGGGCTCGTGGCCATCCACCAGTATGTCAGGATCGGCGCCTACTGCATAATTGGCGGGGCCTCGGCGGTCAGCAAAGACATCATCCCCTACGCCATGGCCGTCGGGAACAGGGCCAGGATATACAGGCTCAACTCGGTCGGCATCAGGAGGCAGGGCTTTACGAAGCAGGACCTCGACGAGATAAAGAGGTGCTATAACATCGTGCTCCGGAGTTCGCACGGATTGACCGAGGCTACGGAAAGGCTCTCAAGCGAGATGCCCGCGTCGGTTCACGCCAGGAGGTTCATCGATTTCTTAAAAGGCTCCAAAAGGGGCATAGCAAGGGAAAGGACAAAGAGGACAGGTGAACTCCAGGAAGAAGATTAGGGTAGCGGTAATAGGCGTCGGGTATCTCGGGAGGCTGCACGCCCTTAAGTACCCGATGATAGACGAGGCCACGCTCGTAGGCGTAACGGACAGGGACTTCAAGAGGGCCGAAGAGATAGCCAGGGAGACTGGCTCCAGGGCGTACGCGGACTACAGGGAATTTTTCGGACGCGTGGACGCCGTCAGCATAGTCACCCCGACTGAAAGCCATTGCAGGATCGGTCTCGATTTTCTCTCCCGCGGCGTGGACGTGATGATGGAAAAGCCGATAGCGGCGCACTCCCGCGAAGCCGTTGAGCTAATCAAGGCCGCCGAAAAGTCGAAGGCGGTTCTCCAGGTGGGCCACCTCGAGAGGTTCAACGCGGCGGTAGCCGAGGTGAACTCCGGCAGGATAAAGGACCCCGTCTACATAGAGACGCAAAGGCTGGCGCCATTTCCCAACAGGGGTACCGACGTAGATGTCATACTGGACCTCATGATACACGACATAGATATCGTCCTCGATATGGTCAAAAGCGAAATAGCGTCCGTCGAAGCCTCTGGCATGCCCGTCATATCCGGCAAGCTGGACTTCGCCAACGCGAGGATAAAATTCAAAAACGGCTGCACCGCGAACCTGACCGCAAGCCGCGTGTCCAGGGATAAGGTCCGGAGGCTCAATATCTTTCAGCCGGGCTCTCTTCTGGCCGTGGATTACGCTACGCAGCAGCTCTGTGTTTCAAGGATAGTCCCTGACGCGCACGGCGGGTTCTCTACGCTTGTCGAGGAGGCGCCTGAGCTTGAGAAAAAGGACGCGATACTCGAGGAGCTCAAGGCCTTCGTGAGGTCGTCTTCCGAGAGGAGTGCCGCTGTGGTTTCCGGCCAGGACGGCAAACTGGCGCTTGAGGTGGCCGAGATGATACAGGCCAGGACGGCTGATGGACTGAAGAGTTTCAAACTCTCTTGAGCGGACCGCGGTCAGCGCCTTTGATCTTTCGCAGCGTTTAAGCTGCTTCAAGCAGGATCCCGCTGGCTTTGATGAAAACGCCTTTGGATACCTGGCGCCACGCCGGCGAGGGGATTTAATCACAAAATTCCATGTAGCTTGCTACATGGTTTCCTTATAAAATCCTCCCCCTCGATGGGGGAGGGTAGGGTGGGGGTGAAAAAATGTTTTCACCCTCCCCACAATCCCCTCCCATCAAGGGAGGGGAGGCTTAAGGAGATACCCCGGAGCTTGCTCCGGGGTGGTTCATTATTTCCTTCGGGTTGAATTAAGCGCGGCTCACCGCGTATATAAAAACAGACCTCCCTTCGGAAACCACTCTGGCAAGGCTTGCGGGGTGGTTCATTCACCGTCCGGAAGGACGCGCGTTTTTCAGGCCCGGCCCCGGAGGCGGGGCCATAAATGGAAGAGATGGCCAATATCTTTATCGTAAGCGGCGAGGAGTCCGGCGACCTGCACGGCTCGTCCCTCATGGCGGCCCTTAAAAGGCTCATGCCTTCCCTGAAGGTCGGCGGCATGGGCGGCGCCCGTATGAGAGAGGCGGGTCTGGTCGGGCTCGATTCCGGAGAGGTCTCGGTCGTCGGGGTCGTAGAGGTCATCGAGAAACTCCCCAGGATACTCAGGACCTTCAAGGAGCTTAAAAAGAACCTCCTCGGCTTTCAAGCCGACGCCGTGGTGCTGATCGATTTTCCCGACTTCAACCTTAAGTTCGCCAGAGAGGTCAAACGGCTCGGCATCCCCATAATATACTACATAAGCCCGCAGGTCTGGGCCTGGAGAAAAGGGCGCGTTGCGAAGATCGCCCGCCTCGTCGACAAGATGCTTGTGGTATTCCCTTTCGAGGAGCAGCTCTACAGGGACGCCGGTGTGGATGTCGAGTATGTAGGGCATCCGCTGGCAGACTCGGCCAGACTCGGCCTCTCGGGGGCCGAGGCGAAAAAAGACCTCGGATTGCCTCCGGAGTCGCTCTGCGTGGCGCTTCTTCCGGGGAGTCGCACGGGCGAGATAAAGAGGCTCCTGCCGTCGATGCTCAAGGCGGCGTGGCTCATTGAAAAGTCTTTGGGCGAAAAAAAGCCGCTGTTCCTTCTCCCGGCGGCCAACAGCATCGACGACTCCCTGCTTGACGGGTATCTCAAGGATTCGCCGGCTGAGGTCAAGGTCGTCCGGGGGAAGATGCACACGGCCCTTCGGGCCTCAAAGGCGGCTATAGTAGCCTCCGGGACAGCCACCCTGGAGACGGCCCTCATAGGCACGCCCATGGTCATCGTCTACAGGATGTCGCCTGTCTCCTACGCAATAGCAAAGGCGCTCATCAAGCTTCCCTACGCCGGGTTGCCGAACATCATCGCCGGCAGGGAGGTTGTAAGGGAGCTGATACAGGGTTCGGCGACCCCGGAGAAGATGGCCGAAGAGATAATCTCGATGCTCAGGGACCCCGGGAAAAGGGACTCCATACTTGACAGCTACTCGTTCATAAGAAAAAGCCTCAAGAGCGGCGCCGCGGCAAACGCCGCCCGCGCCGTCAAAGAGGTCATAGAAAAGAGGGGGCGCCTCTGAAGAGATAACCTTCAGACCGGCAGCCGCAGGCCATGAACACTTACTCAAGGATACTGAAGCTCCTGCCGCCTTACAAATTCCAGTTCGCGCTGGCGTTTGTCTGCATGGTGGGGTTCGCCTTATCGAACGGCGCCATGGCCTACCTCATAGGCCCCGTGATGAAGTTCCTTTTTTCAAACGAGGCGGCCGCCAACGGCATAACCATCATCCCGTTCGACCTCTACACGGTGCCCAAGGAGAAGATGCTCGTCGGCATCCCTCTGGCCATTTTGGTCGTCGCCGTGGTCAAGGGTTTGAGTTCCTACGGGCAGTCCTTCTTCATGGGATACGTCGGCCAGGGTGTTGTAAGGGACATCCGAAAAAAACTCTACGAGCACATCCTGAGCCTTCCGGTCAGCTACTTCACCACAAACCCCACGGGGGTGCTGATCTCGCGCCTCACGAACGACGTCAACCTCCTCCAGACGACCACCTCCGAGGCGATAGCGACCATCTTAAAGCAGTCGCTTACGATCGTGGTCCTGGCGGGCGTCGTCATAAGCCTCGACTGGAAGCTCGCGCTGGCGGCCTCAATCGCGCTGCCGCTCTCCGTGTATCCTATGAGAAAACTCGGAAAGAGGATGAAGAAGGCCTCGACCAGCACGCAGGTCACGATGGGGACGATGACGGCGCTCTTACATGAGGCGATCGCCGGGGTAAGGATAGTCAAGGCCTTCTGCATGGAAGGCTACGAGTCCGCGCGCTTCCAGCTCGAAAACGAGAAGTACACCCGCAACCAGCTCCGTACCATAAAGATACGCTCCCTGTCGTCCCCGCTGATGGAAACGCTCGGGGCGGTAGGGTTCGCCGTTACGATATGGTTCGCCGCCTACAGGATAAGCCAGGGGACCCTGAAGCCCGAGACCTTCATCTCGTTTTTCGCCTCCGTCATCATGTTCTACCAGCCGATAAAATCTCTTAACGGAGTCAACCTCAACATCCAGCAGGGGCTTGCCGCCGCCACCCGCATCTTCGAGGTGCTGGACAAGGCCGCGGAGGTCGAGAAAAAGGACGGGGCCTTTGCGGTCCTGGGCATCGACGACTCGGTGGAGTTCAGGAAGGTCTCCTTCAAGTACGGCGGGAACTGGGTATTAAAAGACATAGACCTCAAGGTGAAAAAGGGCGAGGTCCTCGCCATCGTCGGCAGCTCCGGAGCAGGCAAGACCACCTTCGTCAACCTCATCCCGAGGTTCTACGACGCGACCGACGGCTCGATCCTCTTTGACGGGAAGGATATCAGAGACTTGACGCTTAACTCGTTGAGGTTGCAGATAGCGATAGTCTCCCAGCAGGTCATCCTGTTTAACGACACGGTAAAAAGAAATATCGCGTACGGCGACCCCGAGATGAGCGAAGAGGAGATAACAAAGGCCGCTCATGCCGCCAACGCCCACGACTTCATCTCGCGCCTCCCTAACGGGTACGACACCGTCATCGGCGAAGGCGGGGTGAGGCTTTCGGGCGGAGAGAGACAGAGACTCTCCATTGCGAGGGCCATATTCAAGAACGCGCCGATACTGATACTCGACGAGGCGACCTCTTCGCTCGACACCGAGAGCGAACACGAGGTGCAAAAGGCGATAGCCAACCTCATGGAGGGCAAGACCACCTTTGTCATAGCCCACAGGCTCTCTACCGTCAGGAACGCTGACCGCATAATAGTCCTCGCAAACGGTGGCATAAGGGAGATGGGCCGCCACGACGAGCTCATGAGCCACAACGGTGAGTACTCGCGCCTGTACTCGATGCAGTTCAACGGTTGATCATCGCCCCCCGGCCATCCCGGGCTTTTCACCCGCGTTGAAACCTCCCTGCAAGCCCTGGCTCGCGGGATATCTCCTAAAACTCCCCCTCCCCCTTGACGGGGGAGGGTTTATTGGAGCCCTGTTGCGGGCCACAGGGAATTTTGTAATTCAACCCGAAGGGAATTTAACCCGCCGTGCGCCAGCACCCCCTCCCTCGACGGGAGGGCTGGGCTCCCGTTGCGCTCTTCCGATGCAACGGGAAGCGGGGAGGGTGAAAAGTCATTCCTTCCCTCCCCCGTCAAGGCGGCGGGCTTTGCAAAACAGTCCCGTGACAGGCTGCGGGAAATGGCCGGATCAAAGGAATGAAAAACGGTATAGCGGATAAGCTTGGGGCCTCTTTAATCCCCGTCATCGTCCACTGGATCATCAGGTTTCTCCATGCCACCATGCGCCTGACCTATGTAAACTTCGACGGGTACAGGAGGATGCTCGACAACGGGGGCCATATCATACTCGCCTTCTGGCACGGCCGCCTCATGATGATGCCGTACTCGTACCCCGGTAAAGGCATAACGATACTCGTTAGCCAGAGTAAGGACGGCGACCTCGTAGCCAACACGGTAAGGAGGTTCGGTATCGAGTCGGTCAGGGGCTCCTCGACCAGGGGATGGTTCGGAGGTATTAAGGGCCTGCTAAAGTCCGTCCAGTCCGGGCGCGATGTCGCTATCACGCCTGACGGCCCCAAAGGACCGAAGATGAAGGCCCAGATGGGCGTCATACAGATAGCCAGGACCACGGGGCTGCCGATAATACCGATGAGCTTCGGGGCCTCGAAAAAAAAGGTCTTCTCCAGCTGGGACTCATTCATCATGCCCTACCCCTTCTCAAAGGGCGTCTTTATCTGCGGCGAGCCGATCCGTGTAAGCTCTTCAGCCGCTCCCGGGGAGATGGAGGAGGCGCGCGCCAGACTCGAAGACGCCTTGAACCGGCTAACGGCAGAGGCGGACTCGTTTTTCCTCGGACGCTCCGCCCCTTCAGCCACTTGACCGTAGGGGTAAAAGGGGTTATAAATCAGTGCTTACGCCCCCCCGGCGCCGTCCCTGAAACGATAGGGGCCCTCCCCGGCGAAGATTTAACGGCGGAACGCAAGACTGACCGATTGAAAACAACCCCCTTTGATTTTCTTGAGCGTTTAACCTGTAATCCCCTGTTGCTTTGCCCTTGTAAACCCTCCACGGTCAAGGGAGGGGAGATTTCGATACCCAACAGCAAGGCTTGCGTGGGTGGTTCATTGCGCCGGAGTTTTTCGGTGAGTTTTTTGAAAAATTTCGATACCCAACAGCAAGGCTTGCGTGGGAGGTTTCGTTGAAGTATGTACTCTATGATATCCTGCTCCATATATCCGTCGTAGCTCTCTTTCCATACTTTCTCTTTAAGATGGCCACGGCCCGCAAATACAGGGAGGGCATCCCGGAGAGGTTCGGGTTTTTCGCCAGAGACAAGTTCGCCGGTCTTAAACGCGGGCCCGTCGTCTGGATACACGCGGTGTCGGTCGGGGAGACAAAGGCGATACTCCCGGTCTTAAAGCTCTTCAGGGAGAGACACCCGGAGGTCAAGGTCCTCTTCTCGACCGTTACCATGACAGGCAACCGTACCGCGTCAAACGACGGCAAAGGGCTCATCGACGCCCTCATATACTTCCCTTTTGACATCTCGTGGGTCTTGAAAAGGGTCTTAAGGGCTACAAACCCCGTGGCCCTGGTAGTAGTGGAAAAAGAGATCTGGCCGAACCTCTTCCATCAGCTCCGCTCGTCTTCCGTACCGGTGATAGTAGCCAACGGAACGATATCGGACCGCTCCTTCAGAAGGTACGCGCGCTTCTCATTTATTTTCAGGTCTGTCTTTGAGGATATAAGCTTCTTCTGCGCGCGTACCGGGGCGGACCTGGAGAAGGCGGTCAAATGCGGGGTGGATAAAGACAGGGTTGTCTTGGCCGGCAACCTGAAGTTCGACCTGAAGCCCCCGGCCCCAGACCCCTCTTACATCGTCTCTTTAAGAAAGTCCCTGGGGATAAAGGAGACCGACATGGCGCTTGTGGCCGGCAGCACGCACCCCGGCGAGGAAGAGATCGTGTTGAGGGCCTACAGGGAATGCGGGATAACGGGTCTGAAGCTCGTAATCGCGCCGAGGCACCCGGAGAGGTTTTCAGAGGTCGAGGCTATAATAAAAAGACACGGCCTCAAGTACTCGAAGCGCTCAACGGGCGGCGCCGAAGATGTCGTGCTTCTCGACACCGTAGGGGAGCTTATGACGGTCTACTCGTTTTCAACCGTCGCCCTTGTCTGCGGAAGCCTTGCGGAAGGCATCGGCGGGCATAACCTTCTTGAGCCGGCCTACTTCTCAAAGCCCGTCGTCTACGGGTCGCACCTGACCACTTACCTCAATATGGCCGAGATGCTCGAAGAGGCGGGCGGGGGCGTGAGGGCGGGCGACGGAGAACTTGGAGCCGTCCTTAAAAGGCTATTCTCGGACAACGGTCTCAGAAAGGAGCTCGGGGAGAAGGCCAGGAAAGTGGTCGAGGAGAACAGGGGCGCTGCCGCCAGGACCGTCGAGGTCATGGAGAGGTTCTTAAGATGAGAGGTACGCTATAAGATGCGGGGACTCGCACGGTTGATAGAGAAAATGATGAGGGAGAGAGAATTGGGCGTCTTCTGGCACCTGGTTCTCTTTCCGCTTTCGGTCGTCTACGAATTCGCCGTAAGGCTGCGGACGCTGCTCTACGGCGCCGGGGTCCTCCATTCGGCGAAACTTTTATGCGGGGTCGTCTCCGTGGGTAACATCACCGTGGGGGGTACCGGCAAAACGCCTCTGACCATACTCATAGCGGAGTTCTTAAGGCGAAAGGACAAACGGGTCGTTATACTCAGCCGGGGCTATAAGAGAAAGGGGACCGGGGTGGCGCTTGTTTCGGACTTGAACGGCGTCCTCCTCGGCCCGGATGACGCCGGTGACGAGCCTTATCTCATGGCGAAACGGCTTCCGGGGGTCCCGGTCGTAGTCGGGGCCGACAGAGTGGCGGGCGGCCGGTTCGCCGCGGAAAGATTCAAACCTGACTTCATAATACTCGATGACGGCTTTCAGCACTTGAGGCTCAAGAGGGACCTGAATATCCTCCTCGTGGACGGCGAGGAGGGTTTTGGAAACGGTTATATCCTGCCCAGGGGCATCTTGAGAGAGCCCCGGAGCAAGATAGACAGGGCCGACGTGGTCTTCGTCAAGGGGGCGAAGTTACGAGACCCCGACGGGGACTGGCTTAAAAAGTTTTTTATCCCCGCGTTGCACTTCAGCTACAGGCCCTCTCTGGCATACGACCTGAACACCGGGGCCAGGAAGCCAATCGAGTTTTTTAAGGGCAAGACCGCTTTAGCCGTAGCAGGGCTTGCCAACCCGCAGTCCTTCTTCAAAACGCTCGGTGAGCTTGAGGTCACGACATCAAAGAGGCTCATCTTCCCGGACCACCATTCCTACTCGGCCGGCGACCTCGAGCTTATAAAAAGAGAGGCTCAGGTGGCCGGGTTGATAATCACGACGGAAAAGGACGGGGTGAAGCTTAAAGGGACTTTACCCGGTCTGCCGGTATACTGCCTCTCCATTGACGCCGTCTTTGAGGATAGGGACAGAAGGGATTTTGAAAAGCTCTTCGCCCCGCTCCTGAAAGGGGGCCTCTGATGCTCTCTTTACTCAAGTCGCTCTCGTTTCTTATCGGACACCTTCCAGTCTTTCTCACCGGGGCCCTCGCGAAGCTCTTCGGCTCTCTCGCGTACCGGCTTGCCGGAAGGCACAGAAAGACTGCGATGGAGAACCTCGAGAGGGCCTTCGGGGAAGGGTTGACTCTACGCGAAAAAGAGAGGCTGGCGAAGAAGGTCTTTGATAACCTCGCCGTGATGTTCTTCGAGTTCATGCGCATCCCCTGGCTCAAGCCCTTTGACATCAACAGGCTCTACGAGGTAGAGGGGATCGAGAACCTCAAGGAGGCGCTGGAGAAGAAAAAAGGCGTTATGATCATGACCGCGCACTTCGGCAACTGGGAGATGATAGCCGCGTACTACGGCCTGACCGGCAACCCGATAGACATAGTGGCCAGAGACCTCGACAACCCTACAGTCGATGAGTTCGTCAAATGGGCGCGCACAAGAAGCGGCAACAGAGTCGTATCGAAGAACCGGGCGATGCGCCGGTTATTGAGGACCCTGTCCAATAACGGGATAATCGGGATACTCCTGGACCAGAATGTCGCGTCGAACGAGGGTGTCTTCGTCGACTTCTTCGGCTCTCCGGCCTGCACCAACAAGGGCCCGGCCCTCCTTGCCGCCGCGTCCGGAGCGGCAATCGTGCCGACCTTTATCGTAAGGGAGGGCAACAAGCACAGGATCATAATCGGTAAAGAGGTGGAGCCCGGCCGCACCGGAGACAAGGAGAGAGACGCCCTGGAAACTACCGCCCGGTGCACGAAGGTGATAGAGGAGATGATCAGGAAGCACCCCGACCACTGGTTCTGGGTCCACAGGAGGTGGAAGACCCGTCCGCCTGCATAATAGAAGCGCGCCGGATCGCCTCTGCCCGGCTGTTTTCCGGGTCCTCCGCGGTTTGACAACCGCTCCTGAAAGTTGTATCATATTAATAGAAAGGGTATATGGAATATCCGGAGATGAGGTTCAGTTAGAACCGTTAGGGGCCCTTCCGGAACGGGGTGTGCAAGCCGTCCATCCCACGATGAAGTCGGAAGCCTGAACCGCTCCCTTGGGCTACCACCTTTAAAGCTCCTCTTCTCCTCAATCCATATACCCTTCAATATTTAAAACGAACCACCCGGAGCTTTTCTCCGGGGTATCTCCTTAAGCCCAGCCCTCCCTTGATGGGAGGGCTGGGCTCCCGTTGCGCTCTTCCGATGCAACGGGAAACGGGGAGGGTAAAAACCTGTTTTCACCCCCACCCTACCCTACCCCATCGAGGGGGAGGATTTTATAAGGGCAAGCTACATGGAATTTTGTGATTTGATCGCTTTTTAATCCTCCTCTTTCATCTCTGAAAAGGGGTTGTTTTTTGCACTGAAAAGGCCGCGATCTCAGTCCGTTTCCGCTAAAAAATAATCCCCTTGACCTCGTTTGCAAAATTTGAAAAATGTGCTAAAATAGAAGTAGAGAATTAAACAGGTGTTGTTTGTACCTACGCACGAAAACGTTTTCTCCCATCCGTGGGTGCGTATAAACCACCTAAAGTGGCCTTTATCGGCACTATCCGAAAGTGGTTGCGGCCTCAAAAGGCGGCGATCAGAAGGAGTCAGGCTCAAAAGAGGGTGAGACTCGGAAGGGATGCAAGGTCAATAAAGGACCAGCGGATTGGAAAAAAGTCGTCAAATGACACCTGTTTAATTCCCGAGGCCTTTGAAAAAAGGCCTTTTTTATTTTGACCCGCCTCGGCACTTCCATTACAATACACTATAACCGCCGGAAGGGGATAGGGCCCGGTGGCCCTGCAGGTCTTCAAAACCTGTTTGGTCTTCTGTCTCAGGAGATCGGGGGGTTCGACTCCCTCCCCTTTCCGCCATAATTTGCTCAACGCCCGCCGGGATCGGAACAGGAGGCACATCATGGGAACCATCTAGAAACGGTCCAACATCTATTGGGTTAAATACTATCGTGCAGGGAAACCGTATTTTGAATCCGCCGAGTCCACCAAGGAAGCCGACGCCAAGAAAATCCTCAGCCCTTTTCTACTCCTTTTCCATCGTCATCTCAAGCTCTGTGAGCTGTCCCGCCCTCACCGAGACCTTCTCTTTGTTCTCCTTGAAGCCCTTCTGCTTAACTACAAGCTCGTATACGCCGGGCTCGATGTCGGCTGAAAAAGGGCTTAGGCCCCAGTAGACACCGTTTATGTAGACCTTGGAGCGGGGAGGCGCTGTTGCCACAATAAGCCTTCCGGTGCCAGCGGGAGGCTCATTGGCCGCTTTTTCCTCTTGAGGGGCCTTGGCCGCGGAGGGCCTGTAGGCGGCCTTCGTGTTGGCTATGACAGGCGCGGTCTCATCGATAGTCTTCTTGACGACCTTTGCCAGAGACGCCGTTATGTAGTGCTCAAGCGTTGCCCTTGTGTTGCCCATGACGCCTGCGTATCTCGAGTTCTTCTCCGTCTCTGTCCCGGTCCATAGCTCCCTTCCGGTCTCCTTCTCGACTATCTTGAGATCGACCGCTATCGTTATCTCGTCTCTTGAGCCGACATCGAGCCTGAACTCCTTTACCTCGCCGCTCAGGACAAAATCGGCGTCCTGGCTTTTAACCGCGTATCCGGCGGAGGAAAACTCCTTTGTGAAGGCGTCGGTAACGAGCGTCCCTACATCCTCGGAGAGCGTCAGGCTGCCCGCGTTCATATCGGCAACCGTTGCGTCTATTTTGCCCGCTCTTCGCGACCCTTTATCCGTCCCGGCCCTGTTATCAGTGAACGGCGTTATCCCGACGGTGACTCCGGCGGCGAGGGCCTTGGGCGCGGGGCTTACCGGGTAGCTCACCTTCAGAGGCCCGCCGCACCCGGCAACGAGTAGCGAGACGATAACCGCGCACCACGCCGTCAGGAGCGCCTTTCTTCCTGTTGAAAAAAAGACCTCTTTAAAGCCGTCAAGAAAATCCTGTCGCATCAATGTCATCTCCGGGGTCCGTCTGTTTATTACAATAGATTTATATGTGATATGAGGACGGCTTGCAAGGTGTTTTTATCCTTCACCTAAAACGCTGCCTCGACTTCTCGGTGAAGTACCGGCGCAAAATTGCGCTGAGCAAAAAAATGGGGAGGGTCTTTCAACCCTCCCCAGCTGACTTTTTCAGCGTTCAGGACCAGCGGTTTTTATCCCGGTAAAGGGCTCCTTTCCCTTGCTCAGAACGCCGCGAAGAGCATAAGCGTGGTGAGCATGTTGCCGGAAGCCGGGCTCGGTTTCGCGTCCCCCGTGTACCACGAGTGGTTGAGCTGCAGCTCGAGGTTCTGTATCGCCAGATATGCAAGGCCTACCGTCGTCGCGTTCTCATGCTGCAGCGTGGCGCTGCCGTTTCTGCCGGCGCGGTATCCCGCCGACACTGAAAGCCTGTTGGGTATCACCCCAAGCTCCCCGGTCAAGGCCCACGCTGATTTGGCATGCGCCGTATTTGAGTTGAAGATGTTCGCCACGCCTGTGGTCGAGGTTTTGGCCGCTCTGGCGTATGAGGCGTACACCCCGAGAGGGAACTCCCCCGCAGAGCCCTGTGCCTGAGCGTCTACGGCCCACGCGTCAGCCTTCTCCCTTGTGGGAGCGGCTCCGGTGCCGCGCTTGCTTGTGCCGTTCCATACCTGGACTCCGGCGCCTAAGTCCCAGCCGGCCACCGTCGGCGTGGCTGCGGCCCTGAAGTAGTTAAGATACGGGCCTGTGGCGTTAGCGCCGTGCGTATTGGACCATGCCGAGTAGTTGACGAACCCTATCGGGTTTGAGGCGACTAAGGCGATACCCGTTGCGTCCGTGTCGGTGCCGAGGTACTGCTGGGCCGAGGTCTCCGTCCTGTGCTCCAGCGGGCGCGAGTTCCTTAGAGCGCCTGTGGCCAGGAGTTCAAAGCCGTAGGAGGCGCCGAGGCCTTTAGTGGTAAATGGTATTGCGCTCAGCTTCGTCTCCTTCGCTTCAAAGACTATCGGGGCCTTGAAGTTTGTGAAGCGCGAGTCTCCGTCGACGAGCGAAACCTCAAGGAGGAACCCGAGGTGCTCTCCGCCGCGGCCACCGATCAAGAGCGCCGCCTCGTCAGGGAACTGCACCTGCCCTTTGTTCAACTCGCTGGTCTGGCTGTCGCCGTTTCTCTTCTGGTACCTGACCTTTGTTATGAGCGACATATTGAGAGTCGAGGGGATAGAGAGCAGATCGCCTTCAACCAGGTTCTGTCCGCCAGCCTGAGTATAGCCGCCGGATTTGAACATGCGGCCGAACGCGTTGAGCGTCGGGAAGTGCTGAAAGTGGCAGGCGTTGCAGGCCATACCCGTCTGGCGGGCAAACGCCGGCACGGCTGATGCCTCGCGCGGGGCGTAAAGAGCGAGCGCGAAAAAGAACAGAAGTCCCACGGCAAACAATAACCCTTTCTTCATACGTCCTCCTTTTAAACCTATTAATCGATGATTAATAAAGAATATTACCGCGGCGGAAAATCCAAGAGCGAAGAGTTCGGCGAGAAAGACCTAACAGGGAAAAGCCTTGTCTGAATTTTGGTTTTTCCAATTATATCAACCGTCTCTTAAATGTCAAGCCGCCCATGTGAAGTTTACGGTAACTCTAGATTTAATATCGACGCCTGTTGACAGAACTTTAAATATTTGATAAATCAGCATGGATTTTTTTGCATTAAGACTGCGTATATGGCATACTGAACTGGCCTCACATCGAGGGCCGTTCCCTTCAGAAATGCCCGAGTGGCGGAATTGGTAGACGCACGGGACTTAAAATCCCGAGGTCGCAAGGCCGTGCCGGTTCGAGTCCGGCCTCGGGCACCATTTTTTAATCGACTGCTTACGCCATCCTGTCGTTCCCATTATCACCCTTAAGACCGATTGCGGGCTTAACTCAGACTTTTTTGCGGCGGGGAAACTATATTTTTCTTATCGCTTTAAGTATGCCGTTGAGGATTTGCGATGGAGTGGGCGGGCAGCCGTGTATATAGGCATCTACCGGGAGGACATTGCCGACACCTCCAAGGGACGCGTAGCTGCAGCCGAAGATGCCGCCGTTATATCCGCAGTCCCCGACTGCTACGACGAGCTTAGGCGATGGCATGGCGTTATAGGTCCTCCTTAACGCTATCTCCATGTTCCTTGAAACCGGACCTGTCACCAGGAGCAGGTCCGCGAACCTGGGGGAAGCGGTAAAGTGAATACCGAAACGCTCGCAGTTATATATAGAGTTAGTGACAGCGCTGATCTCCAGCTCGCAGCCATTACAGGAGCCGGCGTCCACCAGCCTTATGGCGACGCTTCCGCTGAACCGCTTCATCACCTCCTCTTCAAGCATTGAGCCTGTCAGCGTTACTTTGGCCTCTTCGACATGGTCAAGAGGCTCCGTTACTATGCCTGTCCTGAAGATCTGATGAAATATTTTAAGCATCTTGCACCCCTACAGGTCGTGTCCGGAGTAAGACTGGTTAAAGCTCTTGTTGCAGAGGGGAAAATCCGGAACGATATTCCCCCTTATGGCCTGCTCTATCGCAAGCCAGTTCATGCTTGACGGGTCGCGCACCATGCACCGGTTTATGCTCCTGTCCGGGGCGCACTGCACCCAGTAGACTATCTCTCCGCGCCATCCTTCCACGACGGAAAAACCGGACTGCCCGGGAAGCGGCGGCACCCACCCCGCTACCAGGGGGCCGTTCGGAAGCTCACCAAGCAGTTCTTTAACGAGCCTGAAAGACTCCCTTACCTCCTCGATCCTTACCCAGACCCTGGCATGGACGTCCCCGGATTTAAGGAGCGGCATCCTTGGAACAAACTTGTCGTAAGGCGGGAATGGGTTCTGCAAGCGTCCATCGAGCTTCTGGCCGCTGGACCTCGCCACAAAACCGACCACCCCGAGCGCCTTCGCCACCTCCGGCTTTAACACACCTGTACCGAAAACCCTGTCCTCCAGGGAAGGATTATCTTCGTAGATCCTTACGAGCCTCTCGAACTCGCCGGAAATCTCTTTTATTTCAGAGAGTATTGCATCCGTGCCTACTTTAGTAAGGTCGGCATCAACACCGCATAGAACCACACGGTCCATCATCAGCCTGTGTCCGAAAACTTTCAGGTTTGTCCTGAGGACTTTTTCCCTTAGAATGGAGAACTGGTAATGCAAAAAGGCAAACGCCGTGTCGTTGCAGATGGCCCCTATGTCGCCGAGGTGGTTCGCTATACGCTCCCTTTCAATCATTATCGCGCGTAGATACCGCGCCCTTTCCGGAGGAACGCACCCGGCTGCCTCTTCAGCCGCCATGCAGAAGGCTACGGCATGCGCTACCGTTGAATCCCCCGAGACCCTGCCTGAAAGGCGCACCGCCGTCGCCCATGAAAGGGCCTCGAAGCGCTTCTCTATGCCCTTGTGGACGTAGCCAAGCCTTGTCTCAAGGTTGATTATGTCCTCGCCTACCGCCTGGAACCTGAAATGCCCCGGCTCTATTATCCCGGCATGCACAGGCCCCACAGCTATCTCGAAGACGCCCTCGCCCTGTGCCTTTGCCCACTTGTAGTCCCTTTCGACCCGCCGGACCGGCGTGGCGGCGTCAAATGATTTTCTAAGGGGATAGGAGTCCTCAGGCCAGTCTTCATGCTTTATCCATGGCCTCAAGTCAGGATGCCCTCCCGGGTTAAGCCCAAAAAGGCTGTCTATCTGCCTCTCAAGGCGGTACGCGCCCGGGAAATGCTTTGTGAGCGTCGGGAAAGACGATTCTCCGGAAGGCATTTCCGACTTGATGACAAGATAGTCGCTCCCGTTATTATACGCCGCGTATACGACGAAGCCGCGGTCGAAGAAGGTCTCATCGGAGGCCCACTCGGCCACAAGCCTGAAGTCGGCCTCCTTGAGTATCTTGGCGGCCTGAGAGAACATGGTTTTTCTGACATCCAGGGCGATGGCCCCGTTGACGGAAGCATCGATTGAGACCGCGCCCTTGCTGGTAAGATACCTGATCAGGTTCTGTATCTTCTCGTTCATCGCACCAAAAGCTCCACAGCCGTATGAAACCACTGGCTTAAAAAGGTCGGAAGGTAAATACCAAGGACCAGGACCAACGCCATATGCACGATGACAGGCACGGATGCGACCCTTATGGGCTTCTGGTTATTGGGCACCCTGCCGAATACCATCGGCATGACCTTCCTGAAAAGGGCCGCAAAGGCCACGGCAATGCCTAAGAGGAAAAACGGGATAAAGAAGGGTGCGTTCTTGATAGAGGCGGTCAATATCAAAAATTCGCTAGTAAATACGCCGAAGGGAGGCATGCCTGCTATCGCGACAACCCCGAGCATAAGACCCCAGCCCACGAGCGGATTGCCTTTTATCAGGCCCTCTATGCTTGACATCTCCTGGGTGGAGTGCATCTGCGAGGCGTGCCCGACCGTAAAGAATATCGTTGTTTTGGTGAGAGAATGAACAAGCATGTGCAGCAGTCCTCCGAAGGTCGCCAGAGGGCCGCCGAGCCCGAAAGCGAATGTGGCTATGCCCATGTGCTCTATGGAAGAGTAAGCGAACATCCTTTTTATGTCTTTCTGCCTCAACAGTGAAAAGGCCGCCACCAGTATCGAAAGAAGCCCGAAGACCATCATTATGTAACCGGCCTTATGGCTGTGCGTGGCCCCGTCCACGAGGACCTTGCACCTGATGAGCGCGTACAGGGCGACGTTCAGGAGAAGCCCCGAAAGCACGGCTGAGATCGGCGTGGGCCCTTCGCTGTGGGCATCGGGCAGCCAGTTATGCAGAGGCACCAGCCCCACCTTTGTCCCGTAGCCGACCATAAAAAACATGAACGCGAGGGAGAGCACCGTAGGGTCGAGCTTATCGGCGACCACGCTCAGGTTCGTCCAGAGCAACCCCCTGGAGCCCTCCCCGAAGATCCTCTCAGCGGCAAAGTAAAGGAGCACCGTGCCGAAAAGGGCCTGCGCGATGCCGACGCCGCAGAGGATGAAATACTTCCAGGCGGCCTCAACGGCCGCAGGCGTGCGGTAAAGCGAGACAAGGAGCACCGTTGCCAGAGTGGCAAGCTCCATGGCTATCCACAGGACCCCGACGTTATTCGTAAGGAGCGCAAGGAGCATGGCAAAGATAAAGAGCTGGTACATCGCGTGGTAAAAACGCATGCCCTTGTGGCCTACCTTGCCGCGACTCCTCTCAACCCTCATATATCTCCTGCTGAAGATGGCCGTTGTCATGGAGACAAACGCGGTCAGTACCGCCAGGTATACGTTGAAGGCATCGACAAAGAAAAAACCGTTACCGGAGATTATCGGCCCCGTCTCATACACGCTGAGGGCCAGAAAAACGCTGGCCGCAAAGGTCGCGGCTGAGCAGGCGATATTGAACTCAGGCGCCCGTTTCCTGTCACCGATAAAGGCGAGAAGGACCGCGGCGGCAAGGTTTACCCCAAGAAGTATCAGAAGTATCATCTTGAACCCGAAAACTTAAGTTTTTTCATCATATTCCCCGTCAACTCACTCCTCCTCCTTAAGCTTCTCCATCGCTTTGAGGTCGAGGGTGTCAAAAGTGGTGCGTATCTGGAAAAAGAAGATGCCGAAGATAAAGGCCGCTATAAGGATGTCCAGTGCGACTCCGAGCTCAACCACCAGCGGCATGCCGTAGGTCGCGCTCGTGGCTGCGAAGAACAGCCCGTTCTCCATGGCGAGAAACCCGATTATCTGCGTGACGGCCTTCTTGCGGGTTATCATCATCAGGAGACCTAGCATTACGGTCGCCAGCGCTACGGCAAGGGTCGAGCGGGTGATGAAGACGGACAGCTCCCTTATCGGAGCGGTAAGGTGGTAAGAGAATATAACCAGCGCTATGCCGATGAGCATTGTCGTGGGTATGTTTACCACTTCCTCAACCTCTTTATGGATCCTCAGGCGGTGGATGAGGACATAGAGTATGTACGGGAGCACGATGACTTTGATCGTCAGCGTCAAAACCGCCGAGATGTAGAGGTGCGGGAGGCTTGCTGAGTACCCTACGACGGCTGTACTTACCGAAAGAAAAAACCCTTGCCACGCAAAGATATGCAGAAGCCCGTATATCCTCCTCTGCACCAGCAGGCCAAAGGCCGTGAGGAGTATGAGGGCGGCAAGGACGCTGTTTAACTGCGCGGCAAAGCTTACGTTCATAAGATTATTCCAGAATGAAATATGAAAGCATCCCCAGCGTTGCGAAGAGAAAAGCGGACCCGAGGAATTCCGGCACCCGGAATACCCGCATCTTCGCTAACATCGTCTCGATCACCACGATAAAAACCCCTACAAGCGCCAGTTTGACGGCGAGGAGGAAAAACGCCGCCGGCAGCATGCCGATATTATCCTTCAAGGCGATGCCCCACGGGAAAAAGCACGCTATCCCGATGGCTGCGAACAGAAATAGCTTCATCATGTTCGCCCATTCCAGAAGGGCAAGGTGGCGGCCAGAGTATTCGAGTATCATTGCCTCATGTATCATCGTCAGCTCAAGGTGCGTTGCCGGATTATCCACCGGTATCCTTCCTGTCTCCGCAAGGGCTATGAGAACGAACGCCAGTAGCGCGAACGCCAGCGAAGGCCTCAGCACTATCGGACTTGAGGTCAGGAC
>JACRCH010000002.1 GCA_016219115.1 Deltaproteobacteria bacterium
AGTCGGCGGGTTCGAGAGGGTCTTCGAGATAAACAGGAACTTCAGGAACGAGGGCATCTCCACCAGGCACAACCCCGAGTTCACGATGCTTGAGTTCTACCAGGCGTACGCCACTTACGAGGACCTGATGGACCTGACCGAAACGATGATAAGCTCTCTGGTCGAAGACGTCCACGGCGCGAAAAAGATAGTCTACCAGTCCACGGAGATCGATTTCACGCCTCCCTGGACCCGGATAACGGTAAGGGACGCGATACTGAAGTTCTCAAACGCCACGGCTGAGATATTTTCAGACAAGGACAAGGCGCTTGCCTTCTCAAAGGAGCTGGGCCTGACGATCCCACCGGCCTACAGCCACGGCAAGGTGATCCTCGAGATATTCGAAAAATGCGCCGAGCCGATGTTCATCCAGCCGACCTTCGTGACGCAGTACCCGCTCGATGTCTCCCCCCTGTCCAGGAAGAACGAGAAAGACCCGACGCTTGTGGACAGGTTCGAGCTCCTCGTCGACGGCAAAGAGATCGCCAACGCCTTCTCCGAACTCAACGACCCGGTCGACCAGAAGGAGCGCTTCGTCGATCAGCTCAGGGAAAGAGCGGCCGGAGACACCGAAGCCCACGAGATGGACGAGGACTATGTAAAGGCGCTCGAATACGGCATGCCCCCGACCGCCGGCGAAGGCATCGGGATCGACAGGCTTGTGATGCTCCTGACCGACTCCCCGTCGATCAGAGACGTCATACTCTTCCCGCAGCTTAAGAAGTGACGCGTGGGGAAGCGTATTTTTTTAATCTCAAAATTCCCTGTAGCTTGAAAAACCCTCCCCCTCGACGGGGGAGGGAAGGGTGGGGGTGAAAAAATGTTTCACCCTCTTAAAAATCTCCAAAATTCCATTGAAGAAGGTTTTTGTATCGTTCTTTAACAAAACACCAGAGGGGTATTGCGTAGCGAGCATTAGGAGAGCGAACGAGCAAGCTTCGGCCCTCTATTGCGAGAGAGCTTGACAGCGAGCGGAGTCCAATACCCCGAAAAGCGCGCGGCAGCGCGCAAAAAGACTTTTACAAAAACGCAGCAAGCTGCGGGGTATTTAACCCTAAAAGAGAATAAAAGAGAGATATGTCTTACGAATTTTTCATAGGGCTCCGTTACCTGAAGGCCAAGAGGAAACAGACCTTCATCTCGGTCATCTCCTTCATATCGGTCCTCGGCATAACCGTTGGCGTGACGGCCCTTATCATAGTCCTCTCCGTCATGAACGGCTTCGAGGACAACTTGAAGGAGAAGATCCTCGGCGTGAACGCAAATGTCGTCGTGACCTCGCTCGGCAAAGGGCTGAGGAACTACGGCGAAGTCTCCGACAAGGTAAAAGAGGTCCCGGGCGTCACGGGCTCCACTCCTTTTACCTACAACCAGGCCATGATCTCGTCGAGCGGCGGGGTCATCGGGGCCGTCATCCGCGGGGTGGACACGAAGTCCGTCGGCTCCGTAACGATACTCCCGACCCGCATAAAGGAAGGCTCCCTCGACGGCATCGAGGCGCCTTTCGCCGAGAACGCAGAGGGCGGGACCGGAAAGCTCCCAGGGATAGTAATAGGCAGGGAGCTTGCCAGAAACATCGCGGTCGGGGTCGGCGACACCGTGAACGTGATCTCCCCGATGGGGACGATGACGCCCGCTGGGCCTGTTCCAAGGCTTGCGGCTTTCAAGGTCGTGGGGCTTTTTGAGCTAGGGATGTATGAGTACGACTCGAACCTCGCCTTCATCTCCATCGGAAACGCCCAGAAGTTCTTCAGGCTCGGCGACACGGTCTCGGGAATCGAGGTGAAGATAAACGATATCTACCAGGCCGACAGGATCGCCGACAGGATCATGCTGGTACTGAAGGGCGACTACTGGACGCGGACATGGATGGAGATGAACAGGAATCTCTTTTCGGCTTTGAAGCTTGAGAAGGTGGCGATGTTCATCATACTGACGCTCATAATACTCGTTGCGGCCCTTAACATCATCAGCACCCTCATAATGGTCGTCATGGAGAAGGGCAAAGACATAGCGATACTTAAGAGCCTGGGGGCCACCTCCGGCTCCATCATGAAGATATTCATGATAGAGGGCGTCATCATCGGGCTTGTGGGGACTTTCTTCGGAACGGCGCTCGGGCTCGTCACCGCCTTGAACCTCGAGAAGATCGTCTCGTTCATTGAAAAGGCGTTCCATTTCAAGGTGCTCCCCCCGAGCGTCTACTACATCGACAAGTTCCCGTCGAAGGTCGACCCCATGGTGGTCGCCATTATCGTGGTCATATCGATAAGCATAAGCTTTCTGGCGACTCTCTATCCCTCGTGGCAGGCGTCGAGGTTCGACCCAGCGGAGGGGCTCAGGTACGAGTAAGGCGTTTTGCGGTCCAAGGACGCCTCACGGCGGCGGTAAACGGGATGAACTTTATCACCATAAAAGACCTCTACAAGACTTACGGCAACGCTCACAAGAGGGTTGAGGTCTTAAGGGGCATCGACCTTGCGATAAAAAAGGGCGAGACGGTCGCCATAGTCGGCGCCTCCGGGGCCGGAAAATCGACGCTCCTTAACATACTCGGGGCCCTGGACAGGCCCACGACCGGAGAGATCCTTTACGGAAGCGAGCGGATATTCAACTACGACAACAAGAAGCTCGCGGCGTTCAGGAACAGAGCAATCGGCTTTGTCTTCCAGTTTCACCACCTGCTGCCGGAATTCACGGCGCTTGAGAACGTGATGCTGCCGATGCTCATAGGCGGCAGTAACCGCGAGGAGGCGAAAAAACGCGGCTCCGCGTTACTGGGAGAAGTGGGGCTCTCCGGGAGGCTCAACCACAAGCCGGGGGAGCTCTCCGGCGGGGAGCAGCAGAGGACGGCGATAGTGCGCTCCATCATGCAGATGCCGGAAGTCGTTTTGGCCGACGAGCCTACCGGGAACCTCGATACCCGCACCGGGGACGAGGTCTTCGGCCTGCTCCTTGAGCTCAACAGGAGCAGGAACACCACGATGGTGATAGCGACGCACAACGAAAAACTCGCCTCAAAGATGTCAAGAAGGCTTATGATGGCCGACGGGAATATAACGGAAGGGTAAGCGGGAATGAACCATCCCGCTAGCCTTGCCAGCGGGGTACCCAAAGGGAGTCTGTTTTCATATACGCTGCAAGCCGCGCTTAATTAAAATTCTCCGCCATAAATGACGTAGAATTTTGATGGTATGGAAGATCATTTGTATTTGCCAGCCTTGACCCGCCGCTAAAGCGACGGGATTGCGGAGTGGCACACCCATTCAACCCGAAGGAAATATTAAGACGTCAGCCGCCTCATGCGTCACGGTAACGGGACGCTTTTTTTGTTCTCCTTTCCCCTTTCAAGGAAGGCGTACGCGCTGTGGTTATGTATCGACTCCCAGTTCTCGGCCTCGATCCTGAACCATTTTATCTTCCTGAGCCTCATTAAGTTCATCGCGACCTCCCTGACGACATCCTCGACGAACATCGGGTTGTCATACGCCTGTTCGGTGACGAACTTCTCGTCTACCCTCTTAAGGAGCGAATAGACGGGGCTGCTGGCGGAGTTTTCGACTGTCTTTATGATGTCTTCGAGCCATACGAACCCGTCGAACCTCGCCGCCACCTTGACCATCCCCCGCTGGTTGTGCGCCCCCCTGTCGCTTATCTCCTTTGAGCAGGGACAAAGAGTGGAGACCGGCACCATGACCTCGAGGATGATATCCTTTTTGTCGCCGAGCACCCCGGTATATTTGCACCGGTACTCCATCAGCCCCTTCGATTTCGAGACCGGAGCGGCCTTCTCAATGAAATAGGGGAACTCGAGCTCGATGTGGGCCGTCGAGGCGTTGAACCTCTTTTTCATCTTCTTGAGTATCTCGGGGAACTTCTTTACGGTGAGCTCTCCCCTGTGCTCGTTCAGTATCTCTATGAAACGGGACATGTGGGTCCCCTTGAACTGATGCGGGAGGTCCACGTACATGCTTATAGAGGCTATTGTCTGCTGGAACCTGGTCTTTTTGTCGAGGACTACGATGGGATAACGGATGTCTTTTACGCCGACCTTGTCGATGTTTATCCGCCTGAAGTCAGGCTCACCCTGGATATCCCGGAGTATCTTTTTTGTCTTTGCCATGTCATAAGGGCCTTTTTTGGTTTTTTTGACTTTAACGGTCAGGGCCGCCCGCCGGTGGCCGGTCACTCGTAGTACGCGGCGGCGGCGTTTTCAGACTCCCATACCGTGACCCTCGCCACCTTGATCGCGGGGCTCAGGCTTTCCTTCAATTTCGTATGGATAAGCCTTGAGATGTTCTCGGCCGTGGCGTTCTCCCGGTCAAACGGCGGGACTTCGTTCAGGTACTTATGGTCGAGGGCTTCTATTATCTTATTGGTCTCGCCCTTGAGTCTTTTAAAGTCGATGACCATCCCGACCCGGTCAAGCTCGTTGGAGATTACGCGGACCTCCACCTTCCAGTTGTGGCCGTGCAGGTTCTCGCAGGCCCCGTTGTAGCCCCTTAAGTTGTGCGCGGCGGAGAAGGATGTTTCCACTATCAGTTCGTACATCCTGCCAGTTTATCACAACCCTTCGGTTAAAAATCAAGGAAAATGATATCCTCCCCATTTTCTTAGCGGACAGGCCCGGGCCACGGACCCTCCGGAAAAACCTTTTTTGACAATGAACCACCCTTCCCTCGATTGCGAGGGCCGGGCTCCCGTTGCGCTCTTCCGATGCAACGGGAAGCGGGGAGGGTGAAGACCTGTTTTCACCCCCACCCTGCCCTCCCCCATCAAGGGGGAGGGATTTACAAGGAAACCCTGCTAGCTTGCCACAGGGAATTTTGTGACCAAAAAGCCGGCAAACGGCCTTCGGCGCAACACAACCCCCTCGATTTACGATAAAATCATCGGATGGATTTTCAGCCCCTCTCATACCGGTGCCGGCGCGCGCGCGGACGTCCGCCGACTTTATCGCTTGACACGGAGTCCGCACAACGGATATTCTGAAGGACGATGTCGGGGCCGGTAAAAGAGGGGCCCGAAGAAAATCTAAAAAAACAAACAGTTGAGGAGATTTTATGTTCAAGGCGACATTAAGGATGACAGCTATTTCCGCTCTTTCGTTTTTAGTCTTTTCCGCGGCGCCGTCAAGCGCCCTGGCGGCGAAAGGCCGCGATACCGATAACCCCGGCGCTAAAAAGGCCGCTCACGGCAAAACGGTCTTCGACCTCGCCCATGCCGAGATATTCTCGCCCGTTCAGACCGGGCCGCTCCACTACTCGGCCTTCTACGAAGGGTTCAAGAGAGCCGGTGAAGACGTAATGGTGAGCGCCGTAAATATCACCCCTGAGTCCCTTGAAGGGGTAAAAACGGTCGTGTTCGCCGGGCCTTCCAGGGATGTATGGCCCAGTGAAGTGGACTCGCTTGTAAAGTTTGTCCACGACGGCGGCAACCTCCTGGTGCTCCTTCACATATCAAAGCCGGTGGCGCGTCTGACGGAGCCTTTCGGCATAATAGTCTCCAACTTCGTCGTCTCGGAGCCCGAGAACAACATAGGCGGGCAGTCCCAGGACTTTTACGTCTCAAAGCTTGCTCCCCACCCGGTCACCGAGGGCGTTAAAAAGATCGCCGTCTTCGGCACATGGGGGCTTATGACGGAGAACAAGGCCCAAACCGTCGCCGCCACCTCGGATAAGGCCTGGGCGGATTTGAACCGTAACAGGGTCCTGGACAAAGGCGAACCCGTACAGTCCTTCGGCATAGTCGCGGTCAACCAATTCGGCAAGGGCAAGGTGGTGGTTGTGACCGATGACGCGCCTTTCGCCAACAAGTTCATCAACGAAGGAGACAACAAGAAGTTCACGGATAACATCATCAGGTGGTTCAAGTAGCGTAGATGAAGAGTATCTGGAATTTTTTCGCCTCCGTCAAGCTCACCATAACCCTTACGGTCGTCATCTGCCTGGACGCGGCGTGGGGCTCCGTCATCACGGTGAAATACCCCGGCTTCGCCAGGGCGCTCGACCAGACGATACTCTTCCCGTGGCTCCTTACCACCGGGAAAAATTACCTCTCCCTCTCGCTGTGGATATACCTCCTGGTTTTCCTCATGGCCGTCTTTACAGTGAATACTGTCGTATGCACCGCGGACAAGGTCTACTCCATCGTCAAATCCCGGCGACCATGGCAGTCCTTCTTCCCGCACATAGTCCACATAGGGTTTCTGGTCGCCCTTGCTGGACATCTCGCCGGAAGCGCTACAGGGTTCAGGAGCTATGGCACGACGCTTCTTCAGGGCGCCGCGGTGCCTGTGCCCAATATGAACGGACTCTATATGAGGCTTGACGACCTTGACGTTAAGTCCTCGCCCGCCGGGGACCTTGAATCCGTCAAGACCTCGGTGACTCTTCTTGAGGGCAAAACCGAGGTCAAAAAGGGCGCAATCGAGATAAACGGCCCGCTTGTCTACAAGGGGGTCGCCTTTTACCATATGGACCAGGGACGCACCCCGACGGGCTTCGTCCTTACGATCGACGGCGAGCCCCTGAGACTCAACATGGACACCCCCGCAGCCGCCTCCAACGGCAATACCTACAGGCTCGGGGACCTTTACCCCGACTTCGCGCTCGACCCGCGGGGCAGGCCGGCCTCGCGCTCCGAGGACTTCCGTAACCCCTACATCGAGGTCGTCTCGGGTGACGGCAAGACCGCTTACCTTCCAATAGGGGCCCCCGGAGCAAAGACAGTCCTTGACGGCAAGGCCGTGGAACTCAAAGACTACATCATAACCCCGTACGCGGTCCTGACGATAAACAAAGACCCCGGGATATGGTTTATAATAATCGGCTCCTCGATCCTTGTCGTCGGCATGGTGCTCCTTCTTTTCTTCAGGGGCGAACGAGGGGAGCTTGTCAGGCAGAGAAAGGAAGACGCCGACTGACGGGGCTCTCAAAAAGTTCCACCGGGTGAAGCTTTTCACGGAAAAGCCCGGTCGGTATTTTTTCAATATCCCGTCGGAACAAGAGAGCAAGGGGGGTTTTTTGGCTTACGAGATACTGACACTGATATTTTTCCTGGTCGTCATAATAGCCGCCAGCGAGGTCTTCACGAACGCGATAGAGTCGCTGGGCGCGAGGCTCAACTTCTCCGAAGGCGTCACCGGGAGTATCTTCGCGGCAGTCGGAACGGCCCTGCCGGAGACGATGGTGCCGCTTGTGGCCATCTTCGGCGGCAACTCCCGGCAGGTAAGCGAGGAGGTCGGCGTCGGCGCTATCCTCGGCGCCCCGTTCATGCTCGCAACGCTTGCCATGTTCCTGGTAGGCATGGCGGCCTTCAAGTTCGCCGGGAGAAGAAAACGCCAGTCGATCGCCCCGGAGCGGACCGGGTTCAAACGCGACATCGAGTTTTTCCTCTTCGCCTTCACGCTGGCCTTCCTGGTGGCCTTTACCCCTTACGAGTACAGGATGCTGAGGGTCTTTGTGGCCCTTGTGCTGGTACTGACCTACTTCTACTATGTCCTTGAGACGATAAAGGCGAGCGCCGCGCTCGTTCAGGAAGGGCACGCCACGGAAGAGAGCAAGGGCCTCTATCTCGGCCTCATAATAAAGGAACACATGGCGCTGGTGCTCCTGCAGCTTTTGATAGCCCTCGCCCTGATAATAATAGGCGCAAAGGGTTTTGTCGGGGGGGTCGAAGGCCTGGCCGAACTCCTCCATCTGCCGGTGATAGCGCTCGCTTTACTCATCGTCCCGATAGCCACGGAGCTCCCGGAGAAGATAAACAGCATCATCTGGATACGCAATGGCAAGGACACGATGGCCGTCGGAAACATCACCGGGGCTATGGTCTTTCAGGGGAGCCTCTTGCCGGCCATAGGCATATTCCTGACTCCGTGGACGATAAATGTCACGGTCACCGCCAGCAGCGTGGTCACGATACTGGCGGCCCTGTGGCTGTACTTCATAGCCTTGAGGGTAAAAAAGATCACAGCCCCGCTCTTCATCCTGAACGGTTGTCTTTATCTGGCGTTTGTGGCCATCGTCCTTACCATGACGCTCCACCATTGAAAACTTCTTATACCAAAAGATACAACACCCATACCAAAAGGGTTAACCTGCCTGCTCCCAAACACTCTCTTAAAAACATAACTCCTTATTTTACTTACGATTATCAAGCTTGGCATAGATTGTGCTATTATATTCATTATAAGCTTTACAAAATTCTTTCAGGAGGTTCTGTACAAATGAAAAGATCTTTTATCGCAATCGTAGCACTCTTCGCGGCCGTATCATTCGCAACAGTGTCTATAGCCGCTGAGAAGGCCGCTGAGCCGGCCAAGGCCGCTGAGGCCGCCAAGACCGCCCCGGCCGCCAACCCGTGCGCCGCGAAGGCTGAAAAGGCCGAGAAGGCTGAAAAGAAGGCTGAAAAGAAACACAAGAAGGCCGCCAAGAAGAAGAAGGCTGAGAAG
>JACRCH010000055.1 GCA_016219115.1 Deltaproteobacteria bacterium
AATTAAGCGCGGCTTGCCGCGTATATAAAAACAGACTCCCTTCGGGAAACCCCGCTAGCAAGGCTAGTGGGGTGGTTCATTGCCGCTTACCGGGCCTTGGATGCCAACGGCTTTACTGCCGTGGTATTTTCAGCTGCGAGCTACATCGTCCCGTTATACGGGGTTGGCTTTCATCCCCGCCTTTATAGATAAGGAGTTCCCGCTGAATTAAACCCCGTAATCCGTGAAAGGTTATGCTTCTGTCACGTTTCTATCGAATCGTAGTACCTCAGGATGTGCATCCTGTAAAATATCGCCAGCGTGTCCACTCCGGTCAGGTACAGATCATTGAGCCCTATTCTGCCCCACTTCCTCGGCCTCCTGAAGTTAAGCACCACGGGCGCCTCGGCGACCCTGTAGCCCAGGTGGCTCGCGTTCACCAGAAGCTCCAGGTCGTAGGCGTATCTTTTGCAGAGTACCTTCGGGAAGATCCTTTCGAGCACCTCGTAGTTGAAGACCTTGAGCCCGGTCTGCGTGTCACGGAGCGGGAGGTTGAAAAGGACCTTCAGGGCCCCCGCGTACACCCTGCTTATGACCTTGCGCGTCATCGGGTATTCGAGCACGGATTTCGGGTGGTGCTTGGAGCCTATGACCACGTCCGCCCTGTTGTTCCTCATGACCCTGAAGAGCCTGTGCAGCTGAGAAGGGTGCAGGTCCAGGTCTGAGTCGAGAAAGACCACATAGTCGCCGGTGGCGTGCTTGAACCCCTCCTTGAGAGCGTTCCCCTTGCCGTTGTTCATCGAGTAGTGGACGACCTTGACGTTATCGACTTCGCACTCCGCCTTCTTTGCCTCCATGTAAGTGGAGTCCGTGCTCCCGTCGTCGACGACTATTATCTCGAAGCAGCGTTTGGTCTTCTCAAAGACCCCGCAGGTCTCGATGATATTCCTGTAGATGTGCCCGCTCTCGTTGTAGGCAGGCATGATCACGGATATCTTGCCCTTGTATAATTCCATAATAGGACACGCACATACTCCAGGCTTAGATCCTGGGCGCGGCTTTTCCAATGACAGGTTATGAAGAAAACAGGGATGCGAAAGACCGAAGATGCGCGGGTTGCGATGACGGACCGGTGGTGTTTGGCCTTTTAAGGGACCAGGCCCTTAAAGCCGGATGAGTGTCTGGATGGATTTTCCGTGAGGACTAATCGAGGTGGTTTCCGGGATGAGGTTCTCTTAAGAGCTGAGGCCTGGCGTTTTCTCCTGTGACGGCCCCTCAAGGATACAGCCTAAACGGTAATGGTATCTTTTGACTTTTTGATCCTCTTGCTGAAGTACTCTATCGAGCGATTGAGCCCGTCTTCGAGCTCTATCGTCGGCTTCCAGCCAAGGTTCTTTTTGGCGATAGTGATATCAGGCTGTCTCTGCACCGGGTCGTCCTGGGGCAGAGGCTTGTACGATATCCTGGAGGAGCTTCCGGTGAGTCTTATGACCCTGTCCGCAAGCTCCTTTACGGTAAACTCTCCGGGGTTGCCGAGGTTGACCGGACCCACGATCTCGTCGTTGTTCATCATCCTTATGAGTCCGTCGACCATATCGTCTATATAACAGAATGAACGGGTCTGTTTTCCGTCGCCGTATACGGTTATATCCGAACCTTTAAGGGCCTGGACGATAAAATTACTTACGACCCTGCCGTCGTTCTCAAGCATCCTCGGCCCGTAGGTGTTGAATATCCTCACTACCTTTATATCGACGCCGTTCTGTCTGTGGTAAGCGAACATCAGGGTCTCGGCGCACCTTTTACCCTCGTCGTAACAGGCCCGCGGCCCTATCGGGTTGGCGTTGCCCCAGTAGTCCTCGGTCTGCGGGTGGACAAGCGGGTTGCCGTAGACCTCGGAAGTCGAAGCTTGCAGTATCCTGGCCCTTACCCTCTTGGCGAGGCCGAGCATGTTAAGTGCGCCCATGACATTGGTCTTGATGGTCTTCACCGGGTTGTACTGGTAGTGTACCGGAGAGGCCGGGCACGCGAGATTGTATATCTGGTCGACCTCGAGGAGCACAGGCTCCGTCACGTCGTGCCTTATGACCTCGAAGTACGGGCTGTCCATGAGGTGCGCGATGTTGACCTTGCGGCCCGTAAAAAAATTATCGAGGCAGACTACATCGTTGCCTTCCTTGAGAAGCCTTTCGCAAAGGTGCGAACCGATAAAGCCTGCCCCGCCGGTAATAAGTATTCTCTTCACTGCGCCCCTCGCCCCTTAATTGTTTATTTAACAAAACTCCCCGGGATGCCGTTAAAGACCTTTTAATATTTCCTTCGGGTTGAATTCTCAGCGGCTTGCCGCGTATATAAAAACAGATTCCCCAACGGATACCCCGCAAGCCTTGCTCCGGGGTGGTTCATAAGCCACACTTTTTCTTCCGGGTGCCCGCGGGCCGGTCCGCCCTGTCAAGCCTCCGTTTCCATGCCGGGTCAGCCCGGTTCTTAATCAAGGAATCGTTAAGTTATTTCTTATAAAATTCAGCGATACTGGAAACTACAAACCTCTGTTCTGACTCGCGCAACTCAGGATATATAGGCAGGGCCAGCGCTTCTTTAGCTGTCTTTTCCGACACGGGGAAATCACCTTTTTTGTAGCCGAGGTATTTGAAACACTTCTGCTGGTGCAGCGAAAGCGGATAATATATCTCGGAACCCACGCCCACACTCGCAAGATACGCCCTCAACTCATCCCTCTTCGGGACCGTAACGACATACTGGTTGTAAACGGAAAGATTTCCTTTCTGGATGTACGGCAGCGTCGCTTCCTTTATGCCGGCCTTGCTGAAAAGGGCGTTATACCTTTCGGCGTTCTTGATCCTCCCGGCGGTCCAGCCGTCGAGATACTTGAACTTTACCCTCAGGACCGCGGCCTGCAGTTCATCGAGCCTTGAGTTCACGCCAACCTCATCGTGGTAGTACCTGACGCGGCTGCCGTGGACCCTGAGCATCTTGAGCCTGTCATAGAGCTTCGCGTCGTTCGTTGTGACCATGCCGCCGTCGCCGAAGCATCCGAGGTTCTTGGTGGGGTAAAATGACAAGCACCCCATATCGCCAAGAGAACCGGCCCTCTTTCCCCTGTACTCGGCCCCTATGGACTGAGCGGCGTCCTCGATGACGGAGATCCTGTATTTTTTGGCCAGGGCTTTTATCGGGGCCATGTCGGCGCACTGGCCGTAAAGATGGACCGGGATAACCGCCTTGACGCCTTTTCTGTTTTTCTTCAGATAAGACTCGAAGCTTTCAGGGTCGATGTTGTAGGTCTTTGGATGGATGTCTACGAAGATGGGAACCGCGCCGAGCCGGGCTATCGACCCGGCGGTAGCGAAGAATGTGAACGGGGTGGTTACGACCTTGTCTCCCGCTCCTACCCCTGCCGCCATGAGCGCAAGGAGTATCGCGTCCGTTCCGGATGCCACTCCCACGGCGAACCTGGCGCCGCAGTAAGATGCTATTTCCGACTCAAGCCCTGCTACGTTCTTGCCTAAGACATAATGCTGTGAATCACAAACCTTTGTTACCTCCCTCAAGACCTCTTTTTTGATCTTACGGTACTGGGAGGCGAGATCCAAGAGCTGCACCTTCAAGCCTTTACTCCTCTGGATAGTTTTATTATACGACTAAAAAAAAAGCTGTCAAGAAAATTTAAATATATTCTTTAATTTTTTTCAATCTTCAGGTGGCGGCGCGCGCCGTCTTGTCAGACTCTTTCCTTATCTTGTCGATAAGGCCGTTTATGAAAGCGCTCGATTCCTCGGAACCGTAGCGCTTGGCGAGTTCCACCGCCTCGTCTATTATCACCTTGTAAGGCGTCTCCGTATAAAAGAGCTCGAAGACCGCGGTCCTCAGGATATTCCTGTCCACTATGGCCATCCTCTCGATGGTCCAGTTATCGGAGTGTCCCTCTATCATCGAGTCAATTTCTTTCCTGCGGTCAATGACGCCCCTGACCAGAAGCTCGCAGTACCTGCGCGCCTCGGTGCCGGGCGCGAGGGCCTCCATGTCAGGTCCGAAGACATCGGATGATTCGCCTTCAGCTATGTCTATTTTGTAGAGGACCTGTAGGGCCGTCTCTCTGGCCTTGCGTCTTATGTTCATCTGTTATCCGGTGTCTGATCGTTTTATTGACTGACTTAAAATTCTCCGCCATAAATGACGGAGAATTTTGATGGTATGGAAGGTCATTTTTATTTGCCAGCCTTGACCCGCCGCTAAAGCGACGGGATTGCGGAGTGGCACACCCATTCAACCCGAAGGAA
>JACRCH010000057.1 GCA_016219115.1 Deltaproteobacteria bacterium
AAGAGATAAAAGAGTTCTACGAGAAGAACCTGAAGCAGTTCGAGACCCCCGAGGAGGCCCGGGCCAGACATATCCTCGTAAGGCCGGACCCCAAGGCGGCTGACAAGGAAAAGGCAAAACAGGAAGCGAAGGCGAAGGCCGATGAGCTCCTTAAGAAGCTCAAGACAGGCGCGAACTTCGGCGAGCTTGCCAGGGCCAACTCCGGGGACCCCGGCTCCGCGAAGATGGGAGGCGAGCTCGGGTGGTTTCCCAGAGGGGTGATGGTAAAGTCTTTTGAAGCCGCGGTATTTTCTCTCAAGAAAGGCGAGCTCGGCCCTGTTGTGGAGACCGAGTTCGGATATCATATAATACTGCTTGAGGAAAAGAGGGAAGGCGGCCTTGTTCCCATGAACAAGGCCCGTGACTCCATCGTCGCGTCCTTGAAGGGCAAGAAGGCGAAGATCGAGGCGAGAGACGCCGTAGCGTCCATCGAGAGGGCTTTCAAGGAGGCCAAGACCGCGGATGAGCTTAAAAAGGCGGCCTCTTCCAATAAGGACATAAAGACCGTCGCAACAGGACTCTTCTCGGAGGACGACAAGAGTACCGTGCTCGCATCCAACGAGGCGTTGAGAAGCGCGGTATTCTTCCTGAAAGGCGGCGAGACTACCGGAGTCATCGACGGTCAGGACGGCTATTATATCGTAAGGGTGCTGGAGAGGGTTGATGCCCATGTGCCCGGGTATAACGAGATCGCGGCCAGGGTAAAGGATAAGGTGGCCTCCGTCAAGGCCAATGAGAGGGCCCGCCTGAAGGCCGAGGAGATACTGACCATGGTCAAGGGCAAAGAGGACATGGCCGCCGTGGCCAAAAAGGAAAACTTTAAGCCGGAGGATACCGGATACTTCAGCCGCGCCGAAGGGTTTATCCCGAAGATAGGCGCCTACGCGGCCGAAAACGAGAAGCTCTTCGCGCTCACGGAGGCATCCCCGGTCTATCCGGAGGTCCTCGGCAGCGACGGCAGGTTTTATGTCCTGAAGCTCAAAGGCGTAAAGGAGGCGGATGACGCTGGTTTTGCATCGAGGCGCGAGGAGATAAAATCAAGGCTCATGGCACAGAAGCAGGAAGAGGCGTTGAACAAGTGGCTCGAGGGGCTTAAGTCCAAGTCCAAGATACAGATATTCGATAAGATGCTCTGACAGCGCCAGATTCCGCTTGATCTGAAACAAAGGCCGGATATGACCAGACCGGCCTTTGTTTTAATCACAAAATTCCGTGTGGCAAGCTAGCAGGGTTTCCTCGTAAACCCTCCCCCTCGACGGGGGAGGGCAGGGTGGTGGTGTAAAAATATTTTCACCCTCCCCGCTTCCCGTTGCATCGGAAGAGCGCAACGGGAGCCCAGCCCTCCCATCAAGGGAGGGGAGATGGCGCACGGCAAATTTGAAAGACCACCTGTTTGTTCTCGTCTTTAACCCACCCTCTGTGGGCAAGACCCCCGAGAAA
Source organism: Deltaproteobacteria bacterium (assembly GCA_016219115.1). Classification (GTDB taxonomy): domain Bacteria; phylum Desulfobacterota; class GWC2-55-46; order GWC2-55-46; family GWC2-55-46; genus JACRCH01. The sequence goes on from JACRCH010000057.1 coordinate 1,480, forward strand.
ACCGGTGGGAGCGAAAAAAAACAGAAAACCGCCACACAAGGAAGATTGCGATGCGTTATTCCAGAATGCTTTTGCCGACCCTCAAAGAGGTCCCCTCCGACGCCGATGTCATAAGCCAGAAGCTTATGATGAGGGCGGGGATGATAAGGAAGGTGGCCGCCGGCATATATAACCTCCTGCCGCTGGGATTGAGGGTGGTAAACAAGGTGGAGCAGATCGTACGGACGGAGATGAACAGGGCCGGGGCCCAGGAGGTCCTGATGCCGATGGTCGTCCCGGCCGAGCTCTGGCAGGAGAGCCACAGGTGGGACGAGTACGGCAAAGAGCTCTTGAGGATACGCGACCGCCATAACCGGGACTTCTGCCTCGGCCCCACGCACGAGGAGGTCATAACCGACATGGTCAGACGCGAAGTCCGCTCGTACAGGGAGCTTCCGTTGAACCTCTACCAGATACAGACCAAGTTCAGAGACGAGATACGCCCCAGATTCGGCCTCATGAGGGGCAGGGAGTTCATGATGAAGGACGCCTACTCCTTCCACGCAACGGATGAGAGCGCGGAAGCCGAGTACCGGAACATGTTCGATACCTACACCCGGATATTCGAGAGGTGCTCTCTACAGTTCAGGGCCGTGGAGGCCGACACCGGCTCCATAGGCGGGAGGTTCTCGCATGAGTTCCATGTGCTCGCCGACTCCGGCGAGGACGCGATAGCGAGCTGTGACGCCTGCGACTACGCCGCAAACCTCGAGAGGGCTGAGCTTAAAGACCCCGGGTTCGCCCCGGCGGGGCCGAAGGCCGTTGAAAAAGTCTCCACCCCCGGCAAAAAGTCCGTGGAAGAGGTGAGCGCGTTTTTGGGCGTGCCACAGTCAAGCCTCATAAAGACGCTCATATACGAGACCGACAGGGGGGCCGTTGCCGTCTGCGTCAGAGGCGACTTTGAGATAAACGAGGTGAAGCTTAAAAGGGAGCTAAAGGCCCAGTTCGTGCGTCTCGCCGACGACGATGCCGTAAGGAAGGCCACGGGCGCTCCGGTGGGCTTCGCCGGACCTGTCAGGATAAAGGCGCCCGTATACGCGGACTTCAGCGTCAAGGGGATACCAAGCGGGGTAACGGGCGCTAACGAGGCTGATACGCACCTGATGAATGTGTCGCCCTCGAGGGACTTCAACGCGACTTACCTCGACCTGAGAAACGCAGTTGCCGGTGACGAGTGCCCCAGGTGCTCCGGACGCCTCGTAATCAAAAGGGGCATAGAGGTCGGCCACATCTTCAAGCTCGGCACCAAGTATTCGGAGGCGATGGGCGCCACATTCCTCGACCCTGAGGGCCGTGAGAGGCCTTTGATAATGGGCTGCTACGGCATAGGCATAGGAAGGACCGCCGCGGCCTCCATAGAGCAGAACCACGACGAGTTCGGGATAATCTGGCCTTCTCCGCTCTCTCCCTTCGACTGCGAGGTAGTGCCGGTCAATGTAAAGGACGAGGGGACGGTAAAGGTGGCCGAGGAAATATATTCGAAGCTCACCGCCCGCGGCGTGGACGCTCTCCTTGACGACAGGGACGAGCGGGCCGGGGTCAAGTTCAAGGACGCCGACCTTATCGGCATCCCTGTAAGGGTCACGATAGGAGAGAGGAACTTGAAGCAGGGGATGGTGGAGATCAAAGAGAGAAGGAGCGGGGAAGTGAGGCTTGTAAAGGTGGAAGAGGCCGTCGAAGAGCTTGAAAAGGCGATAAAAAAATAGCTCCGGTTAATCACAAAATTCCCTGTAGCAAGATAGAGGGTTTCCTTGTAAAAATCCTCCCCCTTGACGGGGGAGGGAAGGGCGGGGGTGAGAAAAGTTTTCACCCTCCCCTTGAGTTGCAGCCTGCCGGCAGGGTGGTTCAGAGCCACACCGTCTGTTTATTTAGCCGATAAAACGCCAGACTCCTGTCTGGTGATGAACAGGCAGCCCGAAAGCGCTCAAATGAAAATTGTAGATGAAGAAACCGCCGAATCCTGACGGCGGAGTTTCATTTCAAACGCTCTTTTATTCTCTTTTTGTTATTTTGGTCACATCTTACTTCTGAAAAAGCCCCTACAATCCGCGTAAGTATCGGCTGATACCGCAGCCCTTAAATAGCTATTGACTTTAAATCCGTCCGGTATATATTAGTTTAACAAAATCCAATCTGGAGGTGCTTGATGAAAAGATTCGTCGTAGCAGGTGTCGCTTTGGCTTTTGCCTTTACCGTTATGCTGCCCGGAGTTTCCCATTCAGCCGGATACAACGAGAACACGGGCTGCGGCCTCGGCAATCAGCTCTTCAAGGAAATAGGCCAGGATTCGGTATTGTTCCAGATAGTCGCCGTTACCACCAACGGTATCCTCGGTAACCAGACCTTCGCCATCTCTTCGGGCACTTTGGGTTGCAAGAAGCCCACCAAGGTGGTGGAGAACGAAAAGGTTCAGAAGTTCGTAGCGGACAACATGGACACCATCGCCCAGGACATAGCCACGGGCCGCGGCGAGTCGCTTGACACTTTGGCCGAGCTTATGGGGATCCCGGCTGAAAAGAAGGCGGAGTTCTACGCCTCGCTCCAGTCCAACTTCACGAAGATATATACATCCGAGAGCGTACAGTCCGCGGATGTAATAGACAATATCTCAAGCATCAATTGATAATTGAGACTTCCGGTCTTCATACAGCCATGCGGCCTTTTCTCAAGGGCCGCATGGCTTCTCTTATTTCAAGGACTGGCCCTTCTCTTTGCCTTTGCAGCTTCTTTTGCCGATGAACTCCCTTATAGCGAATCGCTTGTAAACGAGGCTGTCTCAAGAAGGCTTTTTGAAAAACGCGAGTGGCGGGCGCTGCTGCACTACAAGCCTTCGGTCTTCAACCGCTTAAGAAGCCTCATCGACGACCCCGTTTTTTTTACATCCAAAGACGGAAAGACAGACCCGCGTAAAGAGATGGAGGAGACGGTAAGGTCTTTTTTCAGGACGGATGTATCCGGCGACGCTCACCCGCAGTGCAGGTTCATCGGCAGGTTTGAGTGGCTGTCAAGGGAGCTCAATATAAAAAAGGAGTTGCTCCCTCAAGAGGACTGCAAGGGTTACAAAGAGCTTGTGGATGTATTGAAGCCCGCGTCAGCGGTCCTCGTATTCCCGGTGTCGCACATGAACAGCCCGGCCTCGATGTTCGGCCATACCTTTTTAAGGATAGATTCTCCCTCCGAGAGCAAGCTCTTTTCATACGCCGTCAACTACTCGGCCTCCACGGACGAGACCAACGGGATCCTCTTCGCGTTCAGGGGGATATTCGGCTTCTACAACGGGTACTACTCCATACTCCCGTACTACGAGAAGATAAAGGAGTACAACAACCTTGAGAACAGGGACATCTGGGAGTACAAATTGAACCTCACCGTGGAAGAGGTCAAAAGGATGGTCAGGCACATCTGGGAGCTTAAGGACACCTACTCATACTATTATTTCTTCGACGAGAACTGCTCTTATAACCTGCTTCTTCTCCTTGAGGCCGCCCGCCCGGAGGTAAACCTCACCGAAGGGCTTCCGGGATGGGTCATCCCGATGGACACCGTAAAGGCGATAGAGGATGCGCGGATGATGGAGGAAGAGGCGGGCTACAGGCCTTCAAGGGCCACCAGGATAAGATACATCGAGTCCATAACCGGGGTAGACGCGCAGGACATGGCAGAAAAAATAGCCAAAAACGAGACAGACCCCGCCGGGGTATCGGACTCAGCGGCCATCGAGAGGGAGGAGAGGATAAGGACTTTAGACCTTTCGGCCGAGTACATGCAGTACCTCTACGCCAAAAAGAGGCTCGCCAAAGACGATTACATGAAAAGGTACCTGAAGGTGCTCTCGGCCAGAAGTAAGCTCGGCCTCGGTGAGGAGTACAGGATACCTCATGGGGTCGCCCCTGAAAAAGGCCATGGCACTTCAAGGGTCTACGCTGGGGCCGGGGTCAAGAGGGGCTCGGCTTATCAGACTCTCGGGGTCCGTCCGGCCAACCATGACCTCTCGGACCCGATAGACGGCTATCTTCCCGGGGCCGCCATATCATTTCTTGATACCGAACTACGCTACAACTACACGGAGAGGAAGTTCTCTCTGGAAAAACTCACCCTTGTCGAGATCGTCTCCATCTCGGAGATAGACAGGTTCTTCAAGCCCGTCTCCTGGAAGGTGGCAACAGGCGTCTACAGGGAAGAGTACGCCAGGAGGCGGCATAGGACGGTATTCGATCTCAACGGCGGACCGGGGGCCTCCGTCAGGGTACTCTCGGACGGGCTTCTTTACGCCTTCCTGGAGCCGGATATAAAGATCGGGAGCGGGCTCGACAAGGGCTACTCCATAGGTGCGGGGCTTTCTGCCGGGATATTAAAGCAGATAACCGGAAGATGGGGCGCCGAGCTGAAGCTTCGCGCCGTGACATACGCCGCAGGGGATAAGACAAGCGTTGTATCTGGGGAATTGAACCAGAGATTCACGATAAACAGGACGACCGCCCTGAAATTAAGCGTCAAGAGGGAGAAGTACAGCGGGTTTTATTCAACGGATGTGGCCGCCAGCTGGAACCTGTATTTCTGACCCAATGTTAATCCTTTTTCTTACCTTACATGTCGCAATCTCTTGAAAAATTTATAAAAACCCTTCAAGCACGCCCTTTTTTGAAACCGGCTGAAAGACCGTATGTTGCGGTCTATCCATGCCGCAATGCAAGAGGGGCACTGTCAAATGGGACGGTAAACCCCAAAAAAACCTTTTAAAAAAGCGAGGTTACTCAAGTAAAACCGAAAAAATGACGAAATAAAAGGGATGAAAGTGCTGCTTATCATATTTTCCGTATTTTTTGCGGGAACGGCGATAGCCGGTGAATGCAAGCAGCAGGCGCTCTTACACGATTCGGAATATTATATGTCCGAGTTCTGCTGGACCGAGGGCAAGGTCTCCACATTCAGGATAAGCGTATGGGATTCACCCTCCATGATACGCATTGTGGCAAGGCTGGTCCCAGGCGAGTCGGCAAGGATAGTCGGCAAGAGTAAAAACTTCTACAAGATAAAGGTCAAGAACAAGGATGGAGAGGATAATTACGGCTGGATAAGCGACCTTCAGATAGAAAGGATAATAACGAAGGACAACGATAGCGTTGAGTGCGATTACTGAGATATTCCCGTTGTTAGTACGCCCTGTGGGTGAGAAAATGTTTTCACCCTCCCCGCTTCCCGTTGCATCGGAAGAGCGCAACGGGGAGGATTAAGGAGATACCACGGAGAAAAGCTCCGGGGTGGTTCATTTCGTAAGCGACTCCATGAGGCTTGTGTTCTCATGGCTCATCCAGTCGGTCTTGCCTTCTTTTATGGAGACGATGGTCCCGTCTTTGTCTATGATGAATGCCATCGGGGCCTTCAGCACATTATACGCCTCGGAGACAAAGCCCTGGTCGTCCCTCAAGGTAACGGAAGAGATCCCGTGCCTGGAGAGAAAATCCCTTACGTCTTCTATCGGGGCGCTGTGCATGGTGTCGGCCCCGACGGTCACGACCACAAGCCCCCTGTCCTTATATTTCCTGTAGAGCAGTTCAAGCGGGTCCATCGCGTCCGTGCACTCCCTGCACTTCATCCTCCAGAAGTACAGGAGCACCACATGGCCTTTGTGCTCCGAGAGCCGGAAGGGTTTCTCGTCAATGTCGCGGAAGAGAAAGTCCGTCGCTTTGGCCCCCACCTTCGGGTCGGGGTTGTAGTTGGCCTTCCGATCGCTATTGTCGTTTGTACAGCCCCAGAAGATGAAAAGGGCCATGAATAGAAGTGCCAGACGCCTCATATCCGTTGTGCCTCCGTTGAAAATGCGTCGCGAGCGCGTAGAAAATATCAGATCCTTACATCCCACGGTAAGGTGATTGTCATTTTACTGCCCGCCTTTACCCGCTTATGGAGCAGCGGGATCGCGGCGTTAACCCGTTCAAAGAATGGACTCTGACAGTCCATCCAGGCCTTCGGTTTCTGGAATTTTTAAAATAATATCAGATAGGAAGGTGAAATTAAAGGACGATTGTCGGATCGTCCTTGAAAGGCCGGATTCAGCCCCTTACCTTCCGGCCTATTCCGGGCGCTCTGGCAGACTGACTGTTGTCCGTGATGGGTCTGTTGATTGAAACAGCGCGGATTACCGCCTCAGAGGTTTCATTTCCCTTTTTTGTTTGAAAAATGGTATCCTTATGTGTTAGAAACTTTTTTAAAATTGCGTGGCGTTTAATCACAAAATTCCCTGTAGCTTGCTGGCAGGGTATCCTTATAAAAACCCTCCCCCTCGATGGGGGAGGGTAGAGTGGGGGTGAAAAAATGTTTTCACCATCCCCGCTTCCCGTTGCATCGGAAGAGCGCAACTGGAACCCGGCCCTCCCATCAAGGGAGGGCTGGGTTTAAGGAGATACCACGGAGAAAAGCTCCGGGGTGGTTCATTCATAAATTTTGACGCCAAGAGGGGAAGTTGATGAACGAGAGATACGACCATAAGTCGATAGAAGTCCGCTGGCAGGAAGTCTGGGAGAAGGGCAGCGCGTTTTCAACGCACAAAGACCCTGCCAGGTCGAAGTACTATGTCCTTGAGATGTTCCCGTACCCGTCCGGCAAGATCCACATGGGCCATGTCAGGAACTACTCCATCGGGGACGTGCTCTCGCGCTTCCTTATGATGAGGGGCAAGAATGTGCTGCACCCTATGGGGTGGGATTCTTTCGGGCTTCCGGCCGAGAACGCCGCCATACAGAACGGGATACCTCCGGCGAAGTGGACGCACGAGAATATCGCCAACATGAAGAAACAGTTGAAGCGCATGGGACTCAGTTACGACTGGGGCAGGGAAGTAGCCACCTGCACCCCCGAGTACTACCGGTGGAACCAGTGGCTCTTTTTAAAGCTCTTCGAGTTGGGCCTCGCCTATAAGAAGCGTTCATCCGTAAACTGGTGCCCCGGTTGCTCGACGGTACTGGCCAACGAACAGGTCGAGGGGGGGCTGTGCTGGAGGTGTGACGCGACCGTGGAGACGAAGGACCTTGAGCAGTGGTTCCTGAAGATCACCGCCTACGCCGAGGAACTGCTCGATTTTACCTTCAAGATGTCGGGCTGGCCCGAGAGGGTCCTTGTGATGCAGAGGAACTGGATCGGCAAAAGCGTCGGGGCCGAGGTCAGCTTTAAGGTCGACGGCTCGGATGAGTCGATAAAGATATTCACCACGCGCCCTGACACCCTCTACGGCGTTACCTTTATGAGCCTGGCCGCCGGACACCCGGCGATAGCGAAGATCGCCGCAAAAGACAGGAGAGTAGAGGTCGAGGACTTCATCGCCAGGGTGAAGAGCGAAACGAAGGACCGGAGGGTAAACCCCGATGAGATAAAGAAGGAAGGGGTCTTTACCGGCGCCTATTGCGTAAACCCGCTCTCCGGAGACAGGGTCCCCGTATACGCGGCCAACTTCGTCCTCATGGAGTACGGCACCGGGGCCGTCATGGCCGTGCCGGCCCATGACCAGAGGGACTTCGAGTTCGCCGGGGTCTACGGGCTGCCGGTCAAGGTCGTGATAAACCCGCCTGACAGGACCCTTGACCCGAAGACGATGGAAGCCGCTTACGTCGAAGAGGGCGTGATGGTAAACTCGGATATCTTCGACGGCATGGACAATACCGCGGCGATAGATGGTATAATAGACTTGCTTGAGGAGAAAGGGGCCGGCAAAAGGTCGATAAACTACAAGCTCAGGGACTGGGGGATCTCGCGCCAGAGGTACTGGGGATGCCCCATCCCGGTTATATACTGCGACTCTTGCGGGACGGTGCCGGTGGCGTACGATTCACTTCCGGTGATACTCCCTGATAATGTCGTTTTGACGGGAAAGGGGCTTTCACCGCTCGCGGGGGCGGCCGGTTTCGTGAATGTCAAATGTCCGAAGTGCGGAAAACCCGCCAGACGCGAAACGGACACGATGGACACGTTCGTGGACTCGTCGTGGTACTTCCTGAGATACGTCTCTCCCGGGAACACGGAGCTGCCTTTTGACTGGAACGACGCCGGGTACTGGATGCCCGTCGACCAGTACATAGGCGGGATAGAGCACGCGGTGCTCCATCTCCTCTACGCTAGGTTTTTTACGAAGGCGCTCCGTGACCTGGGGCTGCACGGCTTCGACGAGCCGTTCAAGAACCTCCTTACCCAGGGGATGGTCTGCAAGGAGATCATAAAGTGCCCGGAGCACGGGTTTCTCTTGCCGGAGGAGGCCCGCGACGGCAAATGCGCGCAGTGCGGCAGCCCCGTTACTGTCGGGGCCGTGGAGAAGATGTCCAAATCGAAGAAGAATGTCGTCGACCCGGACAGGATAATCGCGGAGTACGGGGCTGATACCACCCGGCTCTTTTCGCTTTTTGCCGCCCCGCCGGAGAAAGACCTCGACTGGAACGAAGAGGGCGTGGAAGGCTCTTACAGGTTTTTAAGCAGGGTCTGGAGGCTGGTGACAGAGAATATGGAGCTGCTGACAAACGCCGAGCCCTACGGCCCCGAGAGGGACGGCCCTCTTGAAGGAGCCTCCAAAGACGTCTTCCACGTGACGCACAGGACGATAAAAAAGGTCACGCAGGACATAGAGGAGAGGTTCCACTTCAATACCGCCATAAGCTCGATAATGGAGCTTGTGAACTCACTCTACCAGTACAGGGCGGCCATGAACGGGAAGTCCGCTTATATCGAGCGCAAGGTCTTCAGGGAGGCCGTCGAGGCGGTTGTGCTCCTTCTTTCTCCCTTCGCCCCGCATATCTCGGAAGAGCTCTGGATGAGGCTCGGGAAAAAGACCCCGGTCTATAAAACACCGTGGCCCGGGGTGAACGAAGGGGCGCTTGTAAAGGAAGAGGTCACGATAGTGGTGCAGATAAACGGCAAGGTCAGAAGCAAGGTGGCGGCCCCGGTTGATTCATCCGAGGAGACCGTAAGAGAGCTTGTGATGAAGGACTCCAGGACGCTTGAGTGGACGGCGGGCAAGGAGTTAAGGAAGTTCGTCTATGTCCCGAATAAGATCGTAAACATGGTGGTGGCCTGATGTCATTGACGTCGTATAAGCATGAACCACCCCCGCTAGCTCGGCTGGCGGGGTACCCGAAGGGAAATCTGTTTTTATATATGCGCGGCAAGCCGCGCTTAATTCAACCCGGAGGAAATATTAAAACGGTCCCGGCGGCGCTGTTGCTCCTTATGCTTCTTTTCGGCGGGTGCGGATATCATGTCGCCGGAACGGGCGGCACCTTCCCGGGAGGCGTGACCAAACTCTCCATACCGGTTTTCGCCAATAATACGGGCAAGCCGGATATCGAATCCGCGATATCCTCAGCCTTCGTGAACGAGTTCGTCAACACCGTGAGTATCGTCGAAAAAGACGCCCAGGCCGTGATGCAGGGTTCGATAAAGGCATACACCCTGACGCCTATATCGTTCGCTAAAAGCGACGTCACGCAGGAGTACAGGCTCACCGTGCTGCTGGTCGTCAGGATCGTCAGGCCTGAGACCCTCGAGGTCGTCTGGGAGGACGACAATATCGTGGATTACGAGGACTTCTCCGTCAATATCGGGGATGTGGCCGCCACAAGGGACAGGGAGTCCGCCGCCCTTGCAAAACTCTCGAAAGATACGGCGCGTCTCGTGAAGGAACGGATGCTCGAGGGGTTTTAGTTTAGCAGGTTGCGGAAAAACGCAGCCCGCCGGGCGGGTCCCCGGCGATCCATGGACGGAAAAACCACCGGGTGAACACCGTCTGACGAAGTGATAAGGCGAGCCGTATAAATGAAAATTTCCTTGAAGGGGTCGCAGCAGATATGGCCTTGAAGCCGGTCTACTACATCTACGGAACGGACGACTACCTTGTCTCGGAGGCCGTCCGGGAGATAAAATCCGGTGCTCTGAAGGGCGGGCTTGAGTCGATGAACTATCAAGCCTTCGATGGGAAGGGGCTTACTGCGTCCGCGGTCGTGGCCGCCGCCTCCACCCTGCCGGCTTTTTCGGGCATGAGGATGGTCCTTGTCCGCGGCGCCGACTCCATAAAGGCCGCTGAGGAAAAGGAGCTTATCGAGTACGCGAAGGACCCTTTGAAGTCGACCTGCCTTGTGTTTGTCGGCGGGGCCAAGGCCGACAGGTCCACCGCTTTCATCAAGTGCTTAAACGACCTCGGCTCTCTGAAGGCCTGTAACAGGCTCTCAGACAGGGAGCTTTCCGGCTGGATAAAAACAGAGGCCGCCAGGCAGGGCAAAACCATAACCGACGGCGCCGCCGCGAAGCTTATCGCCATCGCCGGCAATAACTTGAGAGACATCAAGGGCGAACTCGACAAGATAATACTATTCGCCGGCGAGAAGGCGGAGGTGGACGCAAGGGATGTGGAGGACGCCGGGCTCGATTGCAGGGAAGAGACGATATTCGGACTATCCGACGCCATAGGCGCCAAGGACTTGAAGACCGCCCTTAAGATATTCGACAAGGTCTCCGGGGAAGAGCCTATCAAGGTGCTTGGGGCCGTCTCAAGGCAGATCAGGGTGCTTTTAAAGATAAAGGCGCTTTTACGGAAGAAGGTCGGGAGCCAGAAGATGCCGTCCATGCTCGGCGTGCCGCCGTTCGCCCTGGAGAGCTACCTTAAGAGGAGCAGGCGGTTTACCGAAAAAGAACTGAAGGGCGCCATAAGGAAACTCGCCGAGGCGGACATCGACCTCAAGACCGGCCGCAAACCCCAGACCGTAGTGCTATCCAAGCTTATCATAGACCTCTCGACGCCGGGGGCGTAGCTCAACTCAAAAGCGTTCTTGAAATGAACCCTCCCCGGGCTTAAAACCCCGGGGTTTCAGAACGTTAAAAATGAACCTCTCCGCAAGCCTTGCTCCGGGGTATCTTAAAAATCTCCAAAATTCGTTGAAGAAGGTTTTTGTATCGTTCTTTAACAAAATACCGGAGGGGTATTGCGTAGCGATAAGGAGAGCGAACGGGCAAGCTCCGGTATCTATTGCGAGAGGGCTTGACAGAAGAGCGCAGTCCAATACCCCGAAAAGCGCGCGGAGCGCGCAAACAATCTTTTACAAAAGCGCGGCAAGCTGGGGGTATTTAACCCTAAAAGAGAGTGAATCTCCGCCGACAGGAGTCGGCGGTTTCTTTGGTTACAAGCCTTCGGCCTGGGTCCTTCGGACAGCCTATTCATCAGCAGACAGGAGTCTGGTGTTTTGACGGCTAAATAAAAAAAACCTCCGCTTTGGTCCAGCGGAGGTTTTTGATTTTCGGGTCAAGACCTGTTTACTTCTTGGGTCCGCTTACGGCCACAGTCAGCCTTGAGATCTTTCTGGAGGCGGTGTTCCTCGGGAGCACGCCTTTGGTGACCGCCCTGTCAAGCAGGCTTACGGCCGCCTTGAGGTTTGTGGCGGCCTCGTCGGCCTTGCCGGCGGCAACAGCCTCGCTCACCCTCTTTACGGCCGTCCTTAACGTCGATTTCGTGGAGGCGTTCCTGAGCCTCCTCTTTTCGCTCTGTTTGTGCCTTTTAATCGCTGACTGATGGTTAGCCAATCTCTTCTCCCTCCGTTGTATTGCTGGCGCGCAATCTTTTTATTTTATGCTACCTGTTGGTTTTTAAATTATGCTATTGTGTTTTCTTTGATCCCGGGCTGCCCCCGGAAGGGAGGCGGGCCGGTTTGTAAATCAAAGAAGAAATAATAGTCTTTTTCCGGCCTCTTGTCAAGAGTTTTACTTTTTTTATACGCGAGGACGGTCCGTTTTAAAAAGGGTGATGGAAAAAGGGAGCAGCGAAGGCAAGATCACCGGGGCGGCCTCTATAGTCGGGGCCGCGACCGTAGTCAGCAGGGTCCTTGGCTACATACGGGACGCCGCGGTGGCCTACGTTTTTGGCGCTGGGCTGTATGCCGACGCCTTTTTCATGGCTTTCAGGATAGCCAACCTCTTAAGAAGGCTTGTCGGCGAGGGCGCGCTCACCTCGTCGTTCATCCCGATATTCACCGAGGAGAAGAACCGGAGGACGACCGAGGGGACAAGGGCGCTTGTTTCAAGCGTATTCACGCTCTTTACCCTGATACTCGTGGCGTTGACGCTGCTGGGTATGGTATTCTCCAGAGAGATAGTCCTTTTGATGGCCCCCGGTTTTGCCGTTGACCCGGAGAAGTTCCGCACGACCGTAAACCTTACATGGATGATCTTCCCTTACATGGTCTTTATCGGCCTTATGGCCATTGCCATGGGGGTGCTGAACTCCTACCGTCACTTCACGGCCCCGGCGCTATCACCGGTATTCTTCAACCTCTCCATTATAGCGGCAGTCTTTGCAGTGGCCCCGTTTCTTGCCACCCCGGTCTATGCCCTGGCCATTGGGGTCTTAGCTGGCGGGTTCGTGCAACTCGCCGTACAGGTCCCGTATCTTGGCAGGCACGGGATGGTGCCAAAGCCCCTTTTAAACTTCAAAGACCCCGCTATTAAAAAGATATTCCTGTTGATGGGGCCGGCGGCCTTCGGGGTTGGCATCTACCAGCTCAACATATTCGTTACGCTATGGTTTTCCTCACAGCTACCGGAAGGAGCGGTATCGTACCTCTATTACGCCGGAAGGCTGATGGAACTGCCGCTCGGCGTCTTCGGGGTGGCCGTATCGACTGCCGCGCTCCCGAGCCTCGCCGAGCACGCCGCGAAAAAGGAATGGGACGCCTTCAGGGATTCCCTTTCCTTCGCCGTAAGGATAGTCAACTTCGTCACGATACCGGCTACGGTCGGCCTTTTCGTCCTCAGCTACCCTATAATAGATCTTCTGTTCAGGAGGGGTGAGTTCGGCATCGGGGCTACAAACGGCACGGCCATAGCCCTTTATTACTACACCATAGGGTTGGTACCGGTGGCCATCTCAAGGATACTCACGTCGGTATTCTACTCTTTGAAGGACACCGTGACCCCGGTGTGGGTCGCGTTCGTGTCGTTCATCTTCAACGTGATCTTATGTTTTGCGCTTGTCGGGCCGCTTGGCCACGGCGGACTGGCGCTGGCCACGTCCCTTTCTTCCATTATCGGCGTTATCACGCTCCTTGTGATTCTCAGATACAGGTTCGGACGCTTCGGAGGCAGGATGATACTATCTTCGTCTTTGAAGTCAACGGCGGCGTCCCTTGTCATGGGCGCCGTTATCTACATCCTTATCTTGAAGTCGGGCTTCGGCTCTCTGGGGGTAGCCCCGAGAGCCGTACTTATATGCGTAAGCCTTGCGGTGGGCGTTGCGGCCTATCTTACGTTATCGAGGCTGTTAAAGGTGCCTGAACTCTCGTTTTTAAAAGGGATTTTAAGAAAAGGAAGATGAAAAAACCGCTAAAAAACGCCCAATTGAATAAGGAGCCGAAATGGCATAACTCTTTGTTTTTTAAAGCGAAACCACTGATTAAAAAATAAGCAACTTGCCAAAACCCCAAGCTTTGCGGATTCAGCGAATTCTGCATCCGGTAGGTTTTCAACACGTTATCCACAGTTTGTGGGGACATCTTTTCAAGGGGTTGGTTTACTTGATTTTTTTATCGTGGGAATTGTTCCGTTTTTACCGGAAAATTTTTACGCCTAAGCGTTCGTATCTTTTCTTTTAGCTTCCTGCCAGAGTCTCTCCATCTCTTCTATCGGTGTCGATGAAAGGTCGCGCCCTTTCGCTCTCAGAGAGTTCTCTATATGATGGAAGCGCGTGATGAACTTGCCGATGGTCTTTCTGAGCGCGTCCTCCGGGTTGACCTCGAGGAACCTTCCGACATTGACCATCGTGAAGAGCATGTCCCCGAGCTCTTCTTCCATGCCGGCCGCGTCTTTTTCTTCGACGGCTTTTCGGAATTCGTCTGTCTCTTCCGTCAGCTTGTCCATGACTTCATTCACGCTCTTCCAGTCAAAACCGGCCTTTGCGGCCTTCTGGCTGACCTTGTGCGCCCTTAAAAGGGCCGGCAATACCTCCGGGATACCCGCAAGGTACCCTTCCTCGGTCTTCTTTTCTTTCTTCTCTTCCTTTTTTATCTCGGCCCACCGCTTCAACACCTCCCCGGGTGTATCGGCCTTCGAGTCGCCGAAGACATGGGGGTGCCTCCTGACCATCTTCTCATAGGAGGTATCTATCACATCGGCGAGGCCGAACGCCCCGGCCTCTTCGGTGATCCGGCTGCAGAATATTATCTGGAAGAGGAGGTCGCCCAGTTCCTCTTTTATCTCAACCGTATCCTTGGCGTCGATGGCGGAGACGACCTCATAGGCCTCTTCTATTATAAAGGGCACGAGGCTCCCGAGGGTCTGCTCCCTGTCCCAGGGACACCCGTCGGTGGCCCTGAGCCTCTCCATGAGGGTCTCAAGTTTTCCTATGTCGGCTTTCTTCATGTTTTTGATCAGACCTTTCTACTCAGTGTGACCTATCCTTATAAGGTCTTCCCTTGTGTTGATATTCTCAACGGAAGACTCTATAGGCAGCCCCTTAAAGTGGTCCTCCGTGAGTTTTTTTACCCTGACCCGTTCAAAGAGGTCGTTGACCCTGAGGTTCCCCTCATCTATCATCGCCTTTACGGGCTTGAGGCATCTCCTTGAGTAGACGGCGTGCATCGGGTGGAACCTGCCGCCGATGAAGGGGACTATGGCGTCAAACCCCCCGAGAGTGACTTCCGCGGTCTTTTTTATTGATTTCAGGTCGAGGGAAGGCATGTCGCAGGCGGTAACGAAGACCCTGTCGTCCTTTGAATGGAAGACGGCCGTGTAGATGCCGCCGAGGCTTCCGGCTCCCTTGATGATGTCGGAGACGACCCGTACAGAGAGGCGTTCATAGAGCAGCAGGTCGTTGGCCACGATAAAAAAGTCGTCAAACCCTTCCCTGAAGAGCTTTACCGACCTCTCGATGATGGTCGTGCCGTCTATCTTTATGAACGCCTTGTTGGACCCCATGCGGCGGCTCAAGCCGCCGGCAAGTATTGCCCCTGTCATCTGATATCCGTTCTCCCGCTCTTGTATCTGTATTTTCCGCAGCTTGCCGCGGGGGAGTACCTTGTGAAACACTGCGCCTTGACGGGGGCGCTGATGATTTTTTACCATCTCCGCTCTTCGCCCCCTCCCGTCAATGGAGTGGAGGTTATGAAAGTACCGCGCAAAAGCGGCCTTCTCCTCCGCCGGTCACCTCTTTTTTATCCTGAGTTCGATATCACGGGCCTCTGAGCACCCCTTGAGGCTCTTTATCATCCCGGTGACCCCCTCCCTTATAAGGTCGTCTATGAATGGCTTGAGCCCTACCGGGGTCCCGTCCACTACCAGAGAGACGGTCTGTGAGGACTCTTTCTTTATTATCTCCCTTACGATAAAGCCGGCTACACCCTTATAGTCGTTGAGTCCGAAGATGGGAAGCTTTGTCTTCAGTTTAACGTCGGTCACGAAGGCACGGAGTTCCCTGGACCCGGTGCAGACCGGTTTTGTCGAGTGCGCCTTTCTCAAGACCTCGATCTTCGGAAACCGCGAGGTCTTGTACCCCTCCGTGATGACGACATCGGAGTCGGCAAGGTATGAGCAGATAATGCGCTCGGGCGCCCACTCCGACTTTACATCCTTGATGACGGCGAATTTTTCCTGCGAGGAGAGGGCGACTGTGGAGGCCCCGGCCTTTTTATGCCGCCAGGAGTCCTTGCCTTCATGGTCTATCTCGAAACCGTGGGCGTCGTGTTTAAGTATCCCGACGGTATAGCCCCTTTTCGTAAGCTCTTTTATGACCTTCTCCAGAAGAGTCGTCTTTCCGCTGCCGGATTTGCCGACTATCGATACTATCGGTACCATTTGACCCCTTGATTATTGTTTAAGGAAACCCTGCAAGCTACAGGGAATTTTGTAATTAAAAGGATGGTCCTTAAAGTCCAGGACCCCGGTTCTGAGGCCGGGGAGCGTTCATTTGTCGAGTTCCTTCATCATCCTGTCCATCGATGAGGTCCTCTCATCCGATTTTTCTACCGTTTTTTTCGCCTTTTCAGGCGCGGCAGCCAGGGTATCGGTATAGTTCTTCATTATCTCCGCGGCGGGTTTGCTCTCTTTCTTTTCGCCGTTTGAGCATGACAGCAAAGCTGCCGCCAACGCGGCCAGAAGCGCTACCCTCATGGATTTTACCCCCTTCTTTTTTATAATATACTATGCGGGCGGAGCCGATGTAAATAATTTTCAAGGGGATTTTCATATTTCCTTCGGGTTGAACTAAGCGCGGCTTGCCGCGGTTTTTGAGGAATACGCCCGTGGGCGCCTCGAAGCTTTGATAACGGGGAGGTCTCATTTTTACATCGGGATTTGGATCGCTTTAGCTTTTCAGATTTTGTCTGTTGACCGCCGTTTGAATATCGTGATAATTTCAGATGATGAAAAACAGACTCTTGCGCGAACTCCCTTCGGTAGACGAGCTTTTAAGGTCGGCTCCCCTTAAAGAGGCCTCGGCTCTCTACTCGGCGTCCGCCGTGACGGACTCCGTCAGGAAGTCCATTGAAGACGCGCGCTCCGGGATAATCTCCGGCGAAGTGACCGCTATTTCGTTTGACGGGCTCGTTGAGGCGTCCCTTGCCGCGTTAAGGCGGACTCGATGCTCCAGGGTGCACAGAGTCATAAACGCCTCAGGCACGGTACTCCATACCAACATCGGGAGAGCAGTTTTAAGTGAAGAGGCAGTCGATGCCATAAGGCTTGCTTCCGGGAATATCAACCTCGAGTTCGACCTTGTCTCCGGGGAGAGGGGAGAGAGGGACAGCCTTGTGGAAGACCTCATAAAGAGACTGACCGGGGCCGACTCGGCTACGGTCGTAAACAACAACGCCGCCTCCGTGCTCCTGGCGCTCAATTCGCTCGCCGAGGGAAAAGAGGTCGTCATATCAAGGGGTGAGCTCATCGAGATAGGCGGCTCATTCCGTCTGCCGGAGATAATAAAAAAGAGCGGATGTATATTGAAAGAGGTCGGGACCACAAACAGGACCCATCCAAAAGACTATGCCTCTGCCGTAACGGATAAGACGGCGCTTCTTTTCAAGGCGCATACGAGCAACTATACGGTCGTCGGGTTCACCGCGGAGGTCGGTCTTGCCGAGCTCGTCGATATCGGCAAAAAGCACGGGCTACCGGTGGTCGAGGACCTCGGGAGCGGTTCCCTGGTCGATTTGACCCGGTACGGGCTGCCGAAAGAGCCACTCGTGTCCGGGAGTATCGAGGCCGGGGCCGATATCGTGACCTTCAGTGGGGACAAACTCCTCGGCGGCCCGCAGTCCGGGATCATCGCCGGAAAAAAAGAGTTCGTGGATAAGATAAGGAAGAACCCTCTCAAGAGGGCCT
This sequence comes from Deltaproteobacteria bacterium, assembly GCA_016219115.1. GTDB lineage: Bacteria > Desulfobacterota > GWC2-55-46 > GWC2-55-46 > GWC2-55-46 > JACRCH01. Next base: position 18,856 of record JACRCH010000057.1, read on the forward strand.
TGAGGGCCGATAAGCTTACGCTTGCTTCATTGGAGGCTACTCTGAGGCTGTACCTGAACAAGGATACCCTCCCGGAGAGGCTTCCTACCTTGAGGCACCTGACAAGGCCGCTGGCGGAAATAGAGGCTGCCGCCAATAAAGCCCTCGGCCTACTGAAGGAAAAGCTCGGCGACGGCTTTGAGATAAGGGTCGAGGACGGTGAGTCGGTAGTCGGAGGCGGGTCTTTGCCGGGCCACAACATCGCCACAAAGGTCGTCTCGGTCACGCACAAAACCGAGAACCCCGAGAGGATAATGAGGCTTTTTCTGGACTCCACGCCGTCGATACTCGGCAGGATAAATAAGGAGAGGTTTTTACTCGATATGAGGACGGTGGAGGACCCGAAGGATATCATACCGTCCGGACGGTTTTAATATTTCCTTCGGATTGGATTAAGCGCGGCTTGCCGCGTATATAAAAACAGATTCCCCAACGGATACCCCGCTGGCAAGGCTTGCGGGGTGGTTCATAAGAGAGAAGGGCCTGTAAGCCCTTTTTAACTTTTAATCACAAAATTCCCTGTAGCAAGCTAGAGGGTTTCCTTATAAAAATCCTCCCCCTCGATGGGGGAGGGTGGGGGTGAAAAAATATTTTCACCCTCCCCGCTTCCCGTTGCATCGGAAGAGCGCAACGGGAGCCCAGCCCTCCCATCAAGGGAGGTGAGGTTTAAGGAGATACCATGGAGAAAAGCTCCGGGGTGGTTCATTGCTGACGATTCCCTTGATTTTTCCCTTAATTCAGATAAACTTGAGATATGCGTAGACTGAAACGGCTCGTTATCATTATAATCCTCCCGGTTTTGATCCTCAGCTTCGGAATCACAAGCGCCCTGTCCGAGACCCCCACGGAAAAAATAGCCCAGGTAAACTCCTATGTAGGCGAGGAGCTTGAGTACAGGATAAGCTTCTGGTTGTTTGAAGATGTCGCAACAGGAATGGTCAAGCTCGAAAAGGACGAAAACGGGGAGTATATGGCAACGCTGCACGCCTACACAACCGGGTTTGTCGACAGGGTGCTGCGCCACAGGGTCGATACCTACGTCTCTCACATGGCTCTCTCCTCCGACGGAAAGAGGTTTATAACCATGCGCTTCGAGAAGACCGTAGAGACGACCGGGAAGACCAAGAAGTCCCTGACCGTATTCGACTACTCCGGGGGCGTGATGACCTGGAAGACTACCGAGACCGGCAAGGATGACAGGACAGGAGAGGAGAAGATACCCGAGGGTGTCTACCCGGTAGACCCGCTGGCCGGGTTCTATAACTTTCGCTCCGGCGTCTACGGGCCTGTAAACCGCGGCAGGGAGTATGATATCCCCACATTCCCGAAGGACGGACGTAAACGCGATATCTACCTGAGGATAAACACGAAGGACGAGGCGCAGCAGAGGATCAACGACAGGCGGTTTGAAACGGAGTACCTGGCGGACGTGAAGATAGACAAGGAACTCTTCGGCTCACGGTCAGGCAAAGTAGAGATAATATTCGACGCTGACATGATCCCCAGCGAGGCCGTAGCCAAAGACATCTTCTTTTTCGGGGATGTCAGGGGGAAGCTCGTAAAGACGACTTTCGCCATGGGCTCCATGAAGGCCGCTCCTGCCGGCAATTAGCAGGCTGTTGAAAAACAACCTGCCCCGGCAATCCATGGACGGGTTATCCACCGGGTGCTCGCCGACTCACGAAGTGATAAGGCGAGCCTTAGAGATGTAAAATTTCCTTGCCAGGCAGAGCAATGCTCTGCAATTCATTTCGGCCAAATCGTAGTTGAAAAAGCCATGGACGGACTTTTTCAACATCCAATAAGTGCTCCCTCAAACTCTCTCTTCTTTGCCCTTTCTTAAAAACGAGAAGATAAAGGCCGCCAGAAGGCCCATCACGGCGCCGTAGAAAAACGTCATGCTGGCCCCGAATTTATCCCAGAGAAACCCGGCTATTATGCTTGCGGGCAGTAACATCAGCCCGTTTACCGTGTGGTAGACGCCGAAGGCCGTGGCCTTCCTCTCCGTAGGCGCCACCAGCGCGAGGTACGCCTTCTGAGTCCCTTCGCTCATCCCCTTGTAGACCCCGTAGAGCGGGAATAGAATCCAGATATGCGCCGTGGTTGAGGCCATGCCTACAAGGAAGTAGACCGCGGCGTAGGAGATGAATCCGTACAACACCATTCTCCGTATGCCGATCCTGTCCGCGAGCATGCCCATCGGGGTGGAGGCGGCGGCGTAGACGATATTGGAGAGGAGATAGACTACCGGTATCAGGTGCTCGCGGACGCCGAGGTTCTTGGCCTGAAGGACCAAAAACGCGTCGGCGAAGTTGCCGAGCGAGAATATCGCGACGACGAGCATATAGTGCCTGAAGGGTCCGTCAAAGGACGAGATGGAGAGCCTTGGAACGCCCGCGATCTCCTCTTTCGTCATCTTCTTCTCCTTTATGAAAAAGATGATGACGGCCACGGCTATGAGTCCAGGGATGGCGGAGGCGTAAAATACGAGTCTCAAGTCGTCATGGAAGAAGTACAGGAGCGCGAAGGCCGCCGCCGGGCCGAGTACCGCGCCGATGGTGTCCATCGAGCGGTGGAACCCGAAGGCAAGCCCCATGTTGGAGGAGTTGGCGGAATCGGCGATGATAGCATCCCTTGGGGCCGTCCTCACGCCTTTGCCGAACCTGTCGATAAACCGGGCCGTTAAGACCTCGAACCATGTGGAGGCGTTGGCTATTACCGGGCGGCTTACTACCGATATCCCGTAGCCTATGGACATAAGGAGTTTTTTTTTGCCGAACCTGTCGGAGATCCACCCGGAGAAGACCTTGAGTATCAAGGCCGTGGCCTCGGCAATCCCCTCTATTATACCGACCGTGGTTTTGGAGGCGCCGAGTACCCCCGTAAGGAATAGAGGCAGCAGCGGATATATCATCTCTGACGATATATCCATGAACAGGCTCACGAGCCCGGCGAAAAAGACATTTCTTCCAAGACCTGATATGAGACGGGGTCTGTCTGCCATAAGAGATGATTTTTACCTATTTCGCGTTTTATTTCAAGGAAAGTCGTCTTCCGGCGGCCATTTTTGAACAATGTTGTGCCGCGGGCGGGAAAAAAACACAAAGTGCTTGACATGGGACCTCAAAATAGCTAATATTTAACATTCAATACACTCGGAGGATACTTGCGATGTACGCGGTAATAAAAACAGGCGGCAAACAGTACAGGGTCACTGAGGGCGAAGTCCTCAATGTTGAGAAGCTTAACGGTGAAGTAGGCAGCCAGGTCGAACTCGCCGAAGTATTGGCGGTGGGCGAGGGCGAAGGCATCAGGATAGGCACCCCTTTGGTCTCCGGCGCAAGTGTCGTAGCCGAGATAGTCGAGCACGGCAAGGACAAGAAGGTCATAATATTCAAGAAGAAGAGAAGGAAGGGCTACACGAAGAAGCAGGGCCACAGGCAGCTCTTCACAAGCCTCAGGATAAAAGAGATAAAGGCTTAAGTCTGGGGCGGCTCGTATGCCCGGCGTCATGATAATTCCGAGAGTCAACATAAGGATATTTTTCAGGAGGTTTTTCGGTGGCACATAAAAAGGCAGGCGGAAGTTCAAGAAACGGCAGAGACAGTAACGGCCAGAGAAGGGGCGTAAAGAGGTTCTCAGGCCAGACCGTATCGGCCGGCTCCATCCTTGTCAGGCAGGTCGGCACCAGGATATTCCCGGGTGCCAATGTCGGGTTGGGAAGGGACTTTACCCTTTTCGCGAAGATAAGCGGGATAGTAAAGTACGAGGACAAAGGCGCGAAGAAGGTCGTAAGCATACTCCCGCAGTAAGTCAAAAAAATACACGGACCAAAAAGGGCGGAGAGGAGAGGCTGTGTAGGCCCTCCGTAACCGCCCTTTTTTTATGAGCCGGGGCAAGGATGAAATATGAAGTTTGTAGATGAGGCACGGATATCCGTCAAGGCGGGAGACGGCGGCAAGGGGTGCGTAAGCTTCCGAAGGGAGAAGTATGTCCCCAAGGGCGGCCCCGACGGCGGCAACGGCGGCAAGGGCGGAGATTTCATCTTCGTGGCCGACAGCCGTCTTTCAAGCCTCCTTGACTTCAGGTTCAAACGGGAGTTCGAGGCCGAAAAGGGGCAGTACGGCATGGGCAGCCTCTGCAGCGGCAAAAACGGCATGGACTTCACGATACATCTCCCGGTGGGTACCGTCATAAAGGACTTCGAGACCGGCGAGCTGCTGGCCGACCTGACCGTTGACGGCCAGGAGTATGTCTGCTGCAAGGGCGGCAGGGGCGGCAAGGGGAACGCCCACTTCGCCACCTCCACTCACCAGACGCCCAGGTTCGCCCAGCCCGGAGAGCCCGGAGAGGCCCGCGTGGTGAAGCTCGAGATCAAGCTCTTAGCCGATGTCGGCATAATAGGTTTTCCGAACGCAGGAAAATCGACCCTCATCTCCCACATCTCGGCCGCGAAACCCAAGATCGCCGACTACCCGTTCACTACCCTTGTGCCTCACCTCGGAGTCGTGGAGTACGGCGACTTCGGCGGCTTTGTCGTAGCCGACATACCGGGGCTTATCGAGGGCGCGCACGAAGGCAAGGGGCTCGGCATCAAGTTCTTGAAGCACATCGAGAGGACCCGTCTCTTCATACACGTCCTCGACCTCTCGCCCTTCACGGAGAGGGACCCAGGGGAGGACTTCAAGACCGTTAATAAGGAACTCAAGGCCTTCAACCCGGAGCTCTCCGGCAGGCCGCAGGTGGTGGCCCTCAATAAGATCGACATAACCGAGGCGAACGAGAGGATCCCCGAGCTGTTGAAATTTTTTGAAGGTTTGGGTATAAAGGTATTCGCGATCTCGGCGGCCACCGGCAAGGGGCTTGGAGACCTCATAAACCATGTAGGCAAAGAGGTAGAGGCTCTCAAGGAAGCCGGAAAGAAGGCCGGGGTTTAGCGTAACGGAAATCCATTGAGGCTTTTGCAACGCCCCGCAGAAGGATATGAAAGACCTCCGTAAAAAAATAATCAGGAAGTCCAGGCGCATAGTGGTGAAGGTCGGCAGCGCCGTGGTGGCCGGCCCTCCGGTAGACGGAGAGCATATATTCGACCGCCTTGCTTCCGATATACGCCGTCTGAGAAAGGCCGGGGTAGACGTCGCCGTGGTAAGCTCGGGCGCCATCGCCCTCGGAGTGAGAAAGCTCGGCCTCAGGGAGCGGCCCTCGACTATTCCGGAGAGGCAGGCCGTTGCGGCGGTGGGGCAGGGGGCGCTGATGGCCTCTTACGACGCCGCCTTCAACAGGCTCGGGGAGAAGGCCGCCCAGGTGCTCCTCACCCACGACGACCTGGGGAGCAGGAAGAGGTTTTTAAACGCGCGCAACACCTTGTTGACGCTTTTCAGGATGGGAATAGTCCCCGTCATAAACGAGAACGACACGGTAGCCGTCGAGGAGATAAAGTTCGGCGACAACGACGCTTTATCGGCCCTGGCCACAAACCTTATCGAAGCCGACCTCCTTATAATACTCTCGGACATAGACGGGCTCTACGATAAGGACCCGAAGAAAGACCCCTCCGCCAGACTCGTGCCGGTAGTGGAGGATGTCGAGTCGCTGCGCTTCGAATCGCTGACGGCGGTCACGAATTCGCTGGGCACCGGCGGCATCAGGTCCAAGTGCGAGGCCGCCAGAAAGGCCGCCCACTTCGGCACCGCCACCGTCATCGCCAACGGCAACATGAAGGGCGTGTTGGAGCGCGTCATGGCCGGAGACGAAGTAGGGACGCTATTTCTTCCGAAGGAAGACAGGCTCACGGGCAAAAAACACTGGATCGCGTTCTCGACCCGTCCTTCGGGAAGGCTCTTTGTTGACGAGGGGGCCAGAGAAGCTCTCCTCAAAGGCGGCAAAAGCCTCTTGCCCTCCGGCGTAAAGGATGTCGACGGGTCGTTTGACGCCGGAGAGGTGGTGCACTGCGTTGACCATAAAGGGATGGAGTTCGCCAGAGGGGTCGCCAACTACTCCTCAACGGAGATACAAAAGATAAAGGGACTTAAATCCGCGGAGCTTGAAAAGGTCCTCGGATACAAGGTCTATGACGAGATCATACACAGAGACAACCTCGTGGTGCTGTAAATGAACCACCCCGCAAGCCTTGCCAGCGGGGTACCCAAAGGTAAAACTGTTTTTATCTACGCGGCAAGCCGCGCTTAATTAAAATTCTCCACCATAAATGACGGAGAATTTTGATGGTATGGAAGGTCATTTGTATTTGCC
>JACRCH010000004.1 GCA_016219115.1 Deltaproteobacteria bacterium
GAAGAAATCCCGGCCAACGAGCAGAGGCTGTCGGACCTTCGCAGGGATTATGATGTGTCCTTAAGGAACTATCAGACGCTTCTTGAGAAGAAGTTTAATGCGAAGCTCTCCGAGAACCTTGAAAAAAGGCAAAAAGGGGAGCGGTTTACCATTGTAGACCCGGCGAACCTTCCTGAAAGGCCTTTTAAGCCGAACAGGTTCATGGTCGTGGTGGTGGCGTTCATTGCCGGCGCCGGCGTAGGCGTAGGCCTTGTAGTTCTCTTTGAGTTCCTCAACCCGGCGTTCAGGAAACCGGAGGATTTTGAAGGGATCCTGCAGATCAAGGTCTTATCTACCATCCCGGAGTTCTCCAGAGCGCCGTCGGCTCATCCAACGAAGGGGTAACAGAGGCATCGAATTATGGACTTTTTCAAGCGCTTATTCTACAAGAGTTCAAGGGTCGACATCGCGGCTGGCAAGGCTGTCTCAGGGCCTCGGTTGAGCCTCGTCGGCAGCGACACGCCGGCAAGGACACGGATCTGGGCCGTGGGAGGCGGCAAAGGCGGCGTCGGTAAAAGCCTTGTGGCGGCAAACCTCGGGATAGGACTATCGAGACTGGGGAAAAAGGTGCTCATGGTGGATGTCGACCTTGGGGCGGCAAACCTCCATACGCTTTTGAACATGGATGGCGGGAAGGTGTCGCTGTCCAACTTTTTCAAATCCGGCTCCACTGACATCATCCCCTTCGTCAGCAAGACGGACTTCGTAAACCTTGACCTTGTCAGCGGCGCGAAGGACTCGCTTGACGTGGCCGACAACTGTGGAGAGGGGCTTTTAAGGCTTAAAGAGGCGCTGCACAAGGTACCCTACGACTACGTATTGCTGGACATAGGCCCGGGGACGGCCTCCAACATCCTGGACCTGTTCCTCATGGCCGATGAGGGGATACTGCTGACGACCTCGGAGCCTACTTCCATAGAGAACTCATACAGGTTCCTTAAATGCCTGTTCTTGAGGAGGATAAGAAACATCGCCAACTCCCAGGAGGACACGAAGATCAAGGAACTTCTGCACAGGGTGTTCGCGGGGCAATGGTCAAGCCGCATCAAGACGGTGGCGGACATCCTGAACCGGCTAAGGGAGATCGACCCGGGACGGGGAGAGCTTCTGAAGGAGATACTCGGCAACACCAGCGTCTCCATCGTAGTCAACCAGACAAGGACTCAGGCTGACAGGGAAGTCGGGCCGGCCATGAAGATGGCCTGCCGGAATTATTTCGGCATAGATATCGGTTTCCTGGGCGACATAGCCTACGAGGACGTCGTCCATGAATCCATACGCAGCAAAACGCCGCTTGCGCTTTCCGGCGGCCAATCCGAGGCCGCAAGGGCGATAGAGACATGCATGCAACGGCTCACTAACAACGAACTCAGGCAAAAAAGACGCATGGCGTGACGATCTTACCGGTATCCTGCGCTCGGACGAGTACTGAACTTAAACACATTAACGGAACAGACGGGTAGCCATGAAACAGACTATAAAGAAAAATTACTACGAACTTCTCGATGTCCGCCAGGACTCATCATTGACCGACATAGAAGGCAGTTACCGGCGAGCCATGAAGATATACAACGGCGACTCGACCGCCACATATTCCCTGTATACGGCCGAGGAAAAGAAGGCCCTTCTCGGTCAGATAAACGAAGCGTATGAGACACTCAGGGACCCGCATAAAAAAAGTTCTTACGACGCGATGATGACGCGCCCCGTGGATGAGGACGACACCTACGAAGTCGACATAAACGAGCTCAGAGGCGGGCTAGGGCAGGCGAACAACACGTTCTTCAAGAACCCGCCCATCGACATCAAGAACGTCGTCAAGCTCGACCACCCGTTTTCAATGGCGGACGGCTCAGACCAGATGATAGCCGAGCAGTACCGAATACTTTACACGAAACTCGACGAGATAAGACATGATAAAGGATACAGGTCCTTCTCCGTCACGAGCGCCGTCAAGGGGGAAGGCAAGTCCGTCACCTCGTTGAACCTCGCCTACCTCATGGCGTCCGACTTCAAGAAAAGGACCATCCTCGTCGAGGGCGACTTGAGGAAACCATCGACCGTTATGGGCGGCGTCAAGAACCACAAAGAAGTCGGGCTCGTCGATGTCCTCAGCGGCAAGTGCGACCTCCACTCGGTCATCGCCAACGTCGAAGGGACAAGCCTCTACATACTGCCTGCCGGGTCCGTTACCAAAAACTCTTCGGAGCTTATCGGCTCCCCGGCCATGAAATCCGTGATGAACGCGCTCAAGTCGGAGTTTGAGTTCATAATACTCGACTCGCCCCCTGTGCTTCCACTTGTTGACATGAGCATTTTGTCGAAACTTGTAGACGGGCTTCTCTTTGTCGTAAGGGCCGGGCAAACTTCGAGGGACCTTGTGGTAAAGGCGCTGGATTCGATATCGAACGCCAATGTCCTTGGCATAGTCTTAAACGGAGCGGATACGAAGTTAAAAAAGTACTATTACTGACCTCTCCGGGAGCTTCTGATGTTTTACCTATTTAACAGATACCAGTCATCGCGCCAATTGTTCACGGTCTTCTCCGAGGTCGTGCTCATGTTCGTCGTCGCGCTCCTTGTGGCGACGCTGCGGCTGAGCCTTGACAACGGCTACGTGGCCGCCTACGACCCTCTGTTTATCAAAAGCTGGATACTGACGCTGACGTACACGGTTTCGTTTTATTACTTCAACCTCTACATGCCGGACATGTACCGTCCCAGCCGCATCATGTTCATGCGCCTTGTGACGGCTGTGGTTGTTGCGAATATCGCGCTTTTCAGCATATTCTACCTGGCCCCCTCACTGAAGACCTGGCGCGGTATGCTTTTGGCTAACACCATCCTTCTTCCTCTCGTCATACTGCTCTGGAGGACCCTGATAGCAAAGATCTTGATCATTGACCTTCCGAAGAAAAGGGTCCTTATAATAGGCAGCGGAGATCTCGCCAAAAAGATCGGCGGAACGATATACCAGCATCCTGACTATGGGCTTGGCCTTGTGGGTTTCATAGACGACGACCCGTCCAGGCTGGGCGTTTCGATTGTAAACCCGGGCATTATCGGCGGGTACGGGGACATCGCGCGAATAGCCGACACGCAGAATATAGACATGATCATAGTGGCCCTGCCGGACAGGAGGTCCAAGCTTCCGATGTCCGCGCTTCTGGACTGCAAGCTCAAGGGAGTCTCGGTTGAAGAAGGCGAGACCTTCAACGAAAGGATGACGGGACAGATCCCTCTTGACCATCTCAAGCCAAGCTGGATGGTCTTTTCCGACGGCTTCAAATCACTGAGGTCAAGAAAGATACTGAAGAGGACCCTTGACCTTACGGCTGCCGCGATATGTCTTGTAATCTCCGCCCCCTTGATGCTTTTAACGGCCGTCATCATAAAGCTTGAGTCAAAAGGGCCGATGATATTCAAACAGCTCCGGGTAGGTGAGAACGGAAGGGAGTACAACATCTACAAGTTCCGCTCCATGAGGGCTGACGCCGAGTCCTCATCAGGGCCTGTGTGGGCTGTCAAAAAGGACGACCGCGTTACAAAGGTAGGCAGGTTCATAAGAAAAACAAGGATTGACGAACTGCCGCAGCTCATCAATGTCCTCAAGGGCGACATGAGCTTTGTCGGACCCAGGCCGGAGCGCCCGTTTTTCGTGGCGCAGCTCAAGGAATCGATCCCTTACTACGAGATACGCACCGTTGTAAAGCCGGGCATCACCGGATGGGCGCAGATCAAGTACCCTTACGGGGCGACTGTACAGGACGCGCTGGAAAAACTCCAGTATGACATCTACTACATAAAAAACATGTCCCCGCTTCTGGACATAATAATATTGTTCTCCACGATCAAGGTCGTCCTCACCGGGCAAGGAGCGAGATAACAGTCGTACACCGTTACCGATATGATTAACTGGTATTTAATATATACTAAGCCCAGATGCGAAGACAGCGTTTCGAGCAAGTTTTTTGAAAACGGATTCGAGGTGCTGAACCCCAAGATAGAGGAACGCAGGTACATCCGAAGGAAACTTCAGGATGTGGTCTCCCCTCTCTTCCCCTGCTACATATTCGTTCATTTTGAACCCCCCAAACACTACCGGCTTATTAAATACACCAGGGGCGTCAAAAGCATCGTGGGAACCGAGAATATCCCATCCGTCGTCCCGGAGCGGGTCATCGACCAGATAAGGACGAGGATGGATGGCGGGGTCGTACACATACAGCCCGGAAGGTTTGCACCCGGGGAGGAAGTATCCATAAAGGCCGGGCCGTTTGAGGGGCTTGAGGCTGTATTCGAAAAGGAACTGAAAGGCTCGGAAAGGGTCTCTATCTTACTGAGGAGTGTAAACGCCAGGGTCGTCGTCGACGCGTCTATACTGAAACGCGGCTGACACCGGCGCGCACTTGAAGACACCGCGCTTTCACGGCGGTTACGGAAGCAACAGCAGGTTCCCCGAGTTCCAGGCTGGCTTGGGGATAGGGTTCCTTTGAGCATGTTTCAGGTCATAAGGGCCCGGCGATAAAAAGCCACATTGAAACACGGATGTCTCATAGCAGCTCTTTCCGACAGGTGCATCGGCCCCGATGCACCTGAACGGCGGTAGCCTGCTCGATTAAAGGTACTCGGTCTAACTTATGTGCGGAATAGCAGGAATCTTCAACCTACACGAAGACAGGGAGATATCGGCCGGGACCATGGCCAGGATGCTCTCCGTCCTCAAGCACCGCGGCCCTGACGAGTTCGGCATGTACAGGGACGGACGGGCAGCCCTGGGACACGCGAGGCTCAGCATCATCGACCTCTCAGGCGGGTCCCAGCCCATGTGCAACGAAGACAAGACCGTCTGGATCACGTTCAACGGCGAAATATTCAACTTCATCGAGCTTCGCGAGGAGCTGATCGGCAGAGGCCACAGGTTCAGGACCCACTCCGACACCGAGGTCATCATACACCTCTACGAAGACCACGGCCCCGGATGCCTGGATTATCTCAACGGACAGTTCGCCTTCGCCATCTGGGACAAAAAAAGCCGGGAGCTCTTCCTCGCGAGAGACAGGATGGGGATACGCCCGCTCTTCTACGCCATGAACGCCGGGCGCTTCTACTTCGCCTCTGAGATAAAGGGAATATTCGCCGCCGGGGAGATAAAAAGGGAGATCGACCCGGCCGGGATCGACGAGATATTCACCATGTGGTGCAACGTGGCTCCAAGGACGGCCTTCAAGGACGTCTACGAGCTTCCCCCGGCCTGCTACCTGACGATTAAAAACGGCGTGGTCTCCAGGACGCAGTACTGGGACCTGGTCTTCCCTGAAAAGCCCGAGGAGATAGGCTTCGAGGACGCGGTCGAGGAACTAAAGCGCCTGCTTGTGGACTCCGCGCGCCTGCGCTTGAGGGCCGATGTCCCGGTGGGAGCATATCTTAGCGGGGGGCTTGACTCTTCCGTCACTACCGCCCTGATCAGGAATTTCAGCAACTCTCCGCTTAAGACCTTCTCCGTGGCCTTCGAAGACAAGGATTACGACGAGAGCTCATACCAGAATGAGATGGCAAAAGCCCTGGGGACGGAGCACCATGAGGTCAGGTGCAGTTACTCCGACATAAGCCGGAACTTCCCTGACGTCATCTGGCATACCGAAAAACCGGTCTTGCGGACTGCCCCGGTGCCTCTTTACCTGCTCTCACGGCTTGTGCGCGACAGTAATTTCAAGGTCGTCCTCACCGGCGAAGGCGCCGACGAGGTCCTGGGCGGATACGACATATTCAAGGAGACCAAGATACGGCAGTTCTGGGCGCGGTTCCCGGAGTCGCAGACGCGCCCGCTTCTTCTGAAAAGGCTTTACCCCTATCTGCCGGCCTTTCAGGGCCAGTCAAAGGCCTACATGGAGGCCTTCTTCAACGGCGGCCTCTCCGACACAAGGGACGCGTTTTTCTCCCACAGGCCCCGCTGGCAGACAACGTCGAAGAACAAGCTCTTTTTCTCCGACGCGCTCAAGGAGGCCGCAAACGGGTCCACCCCAGAGGATGCGTTCAGGATGTGCCTGACGCCGGGCTTTGAGAACCTGCCCCCCCTTTCAAAGGCCCAGTACATCGAGAGCAAAAACCTTCTTCCCGGCTACATACTCTCATCGCAGGGAGACAGGGTCTCGATGGCGAATTCCATAGAAGGCCGTTTCCCCTTCCTCGATTACCGCGTCGTGGAGTTCTGCGCCAAATTGCCCCCCCACTACAAGATAAAAGGCCTCAACGAGAAATACATCCTGAAAAAGTGCATGAGCCGGTATCTGCCCGAAAGGATCGTTAAACGCTCGAAGCAGCCTTATCTTGCGCCCGACGGCAAGAGCTTTTTCAATGACGGCAAGCCCGCCGACTATGTGGAGGAACTACTCTCGGAGTCCTGCCTCGGCGAATACGGGTACTTCAAACCAGGGCCCGTAAGGCTGCTTTTCAACAAGTTCCTCAAGGGCGGCGCCATCGGGTTTAAAGACAACATGGCTCTTGTGGGGATACTGTCAACGCAGCTTCTGCACTACAGGTTCATCAAGAACTTCAACTGCGACGTGACGATCAAAGACATAAAGGTCGCCGGCTGAGGCCCGCTGTGACAAAAATATCCTGGAGAATAGTATGAAAGAAAAAATCCGTGAATTCATCACAAAAAACTTCCTTTTCGGCGCCTCCGACTCAGACCTCAATGACTCGGACTCCTTCCTCGACAAGGGCATCATAGACTCAACCGGGATGCTTGAGCTTGTCGCGTTCATCGAGGAGGACTTCGGGGTCAAGGTGCAGGACGAGGAGTTGGTGCCTGAAAACCTCGATTCCATAGACCGTCTGGCGGACTTCATCTCAAGGAAAAAAGTCCTGGCGTAGGCATTTATGCTGATTGACAGACTGCTGCAGGATACTTCACAAAGGACCCCGGAAAAGACCGCCCTCGTCCACACCGGCTACAGTGTGAGCTACGGAGAGATACTCAAGCGCTCCACAGGGCTGGCCTGTGCCCTCCAGGGTTTCGGACTCAAGAAAGGAGACAGGGTCGTCATCGCGCTTGACAACGGCGCAGAGTACCTTGTAGCGTACTTCGGGACTCTTCTTGCCGGGTGCGTGACGGTCCCCATCAACCCGCTTACCTCCGCGGCCGGGTGCTTCAAGATAATGGCTAACTGCTGCCCAAAGGCCGTGATCGCCGGCCCGGCGTTGCTGCGTAGCCTCGAGCAAAGGAAAAGCCCGTTTTCGTTCCTGTTCGTCCTGGTTAGCGGGGATCTCAACACCGCCGGGCCCTCCGGGATACTCCTGACATCCTTCGAGGAGTGCTGTACGCAGGGCGCCGGCAAGCTTAAATACGGCGCCAGGACGGATGAGGACCTCGCCTCCATAATATACACCTCAGGGACGACCGGGGAGCCGAAGGGGGTCATGCTTTCGCACAGGAACCTTTCGGCCAACACCGGCTCGATCGTGGATTATCTTGGATTATCGGAGGCCGACAGCGTCATGGTGGTCCTCCCGTTCCACTACTCATACGGGAATTCGCTTCTTCTGACGCACGTGATGCAGAGCGGCACCCTGGTCGTAGCCAACAGCTTCATCTATCCCAACGTCATCATCGACCGGATACAGAAGGAGCGTGTCACGGGTTTTGCCGGAGTCCCCTCGACCTTCGCCATCCTCTGTCACCGCTCCAACTTCAAAAACTCCGAGTTCCCGCATCTTCGCTACATAACGCAGGCAGGCGGCCCGATGCCGCACGCCATGGCGTACGAGATATTAAAGACCGTGCCCCACATCAAGCTCTACATAATGTACGGCCAAACGGAAGCCTCGGCCCGCCTTTCGTACCTGCCTCCCGAAGACCTCCACAGGAAACACGGCTCGGTCGGAAAAGCGATCCCGGGGGTAAAACTCGAGGTCTTGAACGACAAAGGGGAGCCGGTAAAGCCGGGCGAGACCGGAGAGATCACCGCCCGAGGCGGAAACATCATGCTCGGGTACTGGGAGAACCCCGAGGAGACATCGAAGGTCATACGCGAAGGCAGGCTTTTTACCGGGGACATGGCCACGGTGGACGAAGAGGGCTACATCTACATCGTCAGCAGGAAAAGGGACATGATCAAAAGCGGCGCCCACAGGATCGCGCCGCGCGAGATTGAAGAAGTGATACTGGAGCACCCGTCGGTCATTGAAGCGGCCGTGGTGGGGAAACCCGACCCCATGCTCGGGGAGTCCATATGCGCGTTCGTGGTATTGAAGGACGGACAGGCGTGCGCCGAGAACGAGCTGATGCGGCTGTGCGGGGCGAACCTGCCTCCGTTCAAGATGCCCAAGAAGATATATTTCGTGTCGAGCCTGCCCAAGACGCAGAGCGGGAAGGTAATGAAGGAAGAGCTGAAAAAACTCAACCCAGCCGAGGTAAAAAGATGAAAACATGCACCAGATGCATACTCCCGGAGACTTTCCCGGGGATAGAGTTCGACGAACAGGGCGTCTGCAACCACTGCAGAAGCTTTACCGGGATAGAGGCTCTCAACGAACATAAAAGGGAGTACGAGCAGAAGTTCTTAAACATTGTCGATAACCACCGCACTCAGGGCTCTTACGACTGTCTCATGGCCTACAGCGGGGGTAAGGACAGCACCTATACGCTGATGGTATTGAGGAAACGCTACAATCTCCGGGTCCTGGCCCTCACGCTGGACAACGGGTTCATCTCCGAAGGCGCCTTCCGCAACATGTGCGCCGTCACGGACAACCTCGGCGTGGACCACCTTATCTTCAAGCCGAGGTTCGACCTCATGAAGCGCATCTTCCTGGGGGCGGCGAAAGAGGATATCTACTCGAAGAAGACACTCGAGAGGGCCAGCACCATCTGCACCTCATGCATAGGGATAGTGAAGTTCTTCACCCTCAAGACCGCCCTTGAAAAAGGCGTCATGATGATAGGATACGGCTGGTCCCCGGGTCAGGCCCCGGTGCAGTCGTCCGTCATCAGGGTCAACCCGTCCCTGATAAGGGCCACGCAGGCCGCTATCCTTAAGCCACTTTCCGGGCTCGCCGGCCCCGAGGTGGACGCTTACTTCCTGAAAGAAGAGCATTTCGCCATGACCGAACGTTTCCCGTATAACGTCCATCCCCTCGCCTTCCTCGACTACAACGAAGAAAAGATCGTCGAGGAGATCGGAGAGCTGGGCTGGAAGGCCCCGGACGACACCGACTCGAATTCGACCAACTGTCTTCTTAACGCCTTCGCCAACGACGTCCACATAAAACGGTTCAATTTCCACCCCTATGTCTGGGAGATAGCCAACATGGTCCGCGCCGGCGTCATGGGGCGAGCGGAAGGGTACGAGAAGATCTACGGGGAGCAGCCCGCAAAGCTTCTTGACATCGCCAAGAAACGCCTTGGACTATAAACTCTCCATGCTGGTAAACTTTTTTTTAGAAGACAGCGCGAAAAAGCGCCCGGATAAGGTAGCCCTCGTCATAAAGGATGACCGGTACACCTACAGGGACATCGACGAGATGTCGGACCGGGTCGCCGCTGCACTTGCCTCCGACGGCCTCGTCAGGGGCGAGCGCGCAGTCGTGCTCCTCGAAAACTCAATGGAGGCGGTTGTCTCCATCTTCGGCGTATTGAAGGCCGGGGGGGTGTTCCTCATGGTCAACCCCTCCACTAAGGAAGAAAAACTCGCATACATCCTTAACAACTGCCGCGCCAGCGCGCTGATAAGCTCGGTTCAGAGGATAGACTCCGTCCGCTCTGCCTGCGCCAGTACGCCTTCCCTTAAGGCGGTTTATCTGGCCGGAGAAAAGACGGGGATCCCTGCCGCTCCTCTTAAAAGGACGGCCTCGCTCACCGAGATATTGCAAGGCGGCGGCTCCAATGCCATAGCGCGGCGCTCCATAGACGCGGACCTTGCCACTGTCATCTATACGTCAGGCTCCACCGGCAATCCAAAAGGCGTGATGATGACGCACCTGAACATGGTCACGGCCGCGAGCTCGATCACCGGATATCTGGAGAACACGGAGGATGACATCATCCTCAACACCCTCCCTCTCTCCTTTGACTACGGTTTGTACCAGGTGCTGATGGCCTTCAAGACCGGCGCCACCGTAATACTCGAAAAATCGTTCACTTATCCCTACAAGATCATCAACACTCTAATGGAGGAACGGGTCACGGGTTTCCCGATCGTCCCGACCATCTCGGCGATCCTTCTGCAGATGGACAGCCTCAAGAACCACAGGTTCGAGCACCTGCGCTACATAACCAACACGGCGGACGCGCTGCCTCTGTCCCACATACATAGGCTCAGGAAACTTTTTCCCATGACCAGGATATACTCCATGTACGGTCTGACCGAATGCAAAAGGGTGTCTTACCTCCCGCCGGAAGAGCTCGACGCAAGGCCGGCGTCGGTTGGAAAGGCGATCCCCAACACCGAGGCGTACATCGTCGACGAAAACGGCAGCAGGGTCGGCCCCGGCGTCATCGGAGAGTTGGTAGTACGCGGGAGTCATGTCATGCGCGGCTACTGGGAACTGCCCGAAGAGACGGCGAAGAAGTTAAGACCGGGCGAGACATTCGGGGAGACCGTCCTTTACACCGGAGACCTCTTCAGGACGGACCCTGACGGATACCTTTACTTCGTGGCCCGCAGGGACAATATCATAAAGAGCAGGGGCGAGAAGGTGAGCCCCAAAGAGGTAGAAAACGTGCTCTATGAGATCGACTCGGTCGTGGAGGCCGCCGTTATCGGCGAGCCGGACCCCATATACGGCCAGTCGATAAAGGCGTTCATCGTCTTAAAGGACGGCAGCGCTCTGACGAAAACGGAGATCCTCGCCTTCTGCTCAAGACACCTTGAGGACCATATGGTCCCGCAAAAGATAGAGTTCGTGAAGGAACTGCCGAAGACCGACACAGGCAAGATAAAAAAGACCGACCTCGGCTTACAGGCACTCGGGAGGGGCGCAGGGCTTAAACCCGGCGCCGCCAATTAGCCGTTTGACATCCAACCTCAGAAAAATTCACACCCTAATGTCCAAGGCATACGATAAGACGATAAACGCCGGGCCGGTATCAAACCCCGTCTTCTCCAGGGCGATGTGGGGCAGAATAGCCGTTCTCGGCCTTGCGTTCGCGCTCGCTCTCCGGGGCCCTCTCGCCCTTCTCGCGGATACATGGAGCTACCAGGACTTCTCCCACGGATTCATCGTCCCGATAGTAAGCCTTTATATCATCTGGGTCGAGCGAGAGAGGCTCAAAGAAATCCCAATAAGACCCAGCTTCCTCGGCGGGATAACGGTTGTGGCGGCCGGGGCCCTCGCGCTTATGACCGGGAGGACCGCAAGCGTTGTCCTCGTCGAGGAGTCCTCACTGCTCGTGATAATACCGGGCCTGGTATTGCTGCTTCTGGGCAGAAGGTATCTTAAGGCCCTTGCCCTGCCGCTTGCGTACCTTGTGCTGATGGTCCCGGTCTTCACCCCGCTTATCGAAAAGATACACTGGCCGTTCCAGCTCTTTACCGCAAGGTTCGCCTCTGCGCTGCTGCCGCACCTGGGCGTGCCGGTCTATCAGAGGATGCAGTACCTGGAACTCCCCAACATATCGCTTGAGGTTGCGGAGGCCTGCAGCGGCGCTAACTTCATGGTCTCGATCATAGCCATCGTCATCCCTCTCGCGTATTTCACGCAGAGAGAATGGTGGCGGAAATCGTTACTGGTAGTGCTGGCGTTTTTCATCGGACTGCTGACAAACGGGCTGCGCGTGACGCTTATCGGGATATGGACATATTACAATCTCGGTGACGCGCTCCATGGGCCGTACCATCTTCTCCAGGGGTACTTCGTATCGATATTCGGGTTTATATTCCTCTTCTTCACGGCGCATCTGCTCAAAAAGCTGCCACCCCACTACTCAGAAAATTCGCTCTCCGGCGAACCGGCTTGCCCTCATAGCTACACGCGCGCCGACGAGAAGAGGTTCAACTCCGCCATGGCCGCGGCCATAGTCATGCTCTCCGGCCTCGGACTCTATTACACCTTTTACAGCCCTGCTCCACTGCCCTTGAACAAAAGCCTGACTGAGTTCCCATTGGCGGCCGGCCAATGGACAGGGACAGCCACCGGTTTTGAAAAGTACGACCTGAGGGTCCCCGGCGCATCCGATGAACTCAACAATCTCTACCGTAACGCATCCGGAAGATCCGTCAGGCTCTATATCGGATATCTGGATTCCCAGACACAGTACAGAAAGCTCATAGGAGTACATTTCGAGGACCTTTACAGGAACATGACGGAGGTCACTGTGCCGGACGGCTCAGGCGGCCGCATGACCGTAAACAGGGTAGTCTCGAAGTCGGGTTCAGGGGATTTCATCACGCTTTTCTGGTATAATTTGAATGGACGCAATACGGCCAACAGGTACAAGGCCAAACTGATAACGGCCGCCGACGGCCTTGTCACCAGACACACAAACGGCGCGCTTATCATCGTCACGGCAGGGTTTAAAGATGATGACGACCTTAAGCAGGCCTTCAGCGACGATTTGGACCTGATAAAGGAACTGCAACCCTCATTAAACGGCTACTTCAGCCGGTAATGCTGCGAGTCATGAGCATGGTACAGAAGGTCAACAGGAGATTGTTCCTAACGTTAGCCTCGATGGGGATTGCCATGGCGTCTTGGCCTATCCTGAGGAAAGGCGGGCCGTCTTTAGCGTCTCTCTTCGAAAACCCTTCCATGGGCCCCAGAAGCATCTCCGAAGTCTATGTCGCCAAAAACGGGACGCCCCAGCAAAACGTCTCCAAGGTAGTGGAGATGATGGGCGGGATAGAGAAGTTTATCGGAAAAAACGACATAGTCGTCCTTAAACCGAACGCCCAGTGGTGGAACCAGGGAAGGACCAACCTCGCCGCCATGAAGGGTTTTATAGACCTTGTATTGAATATCCCAAACTTCAGCGGCGAGGTGATAATCGCCGAAAACCAGCACTTCATGGACGACACGCTCCCCGAAAAGGAGAAGGACAACATAAGGGGCTGGACCCATTTAAGCGAGATAAACGGCGATATAGACGGGGTTAACCACAACATCAACACCCTCATAGAGCTGTACGCCAAGAAGGGGCATAAAAACGTCACCAAATACCACTGGAGGGACGGCGGGCCCAAGAAAAAGGACGCCTGGGGCAACGGCATGAACGGAGGGGTGGTCAAGGGCCCCTGGGAGGGTGACGGATACGTATGGACCGACATCGTCTACCACTTCTCCCCTATCTTCGGAATAAAAAAATGGAAGGTCATGATGACCTATCCTGTCTTCACTTCCTCCTACAGCGGCATAACCGTAGACCTTAAGAACGGCCCGTTCAGGCGTGACGGCAAGGGTGGGGGCGAGTACTTGCGCGACAGGCAAGTGAGGCTCATCAACTTACCTGTCTTAAACTCCCACGGGGATGATACCGGGATAACGAGCTCCTTGAAAAACTACATGGGGATCACGGACCTTTCATGCGGCGCGCCGGGATTGACCCCCAAGGGTTACCACAACGTGCATGCGTGCGGAGGAACGATCTTCCAGTACGCCAAGGCCGGCCCCGTAGGCCACTTCATAAAAACGATAAGAAAGGCCGACCTTAACATAACTACCGCCGAGTGGGTCGGATGGGGACACCGCACGGACACGTCAAAGGCGACCAGGATGAAGACCATACTGGCCGGAACCGACCCTGTCTCGCTCGATTACTACGCGGCCAAGTACGTCGTGTACCCGCTGAGCGGAGCGCGGATCCACAACCCCGATGACACCGGAAGCCTGATAAGGCGTTATCTCGACCTGGCCATAGACGCCCTCGGAGCGGAACCCCTTGTCAGGAGGTCCTTCGAAGTCCATCGGTATTCCTTCTCGCCTGGGGGAGGAGACATGACCACCGGGAAGATAGACTACGGCGCTTAAGCTGGCGCTGTACTGGAACACCATGCAAGGCGGTTTTACGCTCTTGACGCCGGAGCCAATCACTCAAAACTCATCCCACGCAAGGACATCGAGACCGTATCCATGAGCAAGTATATAATCGAGAAGGCTGACCCCGGCAGGGACAAAAAAGAGCTCCTGCCCCTGCTGCAGAGGAACCTCGAAGGCATATCGGAGGAGAGGTTCACATGGAACTACCTGAAGGCGCCGGTCGTTTGCCTGACAGCCAGGGACGGCTCATCAGGGGAGCTTGTGGGCACATGCGCCATATTCCTGCGTGACATCTATGTCGGCGGGAAACAGTGCCGGGCCGGCATCGCCGGCGATTTCGCGGTCGATAAAAAACACAGGACCTTCGGGCCCGCGCTCATGATACAGAAAGCCCTTCTTGCCAGCCTCGGGGCAGAGCGCGTAGATTTCACCTACAGCATACCCAACCCGTTGTCCGAGCCTCTCTTGGTCAGGCTCGGGTACAAGGAGATCGGCAAATACCACCGGTACGTTAAGCTTCTTAAGGCGGAGTACCGCGAAAACAGGAACATACTCCCATCTCCCCTTAAAGGTATAGCCTCTGGGCTTACGGACTTCACACTGAAGACGCTCTCAAAGGAGTTCAGGTACAGACGTCCAGAGTCCGTAACGGTTGAGACACCGGTGAGTTTTGACGGACGTTTTGACGCCCTGTCCGCGGCCGCCGGCAAAAAACTCGGTATCGTCGGGGCGCGGGACTCAAAATTTCTCCACTGGCGCTACAAGGAGTCCTCTTACAGGGACTACAGGGTATTCGCGGTCACCGCTGAGAAAGGGTCCCTCACCGGCTATATCGTCTACTATATAGATGAAAATGTCGCATATATCGCCGACATGCTCTGCGACCGGGATATCAAAAACGCCGTAAAGACCCTCCTCTCCGAATTTTGCATACAGATGCGCAAAGACTCCGTCGGGTCTGTCTCTATCAGGTACCTCGGCGCAAGTTCCGTAGAAGCGCAGATCAAGGGGATGAACTTTTTCGAGGACAAGAGAAACGAGACCAGGGTATACGTGTTTTGCCCGCCTTCGCAGACCGAGAGCGGATTCATCCTTAACAGTGAAAACTGGTACATACTCGAGGGCGACAACGACTTTTGAAGAGGCGGCCTTTCCCGGCCGGCCCGTTGAATCCTGAAACCTCTTAACAGGACATGCCGTGACAAGGATCTTCAAAAAGATATACTCAAAGCTGCAGAAAAACATCGAGCTGTCGCGATACAACGACTTCACGATCGCCGGGTATTTCAGGAAACAGGGCGCTCAGATCGGCGAGGAGAACAGGATAGAGATCAGGGACCTCGGCCCGGAGCCGTACCTGATAAAGATAGGGAACCATTGCACGATAGCCCCCAATGTCCTTTTCCTGGTACATGACGGCGCCACCTGGGTGTTCACCGGGGATGACCCCAGCCTGCAGAAGTTCGCCCCTATCATAATCAAGGACAACTGTTTTATCGGCATGAACTCGATAATCATGGGCAATGTCACCATCGGGCCCGGCTCGGTAGTGGGGGCAGGGTCGGTGGTCACAAAGGACGTTGCGCCCGATACGGTCGTCGCCGGAAACCCGGCGAGGGTTATCTGCACGATCGGCGAATACAGGGACAAGGTAACGCGCGTATGGGCGGAGCAAAAGCCCCCCGGGTACTTTAAAGGGCTTGAAAAGGGCGGCAAATACACTCCGTCTTACATACACCAGGTCAAACACAGGGACAGCCGTATACTGAGAGAGCACCTTATCAGGAAGTTCTGGGGCGATAAAAAATCCTGACGCATTTTTTACCCCGGGTCCGCAAACACACCCTCACCCAGCTCAAAAAATCCCTTAAAGGCCGTTGATTCCATGTCCATGACTTTAAAAAGACTGCTGAGAACCACCCTGCATAAGGGCATCTCCTTCGAGCCTGTACTCGGCAGGATGCGAAATTCCAGGCTTTCGCAAAAGACGGTCGTGCTGATGTATCACGAGCTCGGCGATGACTGCGACGATATCGAGGCGTGGACCGTCGTCAAGAAAAGCGACTTCATAAGACAGATGGAATACGTCTGCGCCCACTTCGACGTCTTAAGCCTGGAAGACGCGCTGGCGAGGATGGAAAACGGTACAAACGCCGGAGCGCGGCCCTCGGCCGTCATCACATTCGACGACGGCTACAACGGGAACAGAAGGGTACTCCTTCCCATCGTAAAGGCGATGAACCTGCCGGTTACGGTCTTTGTAGCCTCCAGGGCAGTACAGGAAGGGCTCCTGTACTGGTACGACCGCCTGATAAGCGCCTTTCAGGGCAACACGCTCCGTGTGCTTGACTTGAAGAGGCTGTCGCTGGGGAACTACCGTATAAACAGGTACAGAGGGTCGGAAAACTGGAGGGAGATAGAGAGGCTTTTAAGAGACCTCAAGGAGATGGGTCCCCATGCCAGGGCCGCCGCGGTGGAAAGCATCCTCGTGGAACTGGGGCCGTCCGCCGGCAATGGGTCATTCTCACTTGGACCGCTGTCTACCGATGAGCTCCTGGCGCTGTCCGAGAGCCGGCTTGTGATAATCGGCGCCCATTCACACTGCCACAACATCCTGACACAGCTCTCGGGCGAAGAGATCCGGGAGAGCGTAAGAACCTCCAAAGAGCTCCTGGAGAAGTGGACGGGCCGCAGCATGCGTTACTTCTCTTACCCGAACGGCAACTACAACGACACTGTCGTCGATATTATCAAGGACCTGGGGTTCAAGTGCAGTTTTACAACAGTTGCCAGACCATGGTCGAAAGAGGATTCGGTCTTCACCATCCCGAGGATCGGCATCGGACGGTACGACTCCATCGAAAACTTCAAGATAAAGGTCTCCGGGGGATAGGGTTTTTTTTGACCCGTTGAACTAACTTTAACCGCAGGCCCGTCCCGCCCGGGCGGGCCCGCACTGCATGGGCCTGAAGATACTCCAATTAATAAGCAGCGCAGGTTTTTTCGGAGCCGAGAACGTGCTTCTCGAACTCTCTTGCGAATTGAAGAACCTCGGACATTCCGTCACTGTCGGGATCTTTCAGAACCTCCATAACCCGAACTTCGAGCTCGCGGAAAGCGCAAAGAACATCGGGATCGACACACATGTCTTCAAATGCTCCGGCAAGATCGACCTCAAGACCGTCTCCCTCATCTCGTCCTATGTGAGGGAAAACTCCTTTGACGTCGTCCACAGCCACGGATACAAATCAAATATCTACGCCGTGCTGTCCAACATGAGGAACAAAAAAAAACTTGTAGCCACGTGCCACAACTGGATAGAGTCAAGCCGCAGGATGAGCCTTTATACGCTGCTGGACAAACTGTTCCTGAAGCGATTCGATGCCGTCGTGCCTGTGTCGACGACCGTCCATGAGCTGCTCTTAAAGGCCGGCTTAAGAAGGGACCGGCTCTTTCTGATAGAGAACGGGATAAACATCAACAGGTTCAATTCTGACGCCTCGGGAAAAGACTTCAGAAGCCTGTTCTTTGCCTGCCCTGGCTTCGTAATAGGGACCGTAGGGCGACTGACCCACGAGAAGGGGCACGCGTATATGCTGAAAGCGGCAAAAAGGGTGCTGAATGAGCGTAAGGACTGCTTTTTCATGATCGTCGGAGACGGCGCGCTCAAAAGAAACCTTGAGGATGAAGCCATGGCGCTCGGCATAGCGGACAGGACGGTCTTTACCGGAAGGCGCTCGGATATCCCCGAGATGCTCTCCGTCATGGACATATTCGTACTCCCCTCTCTGACGGAGGGCCAGCCCATGGCTCTTCTTGAGGCTATGGCCGCCGGCAAGGCGATAGTCGCCAGTTCCGTGGGAGACGTGCCCAGGATACTTAAAAACGGCGAGACCGGTTGCATCGTAGCCCCGGAGAACCCGGATGAGTTGGCCGATGGGATCCTTATGTACATTAAAGACCGCCCGAAGGCGTTAAAAAACGCCGGGCAAGCCCGCGCCGAGGCGTTTAAGAAGTATTCTTCGGCAAGAATGGCAAAACAATACCTGCAAGTCTACGACAGCCTGATAAACTGAGGTCTATATGGCGGAAATCATCTTCTGGGCAACTGTCTTTGTCGTCTTCTACACTTACATCGGGTACTCCCTCGTCATCATGCTCCTTTCACGGTTTTTCAACAACCCGGTGAATAAACGTGACTACGAGCCTACGGTAACGTTCCTGATAACGGCCTACAACGAAGAAAAAAACATAGCCCAGAAGCTGGACAACACCCTGTCACTCGATTACCCGAAAGACAGGCTGGAGATAATAGTGGCCTCCGACGGCTCAACCGACCGAACCGACGAGACAGTACGGGGGTTTTCATCAAGGGGTGTGCGGCTTGTGCGCGTAGAAGGGCGCGTTGGCAAGACCGAGACGCAGAACAGGGCCGTAAAATCGGCCACAGGCGATATCGTCATCTTCTCGGACGCCACCACCAGGTACGAAAACGCCAACATAAGGAAGATCGTCAGAAACTACGCGGACCCTTCAGTGGGCGCGGTGAGCGGGCGCTACGAATACTACAACCCGACCGGGGCCACCATAGGCATCGGGAACGTACTCTTCTGGAAGTACGAGAATTCCATAAAGAGCTCACAGACCAGGATAAAGACGATCACGGGGTGCTGCGGCTGCATATATTCCATAAGGCGTAAACTCTACGAGCCCCTCCCGCCGGACATCATCAGCGACCTGGTGGAGCCGCTCAAGATTCTGGAGAAAGGGTACAGGATAGCCTTTGAGCCTGAGGCCGTCGCTTACGAGGAGACTACAGAGAAGACATCCGAAGAGTTCAACATGCGCATAAGGGTCATCTCCAGGGGCATGAGGGGCCTTTTGTACATGAAGAAGCTCTTTAACCCACTGAGGTTCGGCTTCGTCTCCTTTCAACTCTTTTCGCACAAACTCCTCAGGTGGCTTATGCCCATATTCATGATAATCATACTGGCGTCGAACCTGTTTTTAACCGGCGCCCCCATATACAACGCCACACTGGCCCTTCAGGCGGCCTTCTACGCGATGGCCCTTGTGGCATGGCTGGGGGAAAAGGTAAACCTCAAATTCAAGCTCCTGTCCGTGCCCCTGTATTTCTTAACGGTGAACATCGCGTCATTGATCTCGCTCTACAAGACGCTCAAGGGATATAAGGCGATAACATGGGAGACCGTACGGAAATGAAGCGATTCAACATTTTGATGATCACGCAGGAAGACCCTTTTTACGTGCGCCTTTTTTTCGAGGAGTTTTTCAAAAACTACCGCGATCTCAACGATATCAAGGGCGTGGTGATAGCGCCCACGATGGGGAAGAAGAGCTTCAAGAAGCTCCTTAAGCAGATGTACGACTTCTACGGCCCGGCCGACTTCCTGAGGATGGGCTTAAGGTACGCTTACTACAAGGCGTGCGCCAAGGCGTCCCGGAGCATTCCCATGAAAAGATTTTACTCGATCGACCAGCTTTGCAGGAGTTACAAAGTACCGGTCATACACTGCGGCAACATAAATTCCGATGCGTTCCTGAGCGAGATAAAAAAGCTCGATCTCGACCTTATAGTCTCAGTGGCCGCCCCGCAAATATTCAAGGAGAAGCTCATAGGCCTCCCGGGGAAGGGATGCATAAACATCCACAACTCGAAGCTCCCCAGATACAGAGGGATGCTCCCTAACTTCTGGCAGATGTACCACGGGGAGAAGACCGTAGGCACGACAGTCCACAGGATCAACTCCGGCCTTGACGACGGGGAGATACTCCTGCAGAAAGAGACCGAGGTCCTTCCCGGCGAGAGCCTCGACTCCCTGATCCGCAGGACAAAAAGGTTCGGCTCGACACTCATCATAGAGGCGATAGACGGCATAAAGGCCGGTTCCCTGAAGCCCAGGCCCAACAGCAAGGAAGAGGCCACCTACTTCACCTTCCCCACCAAAAAAGATGCCGCCGAGTTCAAAAAGAGAGGCAACAGGCTCCTATGATAAACGCGCTGTCGTTTGACATAGAGGACTGGTTCCAGGTCGAGAACCTCAAGTCGGCGATCTCATACGATGAATGGGACAGCATGGAACTAAGGGTCGTTGAAAACACCGAGAAGATACTGAGGATACTCAGGGACTCTGACGCCAAGGCCACTTTCTTCGTGCTGGGCTGGGTGGCCCAGAAGTGCCCTGACCTGGTGCGGGAGATAGACGCCTGCGGCCATGAGATAGCCTCCCACGGGTTTTCGCACCAGTTGGTCTACAACATGACGGAGTCGGCCTTCCGGCAGGACATAAGGAAAGCCAAGGATATCCTTGAGGGGATAACGAAGAACAGGGTCCTGGGGTACAGGGCACCCAGTTTTTCCATCACCAGGGAGTCGCTGTGGGCATTGGACATCCTGAAACAAGAAGGCTATACTTATGACTCAAGCATATTCCCTGTAAGCTTCCACGACAGGTACGGGTTCACGGGATGCAGCGACAAACCGTTCTCGTGGCCTAACGGGCTTACCGAGATACCTCTCTCGGTATACAGGGTCCGCAGCCTCGCCCTGCCTCTTGCCGGGGGGGGGTATTTCAGGCTTCTGCCTTACGCGTACTTCAAATTTTTTTTAAAGAGACTCAACCGCAAAAATGACAGGTTTACATTCTACCTTCACCCCTGGGAATTCGACCCGGATCAGCCGAGAGTAAACGTCCCTCCGAGCTACAGATTCAGACACTACATAAACCTCAAGTTCACTGAAAAATACTTAAGAAGGCTTCTGAAGGACTTCTCTTTCGAAAGGATATCCGTAGCCCACGGACTTACAGCTTGACAGTGAGATGAAAACGACCGTAAAGCTCACATACATGATAGACGCCCTTGACACGGACCTTGCGGGCACCGAGAACCAGCTCATAAAGATGATCAACGGCCTTGGCGGGAAGGGATTCGAGATCAGACTGGTCTGTTTCAAGGATCATCCCTGGCTGCGGAAAAACGCCCCCTCTTTAGCCTGCAAAACCGAGGTCATCGAACTCAACCAGTTCAAAAAACCGCACACCTACGGTAACTGCGTGAGACTTGTCCGGTTTCTGAGGTCGTCAAGCCCGGATATAGTCCATACCTTTTTCCCAATGGCTAACATACTCGGCGTTATAGCCGCGCGCATGGCCGGGACAAAGGTCATACTCTCCAGCAGGCGCGACTACGGCGAATGGATGAACGGCCGCTACATGATGATGACCAGGTTCGCCAACAGGTTCACCACGAAGATCCTCGCCAACTCCTACAAGGTCAAGGAGCTTACGATGGAAAAGGAGGGCGTGGACTCATCCAGGATCGAGGTCTTCCTGAACGGCATAGACACAAGCAGGTTTGAGAACGTCCGACCCGAGCGCGCCCTGAAAAAAAGCCTCGGCATAGCCGACGGCAACAGGGTCGTTGGTATCGTTGCCAACTTCAGGCCGATGAAGCACCACACGACTTTTCTGATGGCCGCCCGGGAGATGCTCAGGCAAAGAGACGACGTGACTTTTCTTCTCATCGGGACCGGGCCCCTGAAAGAGGAGATGGAGAGGCTTTCCCGCACGCTCGGCATCGCGGAGAGTGTGCGCTTTACGAACTCGCAGAAAGACGTCATCCCGTACCTGTCGATCATGGACGTAGGGGTGAACTGCTCGGAAGGCGAGGGGCTCTCGAACGCCATCATGGAGTATATGTCGGCTGGGGTGCCGTGTGTGGTGTCCGAGGCCGGGGGCAACACAGACCTCATAACCAATGGCTATAACGGCTATACCTTCAAGATCGACGATCATAAAACCCTCGCCTCGCTGATACTTGAGCTTTTCGATGACGACGCCAAAAGGGAACTTTTTGCCAGGAACGCCCTTGATACCATCAAAAACAAGATGAGCCTTGAAGTCATCCTCTCAAAATATGAGAATTTTTATAAGAGTCTTGTAAATGCTTGATGTAAAAATCACGGCAACAGACTACGAAAGATGCAGTCGCGAGTTTTTGGCATTCAGAAACGCTAATCGGGAAACCGTGCGCGATGACGCCTATTTAGAATGGCGTTTTTTGAAAAGGCCGTGCAGGACCAAGTCCCTCTTTATCTGGGCGGAGGCCGCTTCCGGAGAAAAAATAGGCGTTCTCTCTCTAGCCGCGCATGATTACAGCCTCAACGGAGCGCGGTGTACGGTAGGAGTGCTTGGAGACATCTCCGTATCAAAACAATGGCGCGGCAAAGGCATCGCAGGACGGATGTTCGATTACATGGCCGGGTTGGACGCCGTCAAAAGCATGAAGGCCTGCATAGTCCTTCCGAACGATGACGCCGCAAGGGCGCTTGGGAAGGCCGGCTGGCAAAAAGTCTCCAAACTGGAAAGATACGTAAAAGTCCTGAGGGCGGAAGACCTCATGCGAAGAGTCTTCGGGAGAGGAATGCTTTCCCGGGTCTTTTCACTTCCTGTAAACGCTTTTCTAAGGCTCTCAGACGGCTCGTTTCCGAAGGGAAGCGACACCAGGTACAAATACGGGCTTGCAAGCGGGTTCGATGACAGGTTTGAC
>JACRCH010000056.1 GCA_016219115.1 Deltaproteobacteria bacterium
AAAGGGATCCAATCTACGCAACAGGCTCCAAGACCTGAGGGCGGGTACGGATTCACCTTTCCCATTTACCCCGGCGTCCCTGGGTAAGCGTAACACCGTAACTGCATTAAAAGCTACTGTCTCCAATATACAAGGACGGGTCACACCCGCCGAATGGTTGTCTGACATCCGGCGGGTTACGGCTTACGCCTAACCCGCCATACAGCCTTGATGGATTGTTGGGTTACGCTCCGCTAACCCAACAATGCAACTTAAAGATGAGATTGCTTCGCTACGCTCGCAAAGACGGCAAATCGAGTTTTTCAGCAGCCCGTTAATAAGGAGATTATTTTGCGCGAACGTGGATACCCTCATGCGCCGTTATTTTCCCACCGCCAATTCGTCTATAAGCTTATAGAGTTCCCTGTTCTCCTTTTCTATCCTCTTCGTAAGGGCGCTAAATATGGACTTGGTCTCGTTTATGAACTCCACGGCGTTATTTTTTATATGGTCGGGGTTCGCCCACTTGTTCGTATATTTGTTGAAGGCGTCCTTGAGCCCGCCCATATCGTTGACAAACACCTTGAGCATTGAATTGAGCCTTGCGTCATTGTATTTCTCAATGCTCGGGAAAAGGGACTTGTCCTCCATCTGGAGGTGGACAAAAAGCTTTCCCGCAAGCCTGGAAAGAAGGCTTCTTACCTTTGCCGCGTCGTTCTGTATCCCGGCCGGGGTCAGCAGCTTTGAAATCTCCCCCGCTATCTGAAGCAAATCGTCATGGGCCTGCCTGAAATGGACTGTTTGCATTGGAATATCCCTCCTGAATTATATAACCGCGTTGACATTCTCCGGTTGACTATAACTACAATAGTATTGTAATGTAAATTCGTCTTGAGACGAATATACGCCGGCTTCCGAGGCTTCTTATGATATGGCTCTCGCATCGTGACATGCGGACTCTGATGGGTTGCATCCGGGAGATATACTCGGATTTGAGGCTGGACGGCTGGCGTTGCCGCCTCCTGCCCGTTATTTCAAGGGCGGTCCCTTCCAATTTCGTAGCCTGTAGTGAAATAAACCCCCTGCCGCAGACCGTCACCCAGATCGAATTCCCGGAGTCCATCTCCCCGCACGACATACCCGTTTTAAACAGGCACCTGCATGAACACCCTATCCTGAACCTTCTCTATAAGGACCGGATGCCGCGCCATCCATATAAAAGAGAGATTGAAAAGGAAATGTCCGGGAGATACCCGGCCCTCGCCGCCTCGCCGGAATGCCGGGCGGTAAAGATATCCGACTTCCTATCCGATAGACGCTATCGCAGGCTCGGGCTTTACAATGAGTTTTGCAAAAAATACGACGTCGAATACCAGATCTGCGCGCCGCTTAAATGCCACGGGTCCGGGCTTAAAGGCATCGCGTTCCATCGGGACAGGCGGGACTTCTCGGAGCGGGACAGGCTCATGCTCAACCTCATCTCCCCGCATATCTGTCAGGCGTATGAAAATGCGGAGGCGATATCGGCTATAGAGCGGAACATCATGGCAGGCGGGCAGGCCCAGGAAGGGGGGATAACCGAGCTGACCTTGAGGGAGAAGGAGGCCCTGTACTGGCTGGCCCAGGGCAAGGGCAATCATGATATCGCCGTCATCATGCATATAAAGGTATGCACCGTCAAAAAACATCTGGAGAATATATATCGGAAGATCGGGGTTGAGAACAGGACCTCCGCCCTGCTGATGGCGATAGGGGCAAGACGCCGCGGGGAATGATTATCGCGCCGCTTTTTTATCGGTCCGTGCCGCCGGCAAGCCAAATTTTTTCACTCTTCAATCGTGGTTTTTTCTATTCTCCTGAGTCCTTCCCTTCAAATATATGCGACGGTATCGAGTCTCCCCCCCCCCCCCGCGTCAATGGCGGGGTCCGGCCTGTGCCCGGCGAGGCCGCAACCCAAGAAAAGGTCTTTAAATCCGCCCTCTTTTCATGTATCATATTCGGCTTGAGGAAATAACGCATACCATATCAGGGGATAGATGCATGGATAGCCGGAAAAACATCGGGGTCTGGACCTGCCAGCTCATCAAAAAGGCGGTTTCGAGGAAGAGGATATTTTCAAAAGGCGACACTGTCGCCGACGAGCAGATACAGCCCGCGAGCATCGACCTTAGGCTCGGGGACAGGGCTTTCAGGCTCGTTTCAAGCTTCCTCCCGGAGAACCACGACGTGGTGGAAAAGATACATACCCCGGACGCATACGGCTCGGACCTCGTCATGTACGAGACCGACATCGCAAACGGCGGCATACTGGAGAAGGGGCACGTCTACCTCATCCCCCTCATGGAGGAGCTCAACCTCCCGGAGGGCGTCAAGGGCAGGGCAAACCCCAAGAGCACGACCGGGAGGCTCGACATATTCGCCAGGGTGCTGACCGACCGCAGTTC
>JACRCH010000060.1 GCA_016219115.1 Deltaproteobacteria bacterium
CCGACGCCATGAATATCGCCGTAAAGACCTTTATGCCCATGCCCTTCGTCCTCCTGGATTGATTATATAGGTTTTTCCGGAGGAATGAAGGAACCGAGGGCCGCTTCCCCTTGACAGTGGTTTGCCCCTGTGTTACCGTTTTGAGACCTTTCCACAAACGCCGGAGTGGTGAAACTGGTAGACGCGCGGGACTCAAAATCCCGTGGGGCTAACACCCCGTGTCGGTTCGAGCCCGACCTCCGGCACCATTATTCCAAACAATCATATTCTCTTCTAAAGACCTATCATAGTGGCTGAGTCAGCTATATAACGAATCCGCCTTTGATTTGGTTTGACAACTGTGCCGACATTAAAAGAACTCATACCCGAGAGGCTTAGTAATCTTACTGCCGCTGAATCGAGTCTACTCGATTCAGCGACGACGGGTAAGCTTCTCAACCTGCAGGCAGGTGAGCCCGACGTTGATAATCCTGCTAATGCCGATAACTGGGGCGCTGAGCGCACCATCCGCGCGGAATTCCTCCGCTGGATATGTACCGATAAGAAGGCCTCCGAGCTTATAGACGCAAGAGGCATACGAATCATCGGCGCCAGGGTAGATGGGAAACTCGATTTCGAGGGCGCAACCGTCCCCCACCCCCTCGTTCTCGCATCCTGCTCGATTAAAGACGGCATCATCCTTCTAGACGCCAGGACGCGCACTATCAACCTTCACAATACACATACAAGCCATATTTCCGGAGACATGCTTACGGTTGATGGCGCTCTCTTCCTTCGTAACGGTTTTCTGGCCACCGGGGCAGTACGTCTCCTTGGGGCGAAGGTCAATGGCGGCCTTGATTGCTCCGGCGGGAGCTTCGTAAACGATAACGGAGACGCCCTCAACGCCGACGGGATAGAGGCAAAGGGAGATATCTTCCTTCGCAAAGGCTTCAGCGCAAAGGGTGAAGTTAGGCTCCTTGGCGCGAAGGTCGGCGGCAACCTTGATTGCTCCAACGGGAGCTTCGTAAACGATAACGGAAACGCCCTCAGCGCCGACGGGATTGAGACAAAGGGGAATATTTTCCTTAACCAAGGCTTCAGAGCAAAAGGTAAGGTTCGACTCATTGGGGCGAAGGTCGGCGGCACCCTTAATTGCTCCGGCGGGAGCTTCGTGAACGAGAACGGAGATGCGCTCTGCGCCCAGAGGATGACTGTGCAAGATAACTTCTTCTGGACATTAAAGGATCACCCGGTCGGCGCAGTCGACCTCATGCACGCGAAGGTCGGGGTTCTTACCGATAACAAAGAAAGCTGGCCAGGCCCCGGCAAGCTACATATAGACGGATTTGAATACGGTGCGCTTGCGCCTGACAATACCCCCAAAAACGCAAAGGACAGGCTTAGATGGATAGAACTGCAACTCCCTCCGGCAGAAACGATCCCTGATGCACCTGATGTGATTACGGAACCGCTTCAAAAAAAGCACGCCGTAAAATGGATTTGGATAAGGTCGAGAAAATGGCTTAATAATACCTGGCATAACAATTCCAAATCCAAGCCTTACGGCAACTTCAAGAATCGGCCTCGTTGCGAATTCAGGCCCCAGCCCTACGAGCAGTTAGCGAAGGTACTTAAAAATATGGGGCACGAAAGCGATTCAAGAGAGGTGCTAATAGCCAAGCAGAATGCCTTGTCGGAATGCGGGGACATAAGCAATCCAAGAAGGCTTTGGTACAGGGCCCTTGGCATTTCGATGAGCCACGGCTATAAGCCGATAAGGCCGATCTTGTTTATTTTATTTATGGCATTCATCGGGTTCATCATCTTCTTCTCTGCAAATGAGCATTCTTTTATGACCAGGTCCAAGTTGAGCATATTCAAGGACAATATGCACCTATATCCGGATTTTAATCCATTTATCTATTCACTCGACACCCTCATACCGTTTGTAGACCTTCATCAGGAAAACTACTGGATACCGGTCTATAATAACGACCACCCGTATTGGAGCATATTGATACACATGTATCATTGGTTTCACATAATCATAGGATGGGTCGCTACATCCCTTGCCGCCATATCACTATCGGGCATAGTGCGGAAAAGGGAGTAAAACTCTGTAATTCAAAAATCATAATTTACAATCCAACAATCCTTAAGGAGGACTCCCTTATCCGGTCTCCCTGCTTTTTATCGGAATGGTCTCAACCGGAGAGACGAGGTATCCCGAAAGCGCGGAGATCTCGTCCTTATATCGCTCAGGATGAATGAATTTACCCTGGTAATCACGGACCTTTTTTATCTCCTTGACCTCGATCACCTGCATATCACCGGCAAGGCTCGGACGTACGTCGTGGTATGCGCCGACAAAGAGGAGACCGGTCTCGCGGTCTTTCAAGGTGTCGTTGATCCTTCCCGCGATATAGGCGTCCCTTTTTTTCAATAGCCGGCCTTTGATGAGCCTGTACTTCAGATAGGACAGAAGTTTTCTGACGGGCCTCGCGGCCTTGCTTATCTCAAGGAGCCGCGTATATTCCTTACGCAGCAGGCCGAGGTCTTCGGTCTTCATCAGAACGGCCCCTTTCTTCAAGAGGCCGAGGATTATCGTGAAATTTTTACTCCCCTTTTCAGCCCCCTCCCTGACGATCCTTTCGCCCATCTCCCCGTCGGTCATCATCCCGTCCTGGTATATCCTGACCTTGGCCGCGTCAAACGCCGAGAAATAATCCTCAAGAGCCTGCCAGAAACCGGAGACGGTCTCGACATGTTTTGTCCACACATCCTCCCCGAGCCTTTCAACGCCTCTTCTGGCGGCTTCACCTCCTATGACTCCGAGGTCGGCGCCGGTATGGATGATGGGGACATAATAAAGCGTTCTCATCAGCTCATCTGTCTATGTTGTTTGGGAGGCTTCCTTAAGCGGTCGGTTATCGGGGCCATCTTGAGACCTTCATTGACGACCTCTTTCACAAGCTCAACGTCGAACGGCTTGGTTATATAGTCATACGCGCCGTGCCGCATCGCCTCTTTGACCGTCTCCATAGTGCCCCTGCCGGTGACCAGGACGGTCAGGGTCTCCTCTTTAAGGCTTTTTATGCGCCGCAGTCCCTCTATCCCGTTGATCTCGGGCAGATGAAGGTCCATGATGACCATGTCCGGCTTCAGGTTTTTTACCATCTCCAGGCCGCTTAAGGTGTCCGTGGCGGAATAGACCTCATAGCCTTCACCGGTGAGAAGCTCCTCACAAAGTCTGCGCGCATCGTCCTCGTTGTCGATGACCAAAACACGACGGCGTTCCATAGGCACCTCGTTTATAGGCTTTGGCGTTCAAAACCGTTTTTCCTGTTTTCTATCCACTCACCTGTCCTCCGCGTCCGCCGGCTTTTTTCTCGGCAGGACCAGCTCCAGGATCCCGTTCCTGAAGCGTTCTTCGACGTTATCCGTATCCACGTCTTTAGGGAAAAGGACCTCCTCCCGGAACGTCCGCTCCTGCTTGAAGGCCTTGATTATGTATCTGTCGGGCCAGATGTCTATATCCACCTCTCCGAGCTTGAAGCCGCTGAGATCGATGACGATCCGGACCTCCTCCGCCTCTTTGAAGACATCCACCAGGGGGCCCCGTATTTTTTTAAACACCGGCTTGGTCTCATAGAGCCATTCTCTCGGCTTTTTGAAGACCTTTACTCCGAATTCCTTTTTCTTTTCCTGTTCTTTTTTTCCTGCTTCCGTAGCCCCCCGGCTTTCTTCCTTCCTGGTCCCGAGCCTTGTTTTTGGAGGTATGCCTTTCAGCATTGGAAGACCTCTGGATATTCTGCCATGGCGGCCGCCTACTCGGCGCCTGTTGCGCCGGCGGGCGCGATGTTTTTGCCGCCCTCCCCTGCCGCCTCTTTCCGGTTTATCTGACGGGTAGCGACATCCAAAGAGCTACGCGCCAATTCATCACCTGTAAGCCCGTAATAACGAGGGCTTATCCTCAGATCCCGTGAGCTGTCAGTATAAAGGTCTTTTGCATTGATGCGCAGTATCCCGTTCGTGTTTATCTCGAATCTCACCTCAACGACGGCCTCCCCCCTGGGTAGCGGCTGCATGCCGTCGAGGTCGAACCTGCAGACGGTCATATTCGAGGAGGCAAGGGCCCGCTCACCCTGAAGCACATGGATGCTCATCGAAGTCTGGTTATCCCGGGCGTTTGTAAAAATGCGGCTCACGGTGGCAGGTATGGCAGTGTTCTTCCCGATGAGCTTCGTAAAAACGCCGCCCTCCGTCTCTATGCCGAGAGATATCGGCGTTACGTCGACCAGCACCTTACCGGCGATTTCGCCTGTCAATATCCCGGCCTGAACGGCGGCTCCAATAACCACGGCTTCATCAGGCTGGATCTCCGTATACGGTTCTTTTCCCATGAGCTGTTTGAACAGTCTTCGCACCTGCGGCATGCGCGTCGAGCCGCCTACAAGGATACACCTGTCAATATCGGACGGCTCAAGCCCGGCGTCGGCAAGCGCCTCTTCCGTTGGTTTTATCATCCTTTGAACGAGGTCCGCGGTAAGCTCTTCGAATTTTTTTCTGGTAAGCACCGTCTGCCAGCGCTCCGGCATCCCGCCGTCTGCCTCGCCGAGGCACAGGCTGACCTCAGCGCTCTCGCTGTCGGTCAGATCGGTCTTGGCCTTTTCCGCGGCCGCCCTGACCCTTGCCATCGCCTTGCCTTGCCCTTTGAGGTCCAGGCCTGTCTCCTCCTTGAAGCACTCGACGATATGGTCGGCTATCCTTTCGTCATAATCATCTCCTCCGAGATGCGTATCTCCATTAACGCTCTTGACGCTGAATACGCCCATTCCAAGCTCCAGCACCGAAACGTCAAAGGTCCCTCCGCCAAGGTCCCAGACGAGCACCGTGTGTATGTCCTCCATCTCAAGGCCGTACGCAAGCGCCGCGGCGGTCGGCTCATCGATTATCCTTATGACATCCATGCCGGCGATCCTGCCTGCATCCACAACGGCCTGACGCTGTGAAATATTAAAATAGGCCGGCACGCTTATCACCGCTTTTTCAATTTTGATGCCGAGATATGCCTGTGCGTCGCCCACAAGCTTTTTCAGAATCAATGCCGCGATCTCCTCGGCCGCGTACTCATGGCCGTTGATCGTTACCATGCAGTCCGTGCCCATATGCTCTTTGATATGCCTGATGACTTCGCTGTTTCCGGAAATCCCGTCCAGGTCAAGATATGTCCTGCGCCCCAGCCGTCTTTTTATCGAGAAGACCGTCTCCTTCGGGCTCAAAAAAGCCCTTTGCCTTGCGGCGCATCCGACGAGCGTACCCCCATTTACCTGGAACGCCACGACCGAAGGGGTAAGTTTTGCTCCGCAGGCGTCCGGTATGACTTCAGGACGGCCGCGGTTCAAATGCGCGATCAGGGAATACGTCGTTCCGAAATCTATTCCGACTGCCTTTGCCATCGCGACCCCTGGTTTATCGCTCAATGAGTTGATGGAGCCGTTCGAGAGGCCGTCGCCTTCCCCTCACGTGACTCCGAAGCTGAAAGCCTTGTGCTTCTATCCCAGTTCTCCATCATGCCGTATGCAAGCATCGTCTCCATCCCGGCCACCGCCGCCCTCAGTACGACCCCGACAAGCGGGATACCTCCCACTGAGATAACGATGTCCGCGTTCACGATAAGCCCCTTGTCCAGGAGCCTGTCGAGCACGTCCGTGAGGGTTATCTGTATCTGCCTGGCAGGTTTCATCTGATCGGCTCCGGTCTTAAAATAAGTTTGCGCTATAAATCACAGATGCAATGCGGGGCAAGGCTTCAAGCGAGGCGTACCTTGCAGTATGTTGAGCGCAGAAGCCGCAGCGACAACGCCGCAGACGGGCGTTTATAGGGCAACCCCTCATCAGACAAAAGAGTACGGCGGCCAAGGCCCGGTATAACGCACGGAAAAACCCTCATGCCCTGCAATGTCGTCCAGCATCTCCCCCAACATCTCTGCCTGCCGGTCGTCCAACAGGCATGATACGTTCAAGAGCATCTTTCTGTCATCGGGTGTCCCGTGGCACTTGTCGATCCTCACGTCCTCAGCCACGTCCTTGATCTTGTCATAAAAGGCCCTGTAATGCCGCGCGGCCGCTTCTTCAAGGCAAAGCCTTAACTCCGCCTTGAGCTTTTCCTCGTACAGAAAAGCAGTGCCTGCTTTTTTCATCTTTATCTCATCTCTTAAGGTCCTTATATGCGGCGCTTCATCTGCAAGCCGGCCGGCCGCCAGAGAGACGTCCCAGAAGACCTGGACGCCGTACTCCGCCTTGCCTTCTACCTTTTTGAGTTTTATCTCCAAATCCTTAAAAGAACTTCTCAGCCAGTCGGCGACTTTTTCTTCCGATTTCTTATGCTCATCGCCTGCTATTATCTTCCCGAACCCCAGCGGGAGGACAGTGCCGAATCTCTCTCTGGCTATTTCAACGACACGCTGGTGGACGAGCAGGCATGCCTTCATCCCGTCCTTGTCGCCAGGTTCAGGGATCTCTTTGCGGCTATCTTGCACAACGGCTGACAAACCCATGCAGGATATGGTGAAGACCCTGCTCCCGGCTATGCCGATGTCGCCGAGATCCCCTCCTCCGCGCGACTCCGCTACGCAGTAAAGATAGCTGGCTTCCTTGTCCGGCCGGCCCTTCCCGGATATGCTCGTTTCCATGCTTCTGCCTTTCCCTCAATTACGCTACGCGGACCGCGGAGTCCTTTAGCGCCGTTTCGCTCTACCTGATCGTCGTGGCCTGGGTGAATATCCCGTTCAGGCTTGAATCAAGCCCTTCTCTGACTGAACGGACGCACTCCTTGATGCCGTAATCATCCTTTATCGCTTCGACGGCCTGGTCAAGCTCTTTGAGAGTCCTGCCCAGCCTTTCGACCTCCTCGTCGGTCAGGGAGCCGCCTTCCATTCGCCTTACCGCCTGATGCTTCAGGGTCTCCACTATTATCTCCACGAGCGCCAGTACGAGCCCCAAAAGCCCCTGTTTTATATTATCTTCATTGATCTCGATCGCCATCTTCAGGGCCTTGGTGAATAGAGGTTCACGGGAAAGTGTTCTGCAGAATCGGAGGGCGCTTAAGCGTCGATGCTGATTTTTCAATCTCTCGCCGGTTCGACTTGGATCACGCTTTCTTTTTATTCATCCTTACCTCTAAGATGCCGTTTTTGAAGGTCTTGGTCAACTCACCCTGCGGTGAGCAAGGGAGCGACAATACTTTCCCGATACGCCTTCCGCCCTTGTTCACCGAGACGTCAAGTCTGTTCCCATCAAGCTTTATTTCAACGGACTCTTCATCGACACCCGGGATAACGGCTATGGCGTCGATCCGATCCTCTTCGTCAAAGATATCGACCTCCAGCTCCGTTCGAACCGGTTTCTTCACCCCGGAGGGCCTTGCTCTCATGACACTCCTCCTGCCCGCCCCTCTTGCCGCCCCGGGGCCGCCTTCTCCGGTCTCTTTTGTCGGCAGTTCGCTTAATCTCTGTTTGATCTCCTCGTCTATCTCCTCAAGTCTTTCCTTTATAGGGTGCATGGTTGCCGCCTTTTTCAAAATCTCCTCAAGGCCGAGTATCTTACCGACCTCGCGCAAAATCCCGGATGATATGGACTCGTCCTTTTCAGGGGTCTCCTTGTCTCCGTTTTTTCTCTTCATTTGCCAAGCCTTTTTCTTATCATCCTGATCTGGTCCATTGAATCTGCTTTTCAGAGGTTGCGGAACGAACGCATCGCCAAATGCACGCGAGTCGATATTGATACTCTCCGAGGCAAACCCGGCTCATCGGGTAAAATCTACGAAGACTTTGCCTGGTCTACATAAAAAAAATCCTTTGTCCCGACGGCCTCCAGGCCGCATTTTTGCTTGTCACAGACCATACTGAGCACCTTGTATGCCTCCGTAAGCTCTTTGAACCTGCTCTCAAGACCGGGATTTTCAGGGTCCTGGTCGGGATGACACTCAAGTACCTTCTTCAGGTATATCTCCTTCATCCTGGACAGCTGGGCGGGGTCGTCAACGCCTAAAAGAATTTTTGCCTTGTCTACCTCATCGATGCCTATCCTTATCACTTCAAAGGTGCAGAAGGCGTAAGGCGGGAGAGGGGATACGCACTTAAACCGAAGTTGTTCCTCGAAGTCCAGGTTCAGCTGGTCCAATCGTGAAAAAAAACCTGTCTCCCCCGCCTTTTCTATCAAGAATGCGCAATTAAATACGTCATTACCGTCGATTATCTCCTGTTTTTGCGCCTTCACGACGACGTCGCTTAAATGAACGAGCGTAGTGTGCAGGATCTCCAGCTTTTTCCTGTCCAAAGCGCATTTTATCAGAGACCCTATTTTTATCTTTTCCGCCAGGAGTTCATCGGCAGGCGACTCGAAGGCCGCCTCTTTTAAGCGCTTTATCTCATCATCCTCATCCGCTATTCTTCTCGTAACTCCCGCGATGTCATTCCAGGCGGCCGTTATATCCACCTCTATCATCCCTTCATAGGCCCTGAGCTTCTTCAGGAACTCGGCATACCCGCTTTC
This sequence comes from Deltaproteobacteria bacterium, assembly GCA_016219115.1. Taxonomy (GTDB): domain Bacteria; phylum Desulfobacterota; class GWC2-55-46; order GWC2-55-46; family GWC2-55-46; genus JACRCH01. The sequence continues at coordinate 8,538 of JACRCH010000060.1, forward strand.
AAGGACCCTCAGCACATCTTCCCTGGTTTCAACCCGTGTACCGAACTTTATCGGGATGACCGTATGTTTTTGAAGGTATCTCTCCATTACTTTTTGATAGTCCAGCAGCTCTTTCAAAACGCTCTTTTTATCAACCATTCCACCGTCCGGGGCGTACGATGCCAGGCATGAAATCTCTCTGTAAGGGACCGTATAAACCGCGTCATCCCCTTCAGCGCCTGTCACACCTTCGCTTCGTCCCTGTACGACGCCGTAAAGCCTTATCCTGGCCGAATCGCCGCCCATATGTCCCAAGGGGCTCAAGGTGTAGCCCGGGTCAAGTCGCCGAGCGCCGCGCGTTTCCACCCGCACCAGATGCACCCTGTCTTAAGAAGACCCTCGACAGGCTGCTTCTTTTTGCACCCCGGACAGTCTTCCTTTAGAGCCATGGCGTCCTTCCATGCAGCCGTATTACGGTCGGCGCCGGACGGGAATTCGAGGCCGTATTTTGCGGCGGTCTCGAAAGACGCTATAGCGGCCTTGATCTTTATTCCAAGGAGCTCCGTGCCTGCCAGAGATATCGAGATATCCGCGTTTATCGTCAGCCCCTTGTCCAGTATCCTGTCGATGACGTCGACGATCGTGTCTTCACGCAAGGCCTGTATCGCCATGTTTCTCCCTTTTGGATTCAAGCCGTCTGAACCGGGTCAATTGCGGCTCCCTGCGGCAAGCCGCGGGGAATACGCTCTCCATGCATCTTCATCAGACTTCACTCACCGTTTCCATTCTTTTACGCATACCCTTGCGGTTGAACTCGAGTATGTTGCCCTGGTCGTCCAGCTTGACCTCGTAAGTCGCAAGTATATCCATGCCGTCGGGTATCGACCGCTTCTCGACCATCTCAATGGCCATCTGCCATCCGGCGTCGAGTTTTGTCGTCTTCACGACGGAGGAGGCCGCAAGGCCGGTCAGTTTGCTGATGTCGTTTTTAGCCTTATCGATAAGCCCCATCAGAGCGTTTGCCATAGCGATCCTGCCTCTCCTGGTTATAGACCTTGCGCCGTGATAGCCCGTGAGGCGCTTGAGACCGTTTTGATATTGCCGTGCGCGGCATCCGCCCAATGCCTTCTCAGCCGCCGTTTTTTTGCTCCTTGTATTTCCTTATGTATTCGAGCCTCTCAAGCAGTTCAGCCTCCTGCCCCATATACTCGCTCTCGCTTATCTCATCCATCTCAAGGCGCATCTGCAGGGCCAGAAGATATTCCTGCACCCGGGACTCATCGAGGAGATCGGCCTCCGCGGATTCCTTGATCTTGTCTCCGACCCACAGCAATCCCTTGACAGGCAGAAGCAGTATGTCATCGAGCAGAAAACCCATAAGGACACCAACCCTGCGATCAGGCCGTTACAGCCTTTTTCTAATCGACTCCAGCGCCTGTGTGAAGTGGCTGTCGGATATCTTGAGGTTTGAGTAGCCCTCGGGCTTCTCGCCCGCTTCAGCGGCCAAGAACTCCCTTATCGCCACGAGGGCGGCTTCCCTGCAAACCGCCGAAATGTCGGACCCCGAGAACCCCTCGGTCATGCCGGCCAGCCGCTCCATGGAAATGTTTTTTTCGAGCGGCTTGCCGCTTGAATGGACCTTGAGTATCTCAAGCCTGGCGGCCTCAGTTGGCAGAGGCACTTCAAGTATCAGGTCGAACCTCCCTGTGCGCAAAAGCGCGTCGTCGATGAGGTCTTTCCGGTTTGTGGCGGCGAGGACGACCACGCCCTTCAATTCCTCTATGCCGTCCATCTCCGTTAAAAACTGGCTTATGACCCGTTCGATGACCTGGGATTCCCCGGTACCCCTGCGGGGCACGAGGGAGTCTATCTCGTCCAGGAATACGATGCACGGAGCCGCCTGCTTGGCCTTGTGGAATATCTCCCGCACGCCCCTTTCGCTCTCGCCCACCCATTTTGACAGTATCTCGGGCCCCTTCACCGAAATGAAATTCACCCCGCTCTCCGTCGCAAGCGCCTTCGCTATCAGGGTCTTTCCGGTGCCTGGCGGGCCGTATAAGAGCACCCCTTTAGGCGGCCTCGTCCCGGCATGCTTGAATATCTCGGAATGCTTCAGCGGCCACTCGACCGCCTCGGTCAGGACCTGCTTTATTTCAACCAGATCGCCTATATCAGACCACCTGACGTCCGGGACCTCTATAAAGACCTCACGCAGGGCGGAGGGCTCGACATCTTTGAGCGCCTCTATGAAGTCGTCCATAGTCACTTCGAGCCTGCTCAAGATGTCGTAAGACATCTCCTCGAGGTGGAAATCGAAGGTCGGAAAGATCTTTCTAAGCGTGGTCATGGCGGCTTCCCTGCAGAGCGCCTCGAGGTCGGCTCCGACAAAGCCGTGCGTGATCTGGGAGAGCTTTACGAGATCGACGTCGTCGGAAAGAGGCATGCCTCTCGTATGTATGGTCAATATCTCAAGCCGTCCGTTCTTGTCGGGGATGCTGATCTCTATCTCCCTGTCGAACCTGCCCGGCCTCCTCAGCGCCGGGTCGACTGCGTTGGGGAGGTTGGTGGCCCCGATGACGATCACCTGCCCCCTTGATTCGAGCCCGTCCATCAAAGAGAGGAGCTGGGCGACCACCCTTCTTTCAACCTGTTTTTCGCCCCCGATCTCCTCGCGCTTGGGGGCCATCGCGTCTATCTCGTCGATGAAGATTATGGAAGGGGCGTTTGCGGAGGCGTTCTCAAAAATCTTCCTCAGGTGCGCCTCGCTCTCGCCGTAGAACTTGTGCATGATGTCGGACCCGCTGAGATGAATAAAGAAGGCCTCCGTTTCGTGGGCCACCGCCCTGGCTATGAGCGTCTTGCCGCATCCGGGGGGGCCGTGCAGGAAGACCCCTTTAGGGGCGTCTATCCCGAGCCTTTCGAAGACCTCGGGGTATCTTAAAGGGAGCTCGATCATCTCCCTTATCTTCCTCAGCTCCTTTTTAAGCCCCCCTATGTCCTCATAAGAGATCCTTGACCTCTCAACCGCCTTTTTCTCTACTCCCCTGGGCTCTATTTCAATTACGGTCTTCGGGTGCAAGACGACCGCTCCTTCCGGCACAATGGTGTTGACCTTGAAGTCTTGACGCCTTGTGCCGATGAGGTTTGCCGTGACCATGTCGCCCTCCACAGCCGCCAATCCGTCCAGGAGGCTTCCCAGGTCCCTGAGGTCCTTGGGGACGGCCCTGAGATACGTGATGGGAGAGAGGATGATCTTCTGGCACGGCTTATAGGAAACCTTCTCGACGGATACCTTCTCGCCAAGGGCTGAGAGCGCGTTATCCCTGACAAGGCCGTCGATCCTGATGACCCCCTTGCCGCGGTCTTCGGGGTAGTTGGGCATTACCTTGGCGACGGTACTCCTCTTTCCGGCTATCTGAATAATATCGCCGACCTCCACGCCGAGGCGCGCCATGTCTTGCGGGTCTATCCTTGCAAGCCCCCTCCCGACGTCCTTCGGCTGCGCCTCCGTGGTGCGTAGCGACACATCGGCTTTTCCCCTCATGTCCGGGGCCGTCTTATGTTCCGGTGAATGCATTGCAGAGTTCCTCGTGAATCAGGCATTTAGAGAATTCTGACTGAAGTGAAAACCTCATGCGGCCTTTTTCAATTTTATCTCCATCACTCCGTTCTTATATGAAGCGGCCAGCGTGTCCGGATCCACATGCGCCGGCAGGTCTATATGCTTGACATACTTCCTCTCGCCGGAGGAGGCCTTGATCTCAAGCTTGTCTTTTTTTACGTCGATCTTGATGTCATCCTTTCCCACGCCCGGCATCTCGGCTATAATCCGGATATGGTCCTTTTCGTCGAAGACGTCCACAAGCGGCTCCCTCGCCTCTTCGACGACAGGGCCTTTCGGCGTCTCCCTGATGTTCCCGAAAGACTCTATTATCGGCTTTCCTGCCATGGTTTTAATGGAAAAACCGTAAACCCCCTTGACTTCCCTGTCCAGCCCCTTTATCTCCCCTGTCTTGACTACGGTCTCGCCGCTCTCGGCGACTTTTGATATAAGCTCCATCATACCGCCGAGATTCTTGAATATCCCGCCGAGGGAGACCTTGCCGAAACCAAGATCAAACTCCGGCTTCTGTTCTCCCTTTTTTTCTTCTTTTCTCTTTTTTTCAGGCATTGGGACCCTCCGGGTCGAACCGATCGACTTTTGGCCGCTTCGCTATACTGCTCAATTCAACTCAATGACTATATTTACAAAGTTAAAAGGCGGAACAGGGCCGACATATTTGAACTTCATATTGTCTTTGAAGTTCCCGTCCAATTCCTCTACCCTGCTGTCGAATTCTTTCGCCATTTTGCCGTCAACAAGGAAAGCCGCGTTCAAGAGCATATTATCCCCGTGAAGCTTATTCGTCCGCACATCGACGGCGATCGGCCGCAGGACGCCAAGTATATGTTCAGCGTCGTCCTCTTTTTTTTTGCGAAGTACGGCTCCCACAAGTCCGCCAAGCGTGATCCTGTCGTTATAGGTCTTTTCAATCGGGCTGGCGTCTATTTTGTCTTTCAGTCTTTTGATCTCCTTGTTGGCGTTCGCGATATCGCCAAAGACAGGGGCCATATCCTTCCACATGACCTTCAAGCCCAGCTCAACTTTGTTATCCATGTCTGAAAGAAGGTTCCTGAATTCTGAGTGCCTTTTTCTCAGAAACCCGCGGATATCCTCCGCAGAGGCGGCTATTGTTGAAAATCTGACTGGGAGAACCGTATGCTCCCTCATTACCTTTTCAATCACAAGCTGGTGCGCCATAAGATTCTCTCTGCTCA
>JACRCH010000059.1 GCA_016219115.1 Deltaproteobacteria bacterium
CCTATGGCCAGAAATGTTCCGGGCCGCGAGGCGACTAAAGAGAGCTTGCCCCTTCCGGCGGCCATTGCCGTCAATATGACGGTCAGGACAAGCGGGTAGAAAAAACCGAAAAAGAGCGGGCTTGAGTGCTGTATGGCGACCTTGCCGAGGGTGGAGGTGACGCTGTAGATGAGCGCCACGATTATCATGAGGAGCGCCCCCGGCTCTTTCAGGGCCGCCTTTACCGGGCCGAGCACCCCTGCTCTACAGGCGCCGGCGTTCAGCATGTAAGCCCCGGCCGCTATAAGAAATATCCCCAAAAACCCGGCCCTGTCAGGCCATTCCCCGAGAAAGACAAAGGCGAGAAATATGATGAAGACGGGCTCAGGGCGAGAAACGGTATGGTAAGCGACAGGGGCGAAAGCCTTATAGCCTTCAGGTAGAGCAGGAGCGCGACTATCTCGATCGGAAGCATCGACGCCACGGCAAGCCAGAATGTCGGGTCAAGACGCGGCATAGGCACGAACAGGAAGGCCGCCAACAGGAAAGGCAGGGCGTAGCCTTCCCTGACCCAGGCGACCACAAGGTCGTCCGTATGCCTTAGCGCCCTTTTTGAGAGGGCGTCGGCCGTGGAAAGCGAGAGCGCCGTAAGGAGCGCGAAAGGGAGCCAGTGCATTTAAGCGGCCTTACGCAAGGGCGTGTCGAGGCGCGGCGTCATCTTTTTATACCGGGTTTTTTAAAGCTGTTTTTCATTGGTTCGGATATTTTGCGGCAGGGGTCGAATTTGCCGACTATGACCTTGAGTTTTTTGCAGAAAAGCCCCCCGGTCTTGTAGCAGATATCCTTTTTGGGGTCGAGGAAGGCGGCGTATTCGCATCTTATGCAGATAAGGTCTGTCATCATCAAGCCTTTTAAACCAAGCTATAGGGTTTCCCTATAAAAACCCTCCCCATCGATGGGGGAGGGTAGGGTGGGGGTGAAAACAGGTTTTCACCCTCCCTGCTTCCCGTTGCATCGGAAGAGCGCAACGGGCGCCAGCCCTCGCAATCAAGGGAGGGCTGGGCTTAATGGGATACCCCGCGGCTTGCTACGGGGTGGTTCATCCATGATTTTAAGAGATCTGCACAGGCCCCTCAAGAGAAATCTCTTTCACGGGGTTGACTCGCCACCGCCTGTCGGCTATAGTTGACATGTCTGAAAAACCGGCGTTTTTAATCTTTAATCTTCTGAAGACCCGCGGGTTTTTAATAATCCCGGGAAGAGGGCCTAATGGCTTCCGCCCTTCCAAAAAATATCCTCGTGGCCGACGAAGACGATGCGAGAAGCCTCCATGCGGCGCTCCTTGTAAAGAGGCTTGAGTATAATGTCTTTGTCGCCGCCAACGGGGAAGACCTCGTCAGGATAACCAACCGGATCATACCTCATCTGATACTCCTCGACATACGGATGCCATTTGTCGGATGGGAGAGTTGTCTGGAGATGTTGAGGTCTGATACCCTGCTCAGGATGATAAAGGTCATCAGCGTGGCCGACGAGAAGGACCGCAGGCTCCTTGAAGATAGCCTTAAAAAAGGCGCCAACGCGTATCTGGCGCGCCCCCTGCGCGCCTGCGCGCTCTACAGTACGATCCAAAAACTTACCGAGACCCACCCCAGACTGGTCCCGCGCCTGAGGGTGATATTCAAGGTAACGCTCCACGCGGGAGAGACCGGACGCGCCTGCTACGCCACGATGCTCTCCGAGCAGGGGCTTTTCATAAGGTCCGTAAACCCGCTTCCGGACGGAACGATGCTCAAGCTCTCCCTGGAGCTTCCGGGCTCTACCCCTCTGGCGCTTGAAGGCGAGGTCATCTTCACGAGACCCTTGATGAAAGACGGGTGGATAGAGCCGGGCATGGGGGTCAAGTTCATAAATATGAACGACGGCCTCAGAGACGCTCTGAAAAGGTTTATCGAAGACCAGCTCTCAGTAGATATGGAGAGGGACTCGCTGATATAGGCCGCGATAGACGCCTCCCAGGGGGGAGGACCGTAAATTTTTGAAGAGAGTTTGAGAGATACCGTCTCAGCTTCCTTTCAACAGGCATAGCGAGCGGGGAGGTTTCATTCCCCGAGTTCGTATCTGACAAGGCCGATCGAGATGATCGAGGCGGTTTCGGTCCTCAGTATCCTTTTGCCGAGGCTTACGGGTATGAACCCGGCTCCGTAAGCCGCTTTCACCTCTTCATCCGAGAGCCCGCCTTCGGGGCCCGCCATAACGCTCACCCTCCGTACGCCCCTGTCCTTAAAACCGGTGAGGGCCTCTTTAATCGTTTCGCAGCCGGGCCTCTCCCATAGAAGGAGTTTCAGGTCAGAGCCCGCGGCTGTCTTTATCGCCTCGGCGTATGAGGAGAACGGGAGTATCTCTACCAAAGATTCGCGTCTGCACTGTTTGGCGGCCTTCAGCGCGACATCGTTCCATCTTGAGGATTTTTTCTGTTTCGAGTCCCTCTCCGCGAGGCTTGTCGATTTGCTCGATTTGAACGGGACGATGGAAGAGACCCCGAGTTCAGTAGTCTTCTGTATGACGAGTTCCATCCGCTCCTTTTCAGGCAGGGCCTGCAGGAGCACTACTTCAAGGCTTGAGGCCTTCGCGCCCATATCCTCAAATACAAGGAGTTGTCCCAGGGCCTGCGTTATCCCCACGAGGCGGGCGCGCAGCAGCCCATAGTCCGGCCCGATGACCGTGTACGCTTCGGATATCCGCGGCTTCCATGAAAGGAGCGCCCTGAGGGCTTCTCCCTCGACCGTTACGGTCTCCCCGACGGAGGGCCTGCGCTCAAGCCTTATCGTATTGTTGCCCTGCATGCGAGATATCCACTCCGCTGAAAGATTTGAAAAAAAGGCGCTTCCGGCAAGACTTTCGGAGTGTCACAAACCTCTTGCCTGCCCCAGAAAATTATTATAATCTTAAATGTATTTTTTTAGAAGAGAGGTTTTTCCGTAAGGGCCTTGAGGATGACAGAAACAATGGGCAAAGCCAGGCCGATAATGATACAGGGGACCGGTTCACATGTGGGCAAAAGCGTACTGACGGCCGCCCTCCTGAGGCTGTTTAACGACGCGGGGTTAAGGGCCGCGCCGTTCAAGGCCCAGAATATGGCCTTGAATTCCCATGTCACCGCCGACGGAGGCGAGATCGGCAGAGCCCAGGCCTTTCAGGCCTTTTGCGCCCGCCTCTCCCCGACCGTTGACATGAACCCGATACTCCTTAAGCCCACCGGGGATTCATTATCGCAGGTCATAATACACGGCCGTGTCTACGGCGTGATGAGCGCCAGGGAGTACCATGGCTTCAAGAAAGAGGTCCGTAAGTTCGTTCTTGAGAGCTACCTGAGGCTCGCCTCCGAGTACGATGTCATAGTCATAGAGGGGGCCGGAAGCCCGGCCGAGGTGAACCTGCGTGAAAATGACATCGCCAACATGGGTGTTGCGGAGCTTGTCGACAGCCCCGTGGTCCTTGTCGGAGACATCGACAGGGGCGGGGTCTTCGCCTCTATCGTCGGCACCATGGAGCTTCTGACCGAGCCAGAGAGGGAGCGGGTCAGGGGCTTCGTCATCAATAAGTTCAGGGGCGACATGGCCCTGCTGAAGCCGGGCCTCGATTTTCTGGAGAAGCGGACCGGCAGGCCCGTACTCGGGGTCGTCCCTTATATGCAGACGGCGGACCTCCCTGATGAGGACGGGGTCGCGCTTCAGGATACGGGAGGCGTCGGTCCTGAGGGCGCCGTCAACATCGCCGTCATAAAGCTTCCGAGGATATCCAACTTCACGGACTTCGACCCGCTTAAGTCCACCGGCGTCCGGGTGACATTCATAGATGACCCGTCAGGCCTCGGCTCCGCTGACATGGCCATAATCCCCGGCACCAAGAACACCCTTGCCGACCTTCAGTGGCTCAAGGATAAGGGGTTTGACCGGGCACTCGGGCTTTTCAGGGAGAGAGGCGGGGCCATTGCCGGTATCTGCGGAGGGTTTCAGATGCTGGGCACGGCGGTAGAAGACCCTTACGGGGTCGAATCAGGTCTTAAGAGCGTGGAGGGGTTGTCTCTGCTTGAGACAAAGACCGTTATGACGAGAAAGAAGGATACCTTCCAGGTGAAGGCCGCGGCCGCATGGCCCGCCGGCAAAACCTGCGATGTCGAGGGGTACGAGATACACATGGGCAGGACCGAGGGGAAGGCGGCCCCGTTCGCCAGGGTCACCATGAGGAACTCGGCTGCCGTTGAGATAGACGACGGAGGGGTCTCGCCGGACGGCGGGGTATGGGGGACCTACATCCACGGGATATTCGACAACGACGCCTTCACGGAATCGGTCATAGCTGAGCTCAAGAGAAAAAAAGGGCTCGTGGAGGAAGAACGCCGGACTCCGTTCGCCAAAAGGCGGGAGTCGGCGATAGAGGCCCTCGCCGAAACCGTAGGAAGAAGCCTGCGGATGGACGAGATATTGAGGATAGCGGGCGTTGCGTGACAGAGGGTTTCTTCGCCGCGCCCGCGCCTGATGCGGCAGAGTTTTTCGAGGCCGCCCGGCTGGCAAAGGGGCGCTGACAGGCGCGATATTTTTTAATCACAAAATTCCCTGTAGCCTGCCCTTGTAAAATCCTCCCCCTCGATGGGGGAGGGTAGGGGTGAAAAAAAGTTTTCACCCTCCCCGCTTCCCGTTGCATCGGAAGAGCGCAACGGGAGCCCAGCCATCCCATCAAGGGAGGGGATGCTTAAGGAGATACCCCGGAGAAAAACTCCGGGGTGGTTTATTAAATGAAAAGAGGTATAGACCGGCGTACATGCTGAAATTCATAAACCCCATCCCGTTTCCGCCCCTGATACTGGTCCTTGCTTATGTGGCCGATCTTGCATTCGGAGACCCTGAAAGGCTACCGCATCCCGTAAGGTGGATAGGGCGCGCGGCAGTCTCCGTTGAAAAGGCCGTCCGGGGCTTTGTGAATACACCTTCCGGCGAGAGGTACGGCGGGGCCGCCATGGCGACGGTTATCGTCGGCGGGGTCTGGCTGGCGGCCTATTTGACGCTCTATTACTCTTACAGGTATTCTTTCCCGCTCTTTTTTATACTCTCGACTTATATGGTCTGGACATCGCTTTCGATAAAGTCCCTGAAGGACGAGGCTCAAGCGGTCTTGAAGGCTTTAAAGTCCGACGGGATAGAGGCCGCCAGAACTCGGCTTTCAAGGATAGTCGGCAGGGACACCGCTGGACTTGCCGAGGAGGGGGTCTTGAGGGCGACCGTTGAGACGGTCGCCGAGAACACCGGGGACGGCGTGGTGGCGCCGCTATTCTATCTCGCCATAGGAGGGGTGCCGCTGATGCTCGCTTACAAGGCCGTGAATACGCTCGATTCGATGGTAGGCTACAAAAACGAGAGGTATCTTGACTTCGGGTGGTTTTCGGCCCGGCTCGACGACGCCGCAAACTACGTGCCGGCTCGCATCGCCGGAGTCCTCCTTGCCGCATCGGCCTTTATTTTAGGATATAATTGGTCAGGGTCGTTCAAGACCATGTGGAGAGACGGCAAAAAACACCCGAGCCCGAACTCGGGCATCCCGGAGGCGTCCGTGGCCGGGGCGCTCGGCGTAAAGCTCGGCGGGCCTTCTACCTACTCTGGGGTCGTATCCGGGAAGCCCTTCATCGGGGAGGACGGCTCAAAGGAGTTAGACCCCTCGACCGTCGAGATGGCCGTGAAG
>JACRCH010000061.1 GCA_016219115.1 Deltaproteobacteria bacterium
CATCGGTGAGAACTTTCAGAGGGAAAGGAACCTCGGCGTCTCAAAAGGCGGTCATAAGCCGTTTAAAGTGCTTGTCACCATGGGCGGAGCCGACCCGTTCAACCTTACGGAACTTGTGGTAAACGCCCTGGACCGCCTTGATGGAATAGAGGTGACCGTAGTGATGGGGCCTGCCTCCAACGCTACGCCGTTCCTCAGGAGGTTCATGGAGAACGCGAACCCCGGGTTCAGGTTCTTATACAACGTAGCGGACATGGCCCCGGTCATAAACTCGTGCCACATCGGCTTTACGGCCGTAGGGACGACAGTCTACGAACTCGCCTACATGGGAGTCCCTTCGATCGTCATAGCCAACTACCCGGGCGACGACGGCGACCTGAGGGATTTGAGGGAACTCGGCATATCGTTTTGCCTCGGATACTTCAAGGATGTCACGGCGCCGATGATAAGGGGAGCCGTAAAAAGCCTTATGAAAAGGGAGACGCTTCTTGAGCTGATGTCCAAAAAGGCCTGCTCGCTCACGGACGGCAGGGGCGCTTTAAGGATAGCCCATATCATAGCGGAGTTGGCGGCTGAAAGCGGCGAGACAATGAAAAGAGGGATTTTTGACGAGGTCAGGCATGCATAGAGGCAATAACATCGAGAAGGCGAACGGCTACGGGATACTTGAGTGCGAGACCTGCGGGTTCATACACATCGACCCGGTCCCGACCAGAGACGAACTCGTCAAGGTATACAGGGAGGAGTACTACGCCGAGGAAAAACCTCAGTTCATAGAGCGCGTTATTGAGGACCTGCGGTGGTGGGAGACGGTCTACGACGACCGCTACGACTTTTTGGAGAGTAAGCTGGCGGGCAGGAGAAGGAGGATACTCGATATAGGCTGCGGTCCGGGGTACTTCCTCAAGAGGGGGCTGGAGAGGGGCTGGAAGTGTCTTGGAGTCGAGCCTTCGAGACAGGCCGGCGAGCACGCTAAAAGCCTCGGCGTCGACGTCATAAACGCCTTCTTCGACGACTCAACGGCCTCATCCATAAAAGAGAGGTTCGACGCCGTGCATCTGTCGGAGGTACTGGAGCACGTGCCTGACCCTGCCGAGGTCCTTAAAAGGGCCATGGGGCTTCTTGACGCCGGCGGCATCCTCTGCTCGGTCGTCCCAAACGACTTCAGCCCCGTACAGAAGGTCCTGACCGACAAGCTTGACTTCAAACCGTACTGGCTCGCTCCCCCGCACCACATCAACTACTTCACTTTCCGGTCATTATCGGAGCTTATGAGAAAGACCGGGTTCAGGGTCATTGGCAAAACGGCGATGTTCCCGATGGATTTCTTCCTCCTCATGGGCGACAACTACGTCGGAAACGACACGCTCGGCAGGGCAAGCCACGCGAGAAGAAAGAGGCTTGACATAATGTTGAACGAGCCCGAACTCAAGGGCTTCAAAAACGAACTCTATTCCCTTATGGCGAAGCACGGCATCGGAAGAGAGATGGTAATCTACGGGGTGAAAGAATGATGAGGGACTCAACTGCCTGTAATATCCGCGTCGAAACTGCGGCGAAAAGCGATACGTCCTGCAACATCTGCGGCTCCGGCGAGTCGAGGCATACGGTGACCGTTGAAGGCCACAACTATGTAAGGTGCGCCGTATGCGGGGTGGAGAGGATGGCAAAGTACCCCACCAACGCCGAGGTGAGGGAGTTCTACTCTAAAGGGTACATGACCAACAAGTTCAACGACCTCGGCCACCACATACACTTCACTCCCGAGTACAGGGCGACATACTTCGCCGAGAAGGACCTTACCTTCAGCGACTTGAGAATGGAGATGGGCAGGTACTCGGGCAAAAGCCTTCTTGACGTAGGGTGCGCCAACGGACAGTTCCTTGAATACGCGCAGAGGCACGGCATCAGGTCCATGGGCATCGACATCTCGGAAGAGATGGTCAACGCGGGCAGGAAAAACGGACTTAACTGTGAGGTGGCTGACCTCTTTGACCTCAAGGGGTCGTACGACCTCGTTACCTTCTGGGACGTGGTGGAGCATGTGACGGACCCTAAGGCGGTGCTCGAAAAGACCATGACGCTCTTGAACCCGGGCGGAGAGCTCGTCATACAGACCCCTTGCACGGGGATGGTCTCGGAGCTATTCGGCGAGAAGTGGCTTTACTACCTGCCGGTACAGCACATACACCTGTTTTCACAGGATGCGCTCTTCGGGCTCTTGAGCAAAACCGGTTATTCCATCGTGAGCTGGGTCAGGTTCGGGAGCTGTAACCCCAGGGGGTCGATACCGGATACCAACAAAAAAGCGATCGACACGATAGTGAAGAGGACGGGCATAGGTGACACTATCGTCGTGCGGGCCAGAAGGACGGATGACTGATGGAACTATTCAATCTCGAGAAAAAAACGGCGCTTGTGGTCGGCGGCGGAAGCGGCCTTGGCGAAGCGATGGCCGTGGGGCTCGCCGGGGCCGGGGCCACCGTGATAGTGGCCGGGCGTAACGGCGTGAAGCTCATGAACACGGTCAACCGGATCAAGGACAACGGCGGAGCGGCATGGTCGTTCGTGATGGATATCCTCAACACGGACAGCGTAGATACAACGGTAGAGCTTATCGCCAGGAGGTTCGGGCGCATAGACATACTGGTGAATTCCGCAGGTACGCACCTTAAAAAGCCGACCCTTGAGGTCACGGACGACGAGTGGGCAGCGGTCATCGAGACCAACCTTACGGGGACTTTCAGGGTATGCAGGGCGGTTGGCAAAAAGATGGTGCGGGAGAAGTGCGGGAAGATCATCAATATCGCCTCCCTCGGCTCAACGGTGGCGCTTACCGACGCGGCCGCGTATACGGCTTCAAAGGCAGGGGTAGTTCTCCTCACCAAGAACCTCGCCGTGGAGCTCGCGCCGCATAATATCCAGGTAAACGCCATAGCGCCCGGTGTCTTCAGGACCAGCCTCAATGAGAAGGTCCTCGTGGGCGAGAGGCTTGAAAGGATACTCAACAACACGCCTATGAAAAGGCTCGGCTCTACCGAGGAGATAGCCGGCACGGCCGTATACCTCGCCTCAAAGGCGTCCGACTTCGTAACAGGTTCCGTACTAACTATTGACGGAGGATTTCTCGCATGGGGCATCTAAATTCGCAAAAAGGGATAATGATCCTGGGCGCCGGCGTAATGCAGATTCCGATGATAATGAAGGCCCGTGATCTGGGGCTTTTCGTCATAGCCTCGGATATGGACCCTAACGCGCCGGGCTTTAAAATCGCGGACTACGCCTTGAAGCTCGACACCAGAAACGCGAGGGGCCATATAGCGTTCGCCCTGGCCAACAGGGAGCGGTTCAACATACGGGGGGTAGTTGCCGGAGCCGATGTGGCGCTGACTGCGGCGATGGTATCCGAGGCGCTAGGGTTCCCGGGTATCCCCGTAGAGGTCGCCCTGAGGTCGAACAACAAGTGGCTCATGAAAAAGAGGTGGCTCAAGGACGGGATACCGACGCCGTACGCCGAAGAGGTATCGACACTGCCTGAGGCTCTGAAGGCCGTAAGGAAGGTCGGGCTTCCGTGCATGGTAAAGGCGATAGACAACGCGGCTTCGCGCGGCTCACGAAGGATCGGTTCAATAAACGAGCTGGAGGCCGCGCTCAAGGACGCCAGAGAGCATTCCACCACGAAGACCGCCCTGATAGAGGAGTATGTCAAGGGGACGGAGCAGAGCGTGGAGATGATGGTATATAACGGGATGCATCTGAGGTTCGGGATCGTAGACAGGCACTTCGGCTTTGACCCGTTCCCGATAGAGCTCGGACACACGAACCCCTCAAGGCTCGCGCCCGATATGCAGGAGTCCCTCTACGGGCTTGTGACGCGGGCGGCCGGGTCCCTCGGTATCGATTACGGCCCCTACAAGGCCGACACGATCCTTACAAAAAAAGGGCCGATGATGCTCGAACTCCCGGCAAGGTTATCCGGCGGTTTCCACTCCCAGTACACGACCCCCCTTTCAACAGGACTTGAGCCGCAGATAGCCGCCATCGCCATGGCCGTAGGGACCGAGATACCGCTTGAAGCCATAAAGACCACCCACTCACGGGTAGCCGTCTGCAAGGCGGTCTTCCCGAGGCCCGGAAGGGTCGTAAAGATAAGGGGGTTCGAGGAGGCGAAAAGCCTTCCCGGGGTGGAGAAGATATTCATGATGGTAAAGGAGGGCACGGTCGTTCACGAGTACAGGAACTGCGCCCACAGGGTCTGCTACATAATAGCGACGGGAGACTCGTTTAACGAGGCCGAGATCAACTGGACCAGAGCCTCCAAAAAGGTCGAGATCATAACGGTGGTGGATTATGCGGCAGCCCTTTAAGATAAAGGCGGCCAGGTCACGGGGCTTGAACCATGTGATAGAGGAAGGCTCGATGGACAGCCTTTCGCTCGACCTGCTTGTCCTCGGGAAAGGCGAGTCCTTCGAGTACTCTACCGGTAGTTCGGAGGCGGCGATCGTTCCGCTGAAGGCCTCGGTGATGGTGGAAGCGCAGGGAGGCGTCTATACGCTCAAGAGGGCCGACGTCTTTTCGGAGAAGGCCAGCGCCCTGTGCCTGCCGAGGGAGACAAAGGCGGTATTCCATGCCGACGGCCACTCGGAGCTTGCGCTCTGCAAGGCACGGACCGACAGAAGAGGCAAGGTCGTATTCATATCCGCAGACGCGGTCAGGGAGAAGACCGTCGGCAGGGATAACTGGAGGAGAAGGGTGGTTGATATCATCGACCCTTCGGTAGAGGCCGAAAGGATAGTCCTCGGGGAGACATTCAACGAGCCGGGCTGCTGGTCGAGTTTTCCCCCGCACAAGCATGACACATCGACCCCCGGCGTAGAAGCGAAGATGGAGGAGATATACCTCTTCAGACTCGACCCCGCGGAGGGCTTCGGGACGCAGACCGTCTACGGCGGCATGGACGCTGATTATTCTTTTAAAGTCGAGGATTACGACGCGGTGTCGATACCCTGGGGGTATCATCCGGTCTCTGCGATGCCGGGCTACAGGCTCTATTATTTATGGTTTCTGGCGGGTGAGGGCAGGACATTGATGCCCAATACCGACCCCAGGTATAAATGGCTTGAGGCGGTCTGATCCGGCGTACTCAGGCGTTATTTTTGTGAACCACCCCGCAAGCCAGCGGGGTATCCGTTGGGAAATCTGCTTTTATATGCGCGGCAAGACGCGCTTAATTCGACCCGAAGGAAAAACTAAAATTATCCAGTGTACCCCGAAGACAAAAACGGGGGAGGTCTACTGATGCTCAATCTCTACTCCGTATTCCACTGCAACCTCGCGTTCTCGATGATACCGAGAAGGCACTTCCCGGCGCTGATCGAAAGGTGCTACTGGCCACTGTTGCGCCTTGCTGAAAAAGGGGTGCCGCTTGGGATAGAGATGACGGCATGGACTCTGAACGAGGTCGCCAATATCGACCCTGTTTTTGTAAGTAAACTCAAGGAGTTATGGGACTCTGGCTCCTGCGAGTTCATAGGTTCGGGCAACTCCCAGGCGATCTTTCCCCTTATCCCGGCCGAGGTCAACAGGTGGAACCTCGCGGCCGGCAACAGGCACTATGAAAGGCTCCTTGGGAGAAGGCCAGGGGTGGCGCTTGTAAACGAGCAGACATACTCCCGGGGGCTTGTTGACCTCTACAGGGAAGCGGGCTACGAGACCATCATAATGGACTGGAACAACTGCTGCCAGCACAACCATTACCCGAAAGAGTTCAAGTACGGCGTGCAGAGGGCCGCCGGGATTAAGGGGGATATAAACCTTCTCTGGAGCCACTCCATAGCGTTCCAGAAGTTCCAGAGGTGCGTGCACGGCGAGATCGGCGTCGAAGAGTACGTAGATTATCTTATGAGCCATCACGAGCCCTCAAGGGAGAGGGCTTTTGTCGTCTACAGTAACGACGCCGAGGTCTTTGATTTCAGGCCCGGTCAGGTCGTGACGGCAATGGGCGAGTACGAAAAGATAGCGGAGATATATTCGAGGATAGCCTCGGATAAAAGGGTCTCCTTAAAGACACCCGGAGCCGTCGTCGAGAGGTTCAAAGGTGTCCCGGACTCGATGAATATCGTCAGGCTCGAGTCCTCGGAGACACCGGTCGTCTGTAAAAAGCAGGAGAAGTACAACCCGGTGCGCTGGGCCGTTGCCGGCAGGGACAGCGTCCACATAAATACGGAGTGCTTTAGGATTTTTGAGAACATAAAGTCGCTTGAGGGGTACGGGGTCCCGCAAGAGGCTCTAGTTGGTTACAAAGAGATGCTGACGCTATTGTGGGGGAGCGATTTCAGGACAAATACGGAGGATGAGAAGTTCAGGTGGCTCCAGGACAGGCTCGGGTGGGTAAAGCTTGAGACAGAAAGGCTACTTGAGGCTGAGAAGGCCAAAAAGACTATTGGGATGGCTGTGTTGGGGGCCAATATTTATAAAGGCTCTCATGTCGGAGCGATTGCGTCGCAGCTTTCAGGGAGCGATAAGAAAAAGCCCGTTAAGGCTTCGACAAGTTCATCCGAAAATATATTAAGGGTAGCGACCGGGACAGTGGTGGCGGAGTTCCTTGAGAACAAGGGGCTGGCGATAAAGTCTTTGTCTTTTCCGGGGGTCTCGGATAAGACGCTTGTGGGCACGCTGCCGCACGGCCACTACGAGGATATGCGCCTCGGGGCTGATTTTTTCAGCGGACACCTGATACACGTTACAAGGGACGGCAAAAAGACAACCGACCTCAAGCACGCCCATCCCGTGATAGATGAGGATGACGCCATGGTAAATGTTAAGACAGAGACTACGCTTGATATCGGAACACTCTGGAAAACTTATGTAATATCAAAGACAGAGCATGAGGTCTCGGTCACCTATACCCTTAAGGTCAACGGCCTCAGCGCGTCATCACTGAGGCTCGGCATATTCACCTTTATCCCTTCGGGGTTCGATGTGAACGGCCTCTGGTTCGAGACTGTAAACGGCGGAGCCGCCCCTGAGAGGTTTTACCTCAAGGGGCACGAGATAGCGCACGATGAGCCGGTGAGCCAGTGCGTCTCGGCTTCCGGGTGCCTGGGCGCCACCGAGGGATGGGTAAGGGTAGGGGACGGCAAGAAGTCAGTCACAATATCCGCGGACAGGTCTAAGCTCTACTCTGTGCCGATGCTCAACTTCAAGGAACCATCCTCAGAGGAGACGTTTTTTCTGAGGCTGTACCACTCCCTCGGAGAGGTCGACGACACGGCGTGGTGGGTCTGGAGAGGGTACAACGAGATAACGTTTAAAATAACTGCGGCTAAATCTTAAGCATACGGGTTAAAACAATGGAAATATTCAAAAAAAACTGCTCAGCGATAGAGACCAAGAATAAGGAACTGGCGGCAAGGCTTCTGGCCCGCGAGGGCGCTTCGGTCGAGCTTGAACCCACAAGATCCGATGACTTTACCTTCAAATACGGCGGCATCTACTTCCACAGCCGTTACGACCCGTGGAAAGAGGCGCTTTTACAGGCCGAAGAGATCATGGAGAGGAAATCGGACTGGGTCATGCTCTTCGGCCTGGGGTGCGGCTACCTCTTAAGGACGCTTATCGAAAAGAAGAAGGAGAAGGTAATAGTATTCGAGCCTTCGATGGAGATATTAACAGGCGTGCTTAAGAAAATAGACCTCTCCGACTGCCTCCGCAAAGAGCATATCGTCCTCGTCGGGGACTTGATACAGGTCGCCGAGGCGGTAAGAGGGTATCCCGAAGGCCACGACGACATCTTGAGTTACAAGACCGTAAGCTACTCGTCGAACTTCCCCAGGGAGCTTCAGGAGTTCACCAACAGGATATTCAATGCCCATATCACAAACCAGGTCGGCATAAAGACCGATATAGAATCACGCCTCATCTGGATCGAGAATTACTTCGACAACATCGGGCATCTCCCCGAGTATCCGCCTCTGGATTCTCTCAGGGACAGGTTGAAGGGGGTCCCGCTGGTGATAGTCGGGGCCGGACCGTCGCTTAAGAAAAACGCCGGACTGCTGAAGGAGTTCAAGGGTAAGGCCGTAATTGTAGCGGCTATAACGGCCTACAAGCCGCTTCTCAAGTACGGCGTGGTGCCGGATTTCATAATAGCCTCCGAGAAGGTGGACCTCCCGGAGTACTTCACTTACGGCGAGGAAGACATGAATACAAGGCTCATACTTGCCGAGATCTCGCACACCGATATGTTCTCGAGGGAAGTAAAGGACAAGTTCGTCTTCTTCAACCCATACATGTATTTGAGCGCGCAGCACGCCAGGCTCTGGGGCAGCGCGTATATGTTATCCAGCGGTGGAAGCGTCACGACGGCGGCCCTCGACGCAGGGATCATGTTCGGGTGCGACCCGGTCGTCTTCATCGGTCAGGACCTGTGCTTCGGAGAGAACGAGACCCACGCCCCGGGCGGCGTCTATATATCGCAGGACGTGAAGATAGACCGCGAAAAAGGGACGGTTTCGATCGAAGAAGATTACGTCACTCTGAAGGAAAAGGCCAGGAGCTGCTTTAACCTCCAGTGGCTCAAGGGTCTGAACGGCAAACCCGTGCCGAGCAAATTCGACTGGGTCACATTCCACCAGTGGTTCGAGAGTTATATCGGGATTCTCAAACAGAGGGGCAACACCGTGAAGGTCATAAACGCTACCGAGGGAGGCGCCTATATAGAGGGGATGGAGCATACGACCCTCAAGGACGTGCTTGACAGGTACGTACACAAAGAGGTCGACCTCGACGGCGTCATAAGCACGGCCGTTACGGACAGAAGGGCGGTGGATTATGACGGACTCATAGCGTCCTTTGAAGATATGCAGAGGGTTTTGAAGAACATGAACGGTATCGCCGCGGTGGTCCTGAAGGAAGTGCGGGCCGCGAAAAGGCTCTTCGAGAAGAACGGGCTTTCCCCCGAGCTACGGAAGAACGCCGACAGGATAAAACGCCTCGAGGAGAGGCTTTTCGATGCAGGCGGTTCTTCATTTATCTGGGAGTCCCTCGTGGAGAATACCTACAACCTCAAGAGCGATCTGAGGGATGACGCTGAGCGAAACGACTCCGGGCGGTTCAAAAAGGCCCTCGACGACATCCGTGCCTCCTATACGAAGATAGTCGCGATGTGCAGGAAGTACCGCCCCGTGCTCGACAAAACTATAAAGACGCTTAAACAGAGCAGGTCCTCCGCGTCCGCCACTGGGAACGGGTGCTGTTCGCCGTCCGGCGTCCATCAATGCGACGACTGCGCATGCACGCATGACTCTCACGGGACGGGGGCTATACGCGGAAAAAGGAGAGCCGTATGATGACAGATATATATCTTGACGGAAAGAAGCTTGACGTCGAGGACGCTGAGGGGACCTCGACCGTAAAGGAACTGGTAGACGCGCTTGAAAAGGAGCTCCTGGAGTTGAGGCTCTGCATCATGGATATGCGGGTGAACGGGGAGCGGTTATCCGAGTGGAGGAACGACCCCATACTCCATAAGCCGATCTCGGAATACTCGGACTTCAGGTTTACGACTGTCCAGGTAGAGGTACTCGCGCACGGCGGCGTAGAAACGCTGCGGGAGTACATACGGTTCATACAGGATAATATCCCGGCCTGTTCAACGGACTTGAGGATGGGGAGGAAGTCCGCTGAGGGCCTGTTTGCGTCTGTATTCGAGGGCCTTATCGAGGTACTTAAGACCATGGACGCGCTGACAAAAGGCGTTGGCAGGTATGACATTGATTTGTTTAAGCAAACCCCGGCCGTCTACTGTAAGTCCCTCATGGAGCGCCTTGAGGAGCTTAACTCCGCCAGGTCTTCCAATGACATGGTCCTCATGGCGGATATCCTCGAGTATGAGCTTGCGCCTTTGATCACGGAGATGGAGGAAAAAGTATTCAGGCGCCACACGGCCTGATTTTACGCTAAAGTTTTCTATTATCGCTTCCGATAATAGATGTGAGAGAGGTTAGTATGGCCGAAAAGGAGGGATGACCAAAAGGCCGGGACCGAACTCAAAACCAAAACGGCACGGATGCCGAATTTAAAAACTACGGAGGGTACAATAACATGTCACTTGCAATCAACACTAACATCGCATCACTCATCGCGCAGCAGAACCTTTCAGTATCAAGCAGCCAGCTTAAGGTCAGCGTACAGAGGCTGTCATCGGGCTACAGGGTCAACAGCTCAGCCGACGACGCCGCGGGGCTCGCCAGGGCCGACCAGTTAAAGGGCCAGTCCAGGATGATCCAGGCCTCGATGCGTAACATCAACGACGGCGCGAGCGCCATGGAAATAAGCGACAAGGCCGGCGAGCAGATCACCAACATCGTGACAAGGATGAGCGAGCTTGCCGCCAGCTCGGCGCAGGGCACACTCGACAGCGGTACAAGGGGCTACTACAGCAACGAGTACGACAAGCTCCTGAGCGAGATCGACAGGATAGCCAACACGACCGAGTTCGGAGGCTACAAGCTCCTTAACGGAAGCACCTCGGCCCTCACGATGTACATAGGCTTCAAGAACACGGCGAACGACCAGCTTTCGGTATCATTGATGGCTTTGACGGCCGCGGTAGGCCTCGGCCTTTCATCCGGCATACTCGCCTCGCAGACCGGGGCGTTGAGCGCCATCGATACCATAAGCACCGCCCTGAAGGCCATCAACGACGCCAGAGCGGTATACGGCGCCTCGACGAACAGGCTTTCAGCCGCTCTTTCTAACCTCCAGGTGACATTCACCAACTACCAGGCGGCTGAATCAAGGATCAGGGACGCTGACTTCGCGTATGAGACGGCGCAGTACACAAAGAACCAGATCATGGTACAGGCCGGCACCTCGGTGCTTGCCCAGGCCAACACGCTTCCCCAGAGCGCTCTTTCGCTCCTGAGATAGCAGTGTCTAACCTTCTGCCTATGGATACGGCGGGGAGATGTTCCCCGCCGTATCCTCAGGAGGAATTATGAGCATTGATTTCGCTATTAAACCGGTAAGCCCGAGCACCCCCGGCCACAATGCGGACGGCGCCGCCGTAGAGCAGAAAAAGACCGAGGCCCGTGTCGAGGCGAAAAAGGATATACACCCTAAAAAAGTGGACCGGGCCGCCACAGAGGTCCAGATACTCCTTAAGAGGCTCAACACCGAACTCAGGCTGGAGGTAAAGAAAGACTCCAGGGATGTCGTCGTAAAGATCGTCGATCCCGATACCCAGACGGTGATCAGACAGATCCCTTCCGAGGAGATTCTGTCCATCAGGGAGAGGATGACTGAACTGATAGGCGTCCTCTTCAAGACGGAGACCTGATATCCGGCTGTGAGTGTATCCCCTTTTAATATTTCCTTCCGGTTGAATGGGTGTGCCAGCCGCAATCCCGTCGCTTTAGCGGCGGGTCAAGGCTGGCAAATACAAATGATCTTTCCATACCATCAAAATTCTCTGTCATTCATGGCGGAGAATTTTAATTAAGCGCGGATTGCCGCGCATATAAAAACAGATCCCCCAACGGAAACCCCGCAGCTTGTTGCGGGCGGTTCATTGTGAGTTTCAAAGGAGCTTTGCCATGACTATTTCAGCTACCAGCGGCATGGTCAGCAACATCGATTACCAGAGCCTTATAACCCAGCTCGTCGGCGTTCAGAAGATATCGTTGACGCAGCTCACTACGGAAAAGACCACCTTTGAGAAGGCCAGGACCGCGTACGGGACCTTAAGCACAAGGGTACAGGACTTGATGACC
>JACRCH010000003.1 GCA_016219115.1 Deltaproteobacteria bacterium
CCAAATCTCTGACCCTATGCTGGCGCCGGTCGTAGAAATGACGAAACGATCTTCCGCAAACGGAACAAATGGTTTTTTTTGATGCCGCCGCAATTGCACCACGCGGGCCTTCTGGTCTCCTTTAACGCCGCTCTTGAAGCGCGCCAGAGCCCGAAAACCGGGATGATTATAGAGGGATTGGAATGAGGTCTTAGTCTTCATGTCGAAGACTTTACCGCCCTCAAGCTAAACGTGTCAAGTTTTCAAAGAGCCCTAAATGCAGAAAAGCCGCGCCAGACAAGGCTGAAAAAGGACTCGTGGGTTAAAATTTACCCACATAAAACGGCGAAGAGCCTTAATTTCTTTCTTACTGCAGAACTGGGTACCAACAAATGAAGTCGTTGGACTGTTAAAGGTTGCTCCCGCAAAGGAAGTTGTATTTGAATTTAATAAAGCCTCGTCAAAAATGGTGAACTGATTTGAACCAAAATTAGCATTAGAGAAGTCTATTTCTTCACAAATAAATTTGGCCTTATTGAAATTGGTTTTATAAAGGAATTGCACCAATTTGAAAATGATTTTTTTTCCTTCAAACTGTGCATCTATAAAATCTGCATCACCATTAAATCTGGCACCTTCAAAAGAACTTTTTTCACCTAAAAATTTAGCTCCTCCAAATACTGCTCCTTTCGAAAAAATTGCCTCAGTAAATGAAACACTTTTTTCATAAGTTCTTCTAAAAATATTGCTTTCAGGGAATATTGCACCGTCAAAACGAACCGGGTCTTCTGCTTTATCGGTAAGGCGTGCGATGAAACGTCTCTCTAATTCATTAATATCTTTAGATGTGTCACGATGGAAGATACACTTGTCCCCATTTGAGGTATTTTCAGGGCACTCCCATTCTCCACGCCTATAACTGCATCTTTGCATATTATTTGGAGGCTTACCCCTACTCCACCCACTCGCTATGTACTTCCATGTCTCCGGGGGCCTGGTCGACGAACCGGGTGTATTCGTTCAGGAAGGTCAGGTGGACATTATCGATGGGGCCGTTACGCTGTTTGGCCACTATTATCTCGGCGTTTCTTCTCACCCCGCAGGTGCACAGCTCCTTGGGGCACTCGCAGGGCTTGTAGACGACTTCCCTGTAGACGAACATTACGACATCGGCGTCCTGCTCGATGGCGCCGGATTCCCTCAGGTCCGAGAGCATCGGGCGGCTGCCTTCCCTCCTTTCGGCCATACGGGAGAGCTGCGAGAGGGCGACGACCGGTATGTGAAGCTCCTTTGCCATCGCCTTCAAGGACCTTGAGATCTCGGATATTTCCTGCTCGCGGTTGTCGGCGCGCCTGCCGCGCATCAGCTGCAGATAATCTATTATTATGAGTTTGAGGCCGAGGTCGTTTTTCCACCTTCTGGCCTTGGCCCTCATCTCAAGGACCGACTGGGCCGGGCTGTCGTCGATGAATATGGGCGCGTCGTAGAGCGCGCCCACGGCCGTGGTAAGCCTGCCCCAGTCCTCGTCCTTCAGGTACCCGCTCCTTAACTTATGGAGGTCTACCTTGGCGCGCGAGGCGAGCATCCTCTGCACGAGCTGCTCTTTACTCATCTCGAGCGAGAAGACGGCCACAGGGTTGGCGTTGTCTATGGCCGTGTTCTCGGCGATATTAATGGCGAAAGAGGTCTTGCCCATGCTGGGCCGTCCAGCTATGATGATAAGGTCGGAGGGCTGCATGCCCGAGGTGAGCTTGTCCAAATCCTTAAAGCCGGTAGGGACGCCGGTTACATGGGTCTTCTTCTCGTAGAGCCGTTCGATCGTCTCAAAGGTGTCTTTTATGATGTCTTTGAGGGCGTAGAACGACTTTTTCGCCCTGTCCTGAGAGACCTGGAATATCCTCTGCTCGGCGTCGTCTATGAACTCATCCGCCGATTCCACCCCCTCGTAGCCCTTCGTGACTATCTCTGTGGAGGCGTTTATGATGCGCCTTAAGAGGGACTTTTCGCGGACGATCCTGGCGTAGTAGGTGATGTTGGCGGCCGTTGGCGTGGCCTCGACTATCTCGCCGATGTAGGAGATGCCGCCTACGGAAGAGAGATCGTCGGAGTTTTTGAAGAGGTTAGCGAGGGTTACGACGTCTATCGGGACGTTCTTTTCGAAGAGGTTGACCATGCCGTTAAAGAGCCGGGCATGGGCGCTGTGGTAGAAATCACTCCCGTCGGGAGAGAGGACATCGAGGACCTTGGTTATGGCGTCCTTCTCAAGGAGTATCCCCCCCAGGACAGACTGCTCCGCCTCCAGGTTGTGCGGAGGGACCTTGTGATTAATTTCTTTCTGAACACGGAGCGCCATAAGACCATCGTAGAGGGCCGTTTTACCATTGCCGGCGCGCGAAAGAGCGCGCCGGCAATGGAGACGGATAGGGGTTTGTGCTGAAGTTACGGTAGAAAACCCCCCGGGTTTTATCAAGCCCGGAGATTCTCTATTCCTTTACCACATCGACGGTGATGTCAGCCGTCACCCTGGAGTGGACCTTTACAGTGACCGTGTTCCGGCCGATGTGCTTTATGGGCTCGCCGAGGAGGATGTCTTTTTTCTCCACCGAGAAGCCTTTTGCCTTGAGAGCTTCCTCGATGTCGTGGGATGTGACCGAACCGAAGAGTCTCTCGTCCTCGGCGGCCTTCCTCGCGAAGTTAAGAGTGACGCCATCGAGGGAGGCCTTGAGTTTTTCCGCGGAGTCAAGCGTAAGCTGCGCCTTTTTAAGAAACGCCTCTTTTTCGGCTTCGAACTGCTTCATGTTGCCGGGCGTGGCGGGTACCGCCAGGCCTTTGGGTATAAGGTAATTCCTCGCGTAACCCTCGGCGACCCTTACCTTGTCGCCGAAGCTGCCGAGGTTATCGACTTCATTCTTGAGTAACACTATCATAACACGCCGCTCCTTTATGATCTCTTATATGCTGGTGGCAGTAAACGGGATAATCGCCAGGTTCCTGGCCCTCTTTATGGCGGTGCAGACCACCCTCTGGTGCTTGGCGCAGGTGCCGGAGATCCTCCTGGGCACGATCCTGCCCCTCTCGGTTATGTAGGGCCTTAACGCCTTGGCGTCCTTGTAGTCAACAGTAAAACCCCTGATCTTGCAGAAACGGCAGACCTTCTTCTTCTGATAAGGCCGCCTCTCTCTCTGGTCGGGTCTTTCGCGTCTTTCGGTAGCCATTATGCCTTACCTCCCTGTGCCGGCTGCTCAGCCGCCGCCGCTTTTTTAGGCTCTTCTTCATCGAGCCTTATCGTCTGGTGGCGGAGCACGTCCTCGTTGAGCCCCAGGAGCCTGCCGACTTCCTTGCCGGCCTCAGGGGCGCAGTTGTACTCCATGACGAAGTAGAAGCCTTCGTTCTTCTTCCCGATGGGGTACGCAAGCCTCTTTCTTCCCCATTCATCGACCTTTACCACCTTGCCGCCGTTTGCCTCGGCGGCGGCGGAAGCCTTCTGGATGATACCCTTGATGATCTCATCCCCTACATCGGGCTTCACGATGCAGACTGTTTCGTACCTGTTTGTGTCCAATTGTTCCTCCTTTTGGCTCCCCGCTGAGCGGGTATGTCCCGTTTTTACGGGACAAGGATTTAGTTTAGACGGCCCCCATGGCCGCCTTCGTATCTTCCCCGAAGAGCCCCCGGGGCGGGGTCCGAAATAAAGCAAAAAGAATTTATACTATCTTTAGCGTTTTAAATCAAGTCTTTTTAACTTGGAGTTCCCTGTAGCTTGCCCTTGTAAAACCCTCCCCCATCGAGGGGGAGGGTAGGGTTAAGGATATACCCTAAAGTTTGCTCCTGGGTGGTTCATTAATTGACCCGCAGCCTCCGGTAAGCTTGCTCACCGGAGGCTGCGCCAGTGAGCGACCCCCTCCAAGAGGCCCCGTCAAAGAGAGCGCGTAGAAAGGCGGGGGAGGGAGCTTATCTCTTAACAGCTTGGTTTTTAACGGTTTTTCAGACGCCGTGATGTGCTCTTCTGTGCCGTTTTTTCTTGAAGAGTTCTTTGTGTTTCGCGAGGTAGTAGACGATTATGACGTTCATCACGAGGAGAAAGACCTTGAAGACCGTGACGCTTATGGTTATCTCGTATATCTCGATCGGGATGAGCAGTGAGGTGGCTATTACGGTAAGCCACTCGCCCCAGCGCTGCCTTCTGTGGAGCCCCCAGGCCTCTATCAGGTTCAATACCCCGAAGGCGAAGAGTATTATCGTGATGCCGATGAGGGTGTTGTTGCCGATCATCCCCGCCTGCTTGATGGCGGCGCCGACGAGCCGGTTTTCGGTGTCGAACTTCAGCGACCGGGCGAACCCGGTGAAGGCCACTTCGAGGTCGCGGCCGAATAAATGGAAGAGGCCCACGGAGATGACCAGCTCCGTAAGCCCCATAGCGGTCTTGTAAAATATTATGAATTTTAAAAAAGCGGAGTGTCCGGGATGTCCCATCATCTGTCCGGGGGGCGCACCGGTATGCCCCTGGCCCGGAGGTACCTCTTTGTCTCGGGGATGGTGAATACCCCGAAGTGGAAAATGGAGGCCGCCAGAGCCGCGTCGGCCAACCCCTCGGTGAAAGCCTCCCGGATATGCTCAAGGGTGCCAGCCCCTCCGGAGGCTATGACCGGTATCGTGGTCCTCTCGGAGACCCGCCTGGTGAGGGCGAGGTCGTAGCCGTCCTTCGTGCCATCCCTGTCCATGCTCGTCAGAAGTATCTCTCCTGCGCCGAGGGACTCGACCCTTTTGGCCCACTCTACGGCGTCCAGCCCCCGGGGTTTCCTCCCGCCGTGGGTGTAGACCTCCCAGCCGCCGCCATCTTTTCTCTTGGCGTCTATCGCCACCACTATGCACTGGGACCCGAACCTCTCGGAGGCCCTCCTTACGAATTCCGGGTCTTCAACCGCCGTGGTGTTTATCGATACCTTGTCGGTCCCGGCCCGCAGTAACTCCTTTATGTCATCGAGCGTCCTTATCCCGCCGCCCACGGTAAGCGGCATGAAGACCTCGGAAGCGGTCTTTTCGACGACATCGAGTATGGTCTTCCTCTTTTCGTGCGAGGCGGTGATGTCGAGGAAGACGAGTTCGTCTGCGCCCTGCTCCTCGTACGCCTTGGCCGCGTCCACGGGGTCTCCGGCGTCACGGAGCCCGACGAAGCTTACTCCCTTTACGACCCGCCCGTCCTTGACGTCAAGACAGGGTATTATCCTCTTTGTCAGCATGCCGCCCTTAAAGCCCCCTTGTGGCGGCTATCGCCTCTTTAAGGTCGATATTGCCGGCGTACAGGGCCTTTCCGATTATTATGCCTTCAAGCCGTACGCTTTTATACGCCTCTATGTCCTTCATCGAAGACATGCCTCCGGAGGCGACGACCGGGATCTTCACGGAGTCGGCCAGCTCACGGGTAGCCTCCACATTGGGGCCCATAAGCATCCCGTCTCTTGAGATGTCGGTATATATGATGCAGGCCACCCCGAAGCCCTCGAGCCTTCTGGCGAGGTCCACGGCCTTTTGATCCGTCACCTTCACCCAGCCCTTGATGGCTACAAGGCCGTCTCTGGCGTCTATGCCGACGGCGATCCTTCTCGGGTACTTCTTCGTGAGGGCCTTCAAAAAATCAGGGTCCTCGCAGGCGGCGGTCCCGATGACGATCCTCTTGACCCCGGGGGTGCAGAGGTACGTCTCCGCCGTCTTTACATCCCGTATCCCGCCGCCTATCTGGACCGGGACATCGACGGAAGAGGCTATCTTCCTGATGACACCGTAGTTCCTGGCGCTCCCTTCCAGGGCGCCGTCAAGGTCTACCAGGTGTATGAGGCTCGCGCCCGCCGAGGCCCATCTCCGGGCCACCTCCTCGGGGTCGGTCGAGTAGACCGTCTCCGAATCCATCCGCCCCTGCGTCAGGCGCACGCATCTGGAGTCCTTTATGTCTATAGCCGGTATTATTATCATCCCTACCTCATGGAGCTGAAGTTCTTCAATATCCTGAGCCCCAGCCGCTGGCTCTTTTCAGGGTGGAACTGGCAGGCCATCACATTGTCCTTCTCTATGCCGGAGGTAAACTCCACCCCGTACTCCGTGGAGGTCAGGGTCACGGAAGGGTCGTCGGGGACGGCGTAGTAGGAGTGGACGAAATAGAAGAAAGAGCTGTCCGGGATGTCATTCAAGAGCTTCGACTCCTTGCGCTTTTTCGCCTCGTTCCAGCCCATGTGCGGCACCTTCCTCTTCCTGTCCTCAGGGAAGCGGACGACCTTGCCCTTTATGACGCCAAGCCCCCTGTGGCGGCCGAACTCGGCGGATTCTTCGAAGAGGAGCTGCAGGCCCAGGCAAATGCCCAAAAACGGCCTGCCCGAGGCGATCCCTTTAAGGAGTGGGTCTATGAGGCCGTACTCCTCGAGGTTTTTCATGCAGTCCTTGAACGCGCCCACTCCGGGAAGCACTATGTGGCTTGCGTCCCGGATGACGGCGGGGTCTCTGGTTGGCGCGGCCTCGGCCCCGACTTTTTCGAAGGCCTTCTCAACGCTCCTCAGGTTTCCCATATCGTAATCTATGATGGCTATCATGGTATTATCACGCCCCGGATCTTTAATCACAAAATTCCCTGTAGCAAGTTAGATGGTTTCCTTATAAAAACCCTCCCCCATCGATGGGGGAGGGTAGGGTGGGGGTGAAGAAATGTTTTCACCCTCCCCGCTTCCCGTTGCATCGGAAGAGCGCAACGGGAGCCCAGCCCTCCCATCAAGGGAGGGGAGTTAATGGGATACCCCGGAGAAAAGCTCCGGGGTGGTTCATTCCCGGGCCTGCTCGTCCTAGAGTTTGCCTTTCGTCGACATCACGCCCTTTATCCTCGGGTCTTTCGCTACCGCCGCACTAAGCGCCCTTCCTAGGGCCTTGAAGATCGACTCTATCGCGTGGTGGACGTCTTGACCATAATGAACGGTTATATGGAGGTCAATACCGGCGCTATTTGAAAGGGCCTTCATGAACTCCTTCATTAAACCGATATCGAAAGCCTCTTTCATGCCTTCGGGCCCTGCGGAAAAGATTCCATGTGTTACCGCGAAGGAACCTTCCGTTGAGTTGAACTGGAAGTACGGCCTGTTGCTTATGTCGAGGACTACGGTCGAGAGCGAGTCCATCATCGGCACGCTCGATGTCCCGCAGCGTTTTATCCCGGAGTTGTCCTTGAGGGCCTTCTTTACGGCCTCGCCGAGCGTCAGCCCTACGTCTTCCACCGTGTGGTGGAGGTCCACTTCAATGTCACCCGCTGCCCGTATCTTCAGGTCAAAGAGGCCGTGCCTTGAGAAGTTGGTCAGCATGTGGTCGAAGAAGGGGATCGGGGTCTTGATGTCGCCTTTGCCGCCGCCGTCAAGGTTTATCTCGACCGTTATCTCGGTCTCTTTGGTCTTTCTTGATAACTTAGCTTTCCTCGCCATCGGGCCTCTTTTGTGCTAAGAGTTTTTTACGCCCTGCCGGGCGTTTTCGGTGTGTATGGAAGACAAAATAAAAAAACGCTGCTGATGAACCCTCCCAGCGAGCCAAGGCCAGCGTGGAGTCCGTTGGTATAGCCTTCAAAAACTCTGCGAAAAGCCTCGGCGAATCAGACGCGGCAGACAATGAACCACCCCGGAGCTTTTCTCCGGGGTATCTCCTTAAGCCTCCCCTCCCCATCGAGGGGGAGGGTTTTTATAAGGAAACCCTGCTAACTTGCTACATAGAATTTTGTGATTGAAATTATCTTTTCTTCTTTAACCTTATCCAGGCGCTCTTGCCGTGGGCCTCTAACCCCTCTATATCCGCAAACCTTTTGACCTCGGCGCCGAGGGCGTCGATAGACCTTTCGGAAAAACTTATGATGCTCGTTCTCTTTATGAAGTCCTCTACGCCAAGCGGGGATGAAAACCGCGCGGTCCCGCCCGTTGGGAGCGTGTGGTTGGGGCCGGCGAGGTAGTCTCCGGCGGCCTCTGGCGTGTGGTAGCCTAAAAATACCGCCCCGGCGTTGCGTATCTCGCCCAGAAGCTCAAAGGGCTTCTCGACGAAGAGTTCGAGGTGTTCAGGGGCAATGCTGTTTGAGATCCCCGCCGCCTCACTCAGATCACGGGCGATTATTATCGCGCCGTAGTCCTTTATGGATGCCTCGGCGATTACGCGCCTCTTGAGCCTCTTTATCTCTTTGGCCACGGCGGTTGAGACGGCCCCGGCCATCGCCTTTGAGGTGG
>JACRCH010000065.1 GCA_016219115.1 Deltaproteobacteria bacterium
AAGAGAGGCGGGGGCCTCCTTCCACCTCATCGAGTGCGCGGCGGACGATGGGACGATAAGAAAACGTCTATTAAAGAGGCTCGAAGAACCCGGTGCGATATCGGACGCGGGCGTCGAGGTCTACGAGAGGCAGAAGGCCTCTTACGAGCACGTCGAGGGCCCCTGCCTTGAGATAGACACCGCCCGCCCCCTCAACGAAGCCCTCATCAAGATAATAGACGGGATATTCGGCTGATGGGGCGAACTTGACTCAAAGCGACCAATAAGGTTAGGATGTATAAGACCAGCGTCGCTACGCTCCGACAGGTGGTCGGAATGACCGGAATGAGTGGTCGACTTCAGCAGAATAGCCCCTTTTTTTTATGAATATCAATAGATTTGCCTTTAAAAACGCATGGCAACTGACAACAGCAGTATTATTACCCCTATCCACAGGTTTGCTTTGACAAGACCCAATGATTGTTTCTGCAGGGTTGGTTTCTGCATGGGTTCTGCCATTGTAATCTTTGGTGCAAGCACCAGTCCCCTGTAGAAGTGTATGCCTATCATTATTAAAGCGAGGAGATATTTCAAATACAAGGTAATGGATTTAGCGCCTTCAAAAGAGGCGCTCCCGCTAAAATATCCCTTTATCCAGGTTAACACCACTCCGGTGATTACAATTAAGAGAATGCTATAGTTTGCAACCGGCGTAAATTTTTTGGAGATTTCCCCCATCAATTTGCCTGCCTCAGGGCCAAGCGCCTGTCTTGAAGAAGGTATTGCGATGTAGAGTATGAATATGATCCCCCCGACCCAGATAACCACTGAAAGCAGATGAAGCCAGGTAAACAAAATCGCGATAATATCCATTATTTTCGTCCCCCATTAACTTTTTTAGAGCAGGGGCGGCTGGTACAGCCGCCCCCATAGAGCAAATTCCATCAGTTTTCCTTTACAGGCGGGATGCAACCGCATCCGCAGGTTCTTTGAGTGCTGCCCGGTGACTGAGGTTTCTCTGAAACTGGATGCTCTTTCCCTTCCGGTTCCTGGCCCATATTCTCACCTCCTTTCTATAAAATAAGAATATGCGTATATACTTATATGCAAGGGGTAAAAAAAGGGCAATTTTTATCACTTTCCGGTCTTTGGCTGATTGCCGCTTAAGCATCCGCAACTGCAGATCCTATTTAGCCTCTGTCTGCATTTTTCAAGGGTTTCACGGTTCAAAGAGTAATATATCCAATAACCTTTTCGCTCGTCTCTAACAAGACCGGCGGATTTTAATACCCGGAGATGCTGCGAGACAGCCGACTGCGTAATTCCCAAAACATCCGCGATGGCATTAACGCTCATAGGCCCCTTCTTTAGAAGCTCTATTATTTCGATTCTCTTATCAACAGAGAGTATTTTAAAAAGTTCAGCAGACTTTTTCATTATATTATAAGTGTATATATATCTACTTATACATCAGCCATATTTTCGTGTCAAGCGGTTTTTCAGACTTTCCTGAATTTCGGTTCCAGTGCTTAGGATTCTTTATCCAGAACTGGTTGTAGTAACAGAGGTCTCCTTCGCGTATAATTCTCCGAAGCCTGCTCCGGGGTGATTCATCGTTCCGCAACCCCTCGGGTCTTAAGCCCGGAGAGGTTTCAATTTCAACCAACTCCATAGCCGATTTTTTCGGTTGTGGCTTTTAGTCTCGGTCTGCCTTATAGCCCTATTTTTTCAGTTGAGGGTTTCCCGGCATTATGTTTTAATTTATAGATGGACAGATCGATAGTTCTTGTAAGCGGCGGCATGGACAGCGCCGTAACGGCCGCTATCGCCCTTGAAAGGGGCCCAGCGGCCTTCCTCCACGTAAACTACGGGCAGAGGACGCAGACAAGGGAGCTCGATGCCTTTCACGGCATTGCGGACTTCTACAGGGTCGAAGAACGCCTTATCGCGGACATAGGCTACCTTAAAGATATCGGCGGCTCGGCCCTTACGGATGCCGGCATGGGCATGCCAATCGGAGACCTCAACAGGAAGGATATCCCCGCGACCTACGTGCCGTTCAGGAACGCCCACCTCCTCTCCATCGCCGTGTCATGGGCCGAGGTCCTCGGCGTCTCCGATATATTCATAGGCGCCGTGGAGGAGGACGGCTCCGGCTATCCGGACTGCAGGGAGGCCTTCTTCAATGCATTCGAGGCCGCCGTGGCATTGGGCGCTGTCAGGGGTCAGTCCATAAAGATACGCACCCCGCTTATACATATGCGCAAGTCCGCGATAGTCAAGCTCGGCCTCGAGCTCGACGCCCCCTTCCACCTAACGTGGTCGTGCTACGTGGACTCAAGGGCGGCGTGCGGCAGGTGCGATTCATGCCTCCTGAGACTTCGTGGGTTCTCCGAGGCCGGGGCGATAGACGCCATACCGTATAGAAAAAATGAAGGCTACCTCTAAAAATAGCTCTTTTTCCTGATCTCTTTGTTGGGGCGAAAATAAAATGCTCACATATTCGCATATATGGACCGCTTTTATTTTCGCCCCTGCCTCGACCTCAGAAAAAATAACTGATTTTTAGAGGCAGCCTGAAATCTCCCGGCGCTTAAGAGCTACGGCGTTTCAGGACGTTAAAAAAATGAACCCTGCGGGGCGTCTTAAACCCCGCAGGGTTCAGAACGCTAAAAATATGACCCCTCCAGCGGCTTGAACACAGAGGGTCTTGTAAAAGATTGCAAAACGGAGGCTTGAGATGACGTTCCTTCAGTACGTGAAACAGAAAAAGGGCATCGACCCCGAAGGCAAAGACTTAAACGAGCTGATGAACGAGTACTACGACGACTACCTAATGTACCTGCGCGGCGTAAAGGACGGCTGCGGGCCGAAGGTTTAGGATGCCGGGAGGTATTCTTGGGGGAAACTTTCTGTAGAAAGTTTCCCCCAAGCCCCCTTCAAAGACTTTTAGTTTCCCAGCTAACCCCCAAGAATTAAAGGGGGTTAGCTGGGAAAGAACTGAAAATTTTTGGAGAGAGTTTGAGAGAACCTTTTTATAAAAAGGTTCTCTCAAGAATACCTTCCCTCATCCCTGTCAGGCCCTTCATGGATAGCGGTACGGCCACCAGGGTTGATACGGGTAGTATGGGTAGTACGGGCCAAACGGCGGGTAGGGGTAATAGGGGCTGTCGAACCAGGGGGGAGGCATCTCGCGGCGTCTGTACTCCGAGGCCGGGGTGAGGTTTATCTCTATCGGCGTTACCACCGGGTAGGCATAGTCCATCCTGCCTATCTTCCTCACCTCGATGCCCTTGATGGTCCCGGCGACCGTGACGCGGGCGTTGGCCTTGAATATGCCCGTGTCGAGGTACTTCGGGGACTCTATCAGGAACCTGCCCCTTGAGGGGCCGTCCGCCGGCCTGTCATCGAGGGTGAGCTCGGTTTCGAGGACCTCTATGACGGTTGTGTGTTCGAGGTTCTCGGACGACATGACGACCCCGCCCCATAGGACCTTCCGGCCCCTGTAGAGGTCGGGGGCGGACTGCGCCATGTCCACGGTTATCTCGCGGTCCACGTCCTTCCGGGCCTCTTTTGAGATGACCGAGCACCCGGAGGCGAGGAGCAGGGCCGCGGATATGGCTAAAAGCCTTTTCATACCTATATTCTATAACGTCCGGGGGTTTTGTCAATGATTCCGAAATATGACTACGTCGAGCTCGAGGCCCGGAGGCTCGCCCCCTACGCGGCAAAGAGCGGCGAGACCAGGGGCAGGAGGCACAGCGAGCCCGAGCACCCGTTCAGGACCCCTTTCCAGCGCGACAGGGACAGGATAATACACTCCCACGCCTTCAGGCGGCTTGAGTACAAGACCCAGGTCTTCGTCTACCACGAGGGCGACCACTACAGGACCCGGCTTACGCATACGATAGAGGTGGCGCAGATATGCAGGACGATGGCCAGGGCGATGGGGCTGAACGAGGACCTCGCCGAGGCCATAGCGCTCGCCCACGATCTCGGCCACCCGCCGTTCGGCCACTCCGGGGAGAAGGTACTTGACGGACTCATGTCCGGCCACGGGGGGTTCGAGCATAACGCACACAGCCTGAGGATAGTGGAGGAGCTTGAGACGCGCTATCCGGGTTTCAACGGTCTGAACCTCACCTGGGAGGTGAGGGAGGGGATAATAAAGCACAACTCGGAGCACGACAGGCCCGGCGTCAACAAAGAGTACGAGATGGACAAGTCCCCCTGCCTGGAGGCGCAGATAGCCGACATCGCGGATGAGATAGCCTACAACAACCACGACATCGACGACGGGCTCTCTTCCGAGATGATCGAGCTCGACGCCCTTGAGGGCGTGGAGCTATGGAGGGAGAACTTCGCGGCGGTGCGGGAGGAGTGCGCGGGGGCGGATATCAAGATACGGAAGTACCAGACGGTCAAGAGGATCATAAACGCCCAGGCAACCGACCTCGTGGAGACGGCGCTCGATGCCATCGAAAAGGACGGCATAAGCTCCATCGACGACGTGAGGAAGAGCAGGCCCATAGCCCGTTTCAGCCCCGGGATGGAGAGGAAGAACCGGCAGTTGAAGGAGTTCCTGCTGGCCAACCTCTACAGGCACCACAGGGTGGAGAGGATGGCGCACAAGGCCGAGAGGATAATACGGGAGCTGTTCAAGGCCTACCTTAAAAACCCCAGGCTCCTGCCCCCGCGCCTGTTCTCGCGCCTGGAGGAGACCGGCAAGGGCGAGCACAGGGTCATATGCGACTACGTCGCCGGCATGACCGACCGTTTCGCCCTCGACGAGTTCAAGAAGCTCTTTGACCCGTACGAGAAGGTTTGATTGGCATGCCGCTGAAAAAGTCCAATCCGCGGTGTCAATGAACCCACTGGGGCTAAAAAACCACGGCGGTTTCAGAATATTAAAACCCACTGGGGCTAAAAAACCACGGCGGTTTCAGAACGCTGAAAAATCGTCATTGAAACTCCCCCGCCGGCCAAGCCGCGCTTAATCTTCGACATATAAGGAAGTATCTATTTCTATCCGCTCGTTTGGCCCCTAAGCCACACCTGCGGGCCTCGCGCTCGCTATGCATGTTCGTCACTGCGGCGTACAAGAGGAGTACGCTCATTCCGCACTCCTCGACTCCTTGCTTCTTATGTTTTTTAAGCGGCCTGATAGTAAATGAGCCGTTCTCCCTGCCTCCATTTCCCCTATCCCCCGCCTTCCTATCCGCCTTTACGGGCGGGCCGCCGTTGAAAAAATTTTCTTTTTTTCTTGACACGCAACCAAAACAGGACTAATATCATCCAAAATATCCTCGTGCAAGAATTGTATGGACCCTCGGGGGCGTTCAAACCTTTGGGTTTCATGTCATCAAAAAAGTAGATGCCCCGCCCGTCAGGGCGGGGCTCCAGCTTATACAGGGCCCCTTAAAAAGGGGCTGGTGCGCAACGCGTCCGGCCTCCAGGCAAAGGCGGCCCCGTCCGGATCAGGCGACGGCGGCGAAAAGAGGGGTATGAAGCCTTTCCGAGGCCGGATTGCGGGGGGATACGAAAAGCAGGCAGTCAATCCCCATTCGCGCACTACGCTTTTTCAGGGTCTTGAGTCAAGAAGGGGAGGAGCGTAGGTGCTCAAGCTGACAAGGGACTGCGAGTACGCGCTGATGGCGGTACTCTATCTCGCATCGCAGCCGGAAGGCAAGGTCTCTCTCATAAGGGAGATAGCCGAGGCCCGGGACATGCCCCGCACCTACCTCTCCAAGATCATGCAGCACCTGGCAAGGGCCGGCCTGGTAAGGTCGCGCCGGGGGGCCAACGGGGGCCTGGTCCTCGGACGGCCCTCCGGGAGCATTACGATGAAAGACGTCGTAGAGGCCGTGGAGGGCCCGATCCGCTTGAATGTTTGCCTTACCGGGAAAGGGGTGTGCCCGAGGGACGAAGAGTGCCCGGCCCTTCCCGTCTGGGTGAAGGCCCAGAAGAGCATGATAGAGGTACTTAAAGGCAAGACAATGGCACAGCTCGTAAAAGACGGCATGATGATGAAGAAGGGCGTCGGTGGAGTGTAGAAAAAAGAGGGAGGGATTTTTTTAAAGAGTAAAAAGACCAATAAGACCTTTTTACTATTATTAAGGTCCTGTAATCCATGGGGTCCTGAGCCCGGCCCCCGGTCAACATTCTAAAACCCCGGTGTTTTAGCCAGGGGATGGTTTATTACCCGGTCTCTTTCAGCGTAAATATCGCCCTTATCTCTCAGGAAAGGAGGTGAAGCAGGTACAGGGATGAAACAACGCGGCGGATCCAGCGGTCATTACAACATTTTTATCGGGAGGCTGGAATGAAGAGAAAGGCCTTGTACTCGGTCCTTGCAATAATATCTATCTTTTCCCTTTTTATCTTTACGGAGAACAGTTCAGCGGAGATGGGCGGGCAGGTATTTTACAGATACGGCATCGCCAATCTCAAGGACGACAGGGGGGGCGAGGTATTCACCGATACGTTGAACTATCTCGGAGCAGGCGAGAATAACGGCACCAGGGGCTGGAACGTCAGCGCGGGGTTGGACGTGCCGCTCTTGAAGGACATCGGCCCCGGCACGCTTCTGGGCGAGATTATGGTGGATTACGCGAGCTTCTCAAAGAAAAAGGTCACGCAGGCGACCTCCACGCTCCTGCAGCTCGACGGGACGACCGTAGTGCACTCTACCAATGAGGTGGCCGTCTCCGAGCTGGCGGTAGTCGT
>JACRCH010000062.1 GCA_016219115.1 Deltaproteobacteria bacterium
CTTTGCCCTTCCAGTCCTCTATGGGGAAGGAGTTCCCATAAGGCCCCCTGAACCCCATGGTGTCGCCTATCGAGAGGGCGGACAGCCCCGCGGTGACCCTCCCGGTCTTCCTGAACGTGCACTGGATGTAGCCCTTCCTTGTGGGGGAAGATGCTATGCAGAAGGTGGACTCCCCGAGGCCGAAGGCCGAGTACAGCCCGAACTGTCCGGCCTTGAAGTCGAAGGATTCACGGAGGGCCTTGTCCTTGAAGACAAGCCTGTAGCTCCTTACGTCCGGGGCCTCCTCGTAGATGTCCTCTATCGTAACAAGATGGGGCAAGTATATGTTGTTCATAGTCACTACCGGTCCTTATTATCGCTTAAGTTCATGCTCAAAAATGTCCGGATGCCAGGAAGGACAAGGGATTGAACCGCAGCATACTTTTCAGTATGTGAGGATTCAAGTCCGCAGGCCTGACAACGGAGACGGACGTTTTTCAGCATGAACTACTTTGAAAGCTCCTCCATCACTTCCGTTATATCGAGCCTCACCGGGCAGACCCGGATGCATCTTCCGCAGCCCACGCAGCCCTTTGACGAGAACTTGTTCGGGTAGAAGCTGAACTTGCAGTTGAACCTGTTCCTCCACCTCTTGTACTGTAAGTCGCGCGGGTTGTGGCCGCTCGCGTGCAGCGTAAAGGTGTCGAACTGGCACGCGTCCCAGTTCTTCCTCCTCTCGCCCTCGAACGCCGTTCCCTCATCCGTTATGTCGAAGCAGTGGCATGTGGGGCAGACGAATGTGCACGCCCCGCACCCTATGCACTTCCTCGTAAGCTCGGCCCAGACCGGGTCCTCGTAGTGTCCCTTGTCAGAAAGCTTCTCAGCCACCTTGCCGGGGTCTATCCCCTTGATCTTTTCGGGGATAAAGAGCTTTTTCGCCTTCTCTCCCCCGGCGGCGCCGAATACGGAAGCGTGCTTCTTGATAAAGGCCCTGCCCTTGTCCGTCACCGCCTCGGCGAGATAATCGCCGGATTCGGTCTCAAGCAGGTATATATCCGACCCCGTCTTTGTCTCCGGGGAGAGAGCAACGGTGGTGCAGAAGCACGCCTCATCCGCCTTCGTGCAGCCGACGGAGATCACGGTCGTCTTGTCTTCCCTCTTCGTGTAGAACTCGTCTATAAAGTCCCATGTAAATACCGCCCTCAGGGCCGAAAGGCTTGAGGCCTCGCACGGCCTGGCTCCGAATATCACGGTCTCCTTCGGCTCCACCTTCCTGGACCTGAGGTCCACGCCGTCCTTGCCGATGGTGTAATCAGCCACGACCTCGGTCTGCGGAAAGACGTACTCCTTATAGGAGTTTCTCGCCACTATGTAGTCCGTGACGATTTCCTCGGCCTTTGTAACGGGCTTGAAGACGACCTGCCTCGCGTCTATC
The DNA here is from genome assembly GCA_016219115.1 of Deltaproteobacteria bacterium. Taxonomy (GTDB): domain Bacteria; phylum Desulfobacterota; class GWC2-55-46; order GWC2-55-46; family GWC2-55-46; genus JACRCH01. The sequence goes on from JACRCH010000062.1 coordinate 1,415, forward strand.
GTCGGGGCCACGAAAACCCCGCCGCCTCCGACAACGGAGCCGATGAGTTTTCCGAGGTCTTCTCTTTTCAGTAATTTATCTGCCATAGGTTTATCCGGATTCATTTGATTATCTTAAGCCACTGGTCTTTCAAGCCGTCCGCGGTTATTCAATTGTCTTAAGTACCCGGTAATGCAAAGAGGCCGGGGTTACTTTATGAAGTTCTCTTTGTCCTCAGGGTTAAAGACTATCATCGGCGGATGGACCTTCTCGTCGTATCCGGACCTGTAGTCGAAGGCGTCCTTGACGACCAGTATCATCTTCTGGTTGACGAGGTTCAGGGGGATATTTACCGGGCACGCCCTCTCGCACTCGCCGCAGAAGGTGCACCTTCCTACCAGGTGCATGGCCCTGGTGAGGTTCCAGGACAGGTTGCCCCTCGGGTGCGCCGAGGTCTCTATCCACTGCGGCATGTTCTTCTCGGTTATGCACCTCTCGCAGTAGCAGAGCGAACAGACCTGCCTGCAGGCGTAGCACTTTACGCACCTTGAGAACTCGTTTATCCAGAAGGACCACTTCCCGGAAGCGTCCCTGGCGTCTATCGCCTTAATCTTGTCGAAGACCATCCCGGCCGGCGCCTCCGGCGGGACGAACGAAGATTTGCCGCCTATGACGGAGTCCGTCAGGTGCGGGTTTCTCACATCGCAGTTGTGGCACTTGGTCGGCATTATCTCCGGCTTCAGTTCCCCTTCCCAGAGTTCCTGCCTGTAGACGACGCCGTTACAGACCATGCCGATTATATAAACATTTTCCCTCTTGACCTGCCCCTCGGAGATGAGCACGACGATATTTTTTATGTCGCACCCCCTGGCCACTATCGCGGGTTTCCCCAGGGCCTGGACGTCCTTGAACTTCCTGGTGAGGTAGACCGAGAGGTTGTTGACGCAAAGGGGGTTCCAGACGAGCCTGTCCGTCTCCTCGGACTTTGTGATGAAGACCGGGGTCGTCCGGGTCCTGGTCCTGTTCCAGCCCCAGCCGATAACGACCTTCACCTCGCCGGATGCAAGGAGCTCTTTCGCCTTCTGTCTTAATGTGTTTTCCATATCCCTTGATCGCCGTATGCTCTACGGCCCTTCCCTATATCTGCACCTTGAACTTCATGCACTTTACCGGGTTGAGCTGGATATTGTCGGCGCCCTTCTCCCTTATGTGCCTTGTAACCGCGTCTTTTAAGTTATTGAAGGCCTCATCGGCGTTACCGCCCTCGGCGTCTATCCCGAGGTCAGGGCAACTGGACTTGTAGCTACCGTCCTCCATCTCGATTAAAATAGCGCTGACGGAGATCTCGTTCGCCATTTGCCTCTCCTTTTTTGATTCAGCCCGTTCGCTTCTTTTCTATTCTGCCGGAGCCGCTTCTTTAAGCCCCTTGTAGTCCATGAACGGCCCGAGCTTTTTTATCTCGTCCGTGACATTGTTGATGAGGTCGACCCACTTTATCGCCTCGGAAGCCGAGACCCACGAGAAGTGCAGCCTCCTCATGTCTATGCCGACGAACTCCATCAGGTTCTTGAAGCCTATCCACCTTCTTCTGGCGTGGTAGTTGCCCGTGGTGTAGTGGCAGTCGCCCGGATGGCAACCCGACACCAGCACCCCGTCCGCCCCGTTCTCGAAGGCCTTTATGATGAAGAGGGGGTCGATCCTTCCCGTGCACGGCAGCTTTATGATGCGCACGTTAGGCCTGTACTCCATCCTGCTTGTCCCGGCGAGGTCCGCCCCGGCGTAGGTGCACCAGTTGCAGACAAAGGCCATTATCTTGGGCTCGTATCCGCCCTGTGTCTCTTTATGTTCCGCGTGTCCGCTCATCCTGGAAACCTCTAAGACTTCTTTTGATTAAACGCCTTACCCCCTCTTTATAAAGGAAGGCGCGTAAGGGCTAAAACGCGTTTATCGCCGCGAATACCTGCTCGTCCGTGTAGCCCTTGAGGTCTATCGATTTACTCCTGCATGCCGCCACGCAGACTCCGCAGCCCTGGCATAACCCGTCGTTGACCTTCGCGAGCCACCTTACGACTTCGCCCTGCCTGTTTTTTACGGCCTCCCTCTCTATCGCCGAGTACGGGCAGGCCGTGAGGCAGTCCCAGCAGGCGTTGCAGGTGACCTTGTTGACAAGCGCCGTTATCGGCTCTCTGGCCATCTCGTCGGCCGAGAAGAGCGCCATTACCTTGGCCGCGGCCGCGCTGCCCTGCGCCACGGACTCCGGTATATCCATCGGGCCCATGCAGGTGCCCGCGAGATAGATCCCGGCAGTGACGGTCTCGACGGGCTTCAATTTCGGGTGGTACTCGTTGTAGAATTTGTACTTGTCGTACCCGATGCCGAGTTTCTGGGCCACCGTGTCGGCCCCTTCCCTCGATACTATCGCCGTGGCGAGCACCACCATGTCCGCCTCTATCTCCACCTGGGAACCTGACAGCGTGTCCGCGCCCTGGACTATGACCTTGCCGTCCTTCTCGTAGACCCTTGAGACACGGCCCCTCAGATACATGGCGTTGTCGTGCTCGATCGCCCTTCTTACGAACTCCTCATAGCGTTTCCCTCCGGAGCGGATGTCCATGTAAAAGACATAGGACTGGCCGCCGTGCACCTTGTGGGAGTAGAGCATCGTGTGCTTGGCCGTGTACATGCAGCATATCTTGCTGCAGTAGGAGACCCCGCATTTCTCGTCCCTCGACCCCACGCACTGTATGAAGACGACACTCTCGGGGACCTTGCCGTCCGAGGGCCTTCTTATCTCGCCGCCGGTCGGCCCCGATGACGAGGCGAGGCGCTCGAACTGCATGCCGCTTATGACGTCTTTGATCTTGCCGTAGCCGTAGGCGCCGAACCTCTCATTTGGCATAAGAGTGTAGCCCGTGGCCACGACTATCGCGCCGACCTCTTCGGTGACGACCTTGTCTTCCATCTTGAAATCTATGCACTTCGGGCCGCACACCACGGCGCACACCCCGCACTTGTCCTTCTGTATCTTGGTGCAGTTCGGCGCGTCGATTACCGGCACGTTAGGGACCGACTGCGGGAACGGGGTATAGATGACTTTACGCTTGGCGAGGCCGAGTTCGAACTGGCTTTCGACCTTGAAGGGACACTTCTCTATGCACTCGCCGCACCCGGTGCAGCGCTCCTCGTCGACATACTTCGACTTCCTTCTTATCTGTACCGTGAAGTTGCCGATGTAGCCGTCTACCTTCTCTATCTCCGAGTATGTATAGAGCTTTATGTTCTCGTTCAGTTCCACCTCGACCATCTTGGGCGTAAGGATGCACTGGGAGCAGTCCATCGTGGGGAAGGTCTCGGAGAGGCGGGCCATGTTGCCGCCTATGGAGGGCTCCTTCTCCACCAGTATGACTTCCCTGCCGCCCTCGGCTATGTCGAGCGCGGCCTGGATCCCGGCTATGCCGCCGCCGATGACAAGGGCCCTTTTCTTGACCGGTATCTTTATCTTCTGGAGGGGCTTATTCCTTTTAAGCCTCTCTATCGTCATCCTGGTAAGGTCGTTGGACTTCAAAGTGCCGACGGCCCTGGTCTTGTCGTGGTGCACCCACGAGCACTGCTCGCGGATGTTCGTTATCTCGCACTGGTAAGGGTTCAATCCGGCGGCCTCTGAGGCCTTCCTGAAGGTCTTCTCGTGCATGTGGGGCGAGCAGGCCGAGACGATGACGCCGTCAAGGTTGTTCTCCTTGATCGCCTGCTTGAGCATCTCCTGGCCCGGAGAAGAACACATGAACTTGTAGTCGCATGTGTAGACCACACCGAGGAGCTTGCCCATATCCGAAGCGACCTTCTTCGTATCGACGGTAGCCGCTATGTTATTTCCGCACTGGCAGACAAAAACGCCTATTCTTGGCATAAAGACCTCTCGGATTACCCTTAAACTTAAGTCCTTCTTCTATCCTCCCATCCCTCCACGGGAGGGGAGTCAACTAAATAATCCCCTTCTTCTTCAACAGCGGCAGCACATCCGTTACGTTCTTCTCAAAACCGAGCGACTCGACGGACTGGCCCATGGCAAGCCCCAGAATTTGCGTGAAGTAGACTACCGGCACCCCGGAGTAGCCCGAGGTCTGTGAGGCCACCGTGACCTGGCTCTTCTCTAGGTTATACTGGCAGAGCGGACAGCTCGTGACGATGAGTTCGGCCCCGGAGCCGACGGCCGAGGTCATGACATTTCCGGAAAGGCGCGTGACGACCTCCTCGTTGTTCATGGCGAGGTGGGCGCCGCAGCACTCTATCTTGTTGGGGAAATCGACCGGTTCGGCCCCGAGCGCCTTTAATAAGTCCTCGAATATGGTCGGCCTCTCGGCGTTGTCGATCCCCATGTCCTCGAAGGGGCGCAGGAGCATGCAGCCGTAGTAGGTGGACGCCTTTATGCCCGTAAGGGGCCTCTTGACCGCCTCTTTTACCTTAGAGAAGCCGACCTTGTCCCGTAAGACCTCGAGGAAGTGCACGACATTGAGGCTCCCGTCGTAATCCTCCTCTATGAAGCCGTTTATGACGCTGCGC